>CAYMQZ010000127.1:0-5527 GCA_964392705.1 uncultured Gemmatimonadota bacterium
GCTGGAGAGGCGCGGAGAGTCTGAACGGCGTCGTGGTTCGCAAGGCCGGGACCGGCCGGGAGATCCTGTGGACGGTGTGGGGCGAGCCGGACGACGTAAAGGACCGGCTGCGCGCGGCCGGCGCCACCGTGCGCGAGATCTCGTCCCTGTCCCTCGACGACGCCGCGATCGCGCTGCTCGGCGGAAAGGAGACGTCATGAGCGATGCCGCCCTCCACCCGACCCCGCGGCCGTGGGACGCCGCGCGCGAGCAACTCCGTACCGTGGGCATCGCCATCCGGCGCGAGGCCGCGTTCGTCGCCGCCCTCGTCGCCGTCCCCACCTTGACCGCGCTCGTCCACGCTTCGCAGGTCGGGGAACCGCTCTCGTTCGGCAGGTCGACCGCGCTGGCCCCTCTCGGCGTCCTGGCCGGAGCGGCGGCCCTTCTCGCCCCCGCCGCGGTGTGGAAGGGCGAGGCGCGGTTCGGCGGCTCGCCCCTCTGGTTCCTTCCCGTGAGACACCGGCGGCATGCCCTGCTCAAGGTAGGCGCCGGATGGGCGTGGCTGATGGCGACGCTGGGCGCGACCCTCCTCTGGATCGTGCTGATCACGCTCCTGAGCGGTGGCACCTTGGGGGTCCCCGAGGTACGCTGGGTGCTGGACACCTCGGAGCCCTCCGGCGCCCGCTCCGTGCAGTGGTCGGCCCAGTGGTGGCATTTGCTCGCGCTGTTCACCGGAACGACCACCCTGTATATGCTGGCGAGCGGGCTCCTGCTCGTCACCGAGCGCCCGTGGAGGTGGCTGGCGGGCGTCGCGTTCGGGGTCCTCATCCTCGGCATGATCGCAGTGGAGGGCCGGGTCGCGTGGCTGTACGACGCCCTGGTATACGCGAGGCATCACTTCACGCTGGGCCCCTACGGCCTGGATGCGCTCCTCACGGGCGGCGTCGAGGGTCTGCAGGAGGTGCATCGACTCCCGTCCGGGGAACGGGTGGCGGCCTGGCGGGAGCTCCCCACCCTCGGCCGCTGGGCGACGGCCACCGTCCTCTGGACGGGCATGGGGTTCGCGGCCCTCCTGGGGGCGGCCTCGCGCCACTGCCAGGGCGGAGCGAAATGAACGTCGACGAACGAACGAACCGGAGACACGACACATGACCTGCCGATTCCACCTGACGCGACGAATTCGGAGCCGCTTCCTCCTCCTGGCGCTCGCCCTCCTCCTCCCGGCGACCGCCGCGGCCCAAGCTGCCGTCACGGTCGAGGCGACCCCGGCCCAGGCTGACCGGCACTTCCCCACCGACGAGGAGCTTGGGGTCATGCTCCGCTACCTCGTGGAGGACGGCGCCACCCCGGGGATCGTCCTGGGGATCCGGGAGACGGACGGCTCGACCCGCGTCCTTCACGAGGGCACCGGCGGTCCGGAGGCGCGGCCCCTGGGTCCGCGATCCGTGTTCGAGATCGGGTCCATCAACAAGACGTTCACCGGGACGCTCCTCGCCGACATGGTCGCCCGGGGCGAGGTGGCGCTCGAGGATCCCGTCGCCGAATACCTGCCAGAGGGGCTCACGGTGCCGTCCTGGGAGGGCCGGGAGATCACGCTCCTGGACCTGGCCACCCACCACTCGGGGCTCCCCCGGCTCGCCGGGAACCACATGCCCGCCGACATGTCAAACCCGTACGCCGACTACACGGTCGAGACGATGTACGAGTTCCTCTCGACCCACGAGCTCCGCCGTGAGCCCGGGACCGAGTTCGAGTACTCGAACCTGGGCATGGGGCTCCTGGGCCACGCCCTGGGCCGGGCGGCGGGGACCACCTACCGGGAGCTCCTCCGGGAGCGGATCCTCGAGCCCCTGGGGATGGAGAGGACGGGCTACGCCTTGGAGGGCGAGCTGGGGGAGTGGATGACGACGGGGCACGACGAGAACGGCGAGGTGACGTCGTTCTGGTTCGGCACCGACGCGATCGACGGCGCGGGAGGGCTGCGCTCCAGCGTCGAGGACATGCTCGTCTACCTCGAGGCGAACATCGGGCCGCCCGAGACGGACCTCGAGCGTGCGATGCGCGACGCCCAGCAGGTTCGGAAGCGGATCGATGACGACCAGGGGATCGGCCTGGGTTGGGCCGTTCGCGAGCACGAGGGACGAACGCTGCTCGTGCACGGCGGGGGAACCGGCGGCTTCAGCACCATGATCGGCTTCGATCCGGAGAAGGGGGTGGGCTTCATCCGTCTGACCAACACCGGAGAGTTCCCCGACGACATCGGCCTCGACTTCCTCCGCCGGGGCCCGCCCCTGGACATCGCGGAGGCGGACGTCTCCCGGGAGGTGCTGGAGCGCTACGTCGGCCGCTACCAGGCCGGGGCCGACGCGTACATCCCCGTGCGCCTCGAAGCGGACGGCTACCTCACGCTGCAGACCCCCGGGAACGTCCGCTTCCGGATGCACCCCGCGTCGGACTCCACCTTCTTCCTCAAGCGGACTCCCTGGACGATTCGCTTCCTGGCTGACGAGGAAGGGCAGGTGACCGGCCTGGCCCTGACCACGGAGGGCGTAGAGCGACGGGCCCGCAAGACGAGCGACGAGCCGGCGCCGGCGGGCGCCGCCGCGGAGCCCGAGGAGGCGAGCCGGGAGGCCCCGGGGGCCGGGGCGACGGCGACGGCGTCGAGGCCGGCAGCCGCCGCTGCGCGGCACTTCCCCGCGGACGAGGACCTGCAGCTCATGCTCCGCTACCTGGTGGAGGACGGCGAGACGCCGGGGATCGTGCTGGGGATCCTGGAGACCGACGGCTCGACCCGCATCCTCCACTACGGGGGCGCCGGCGAGGGCGCCCTCCCCCTGGACCCGAAGTCCGCCTTCGAGCTCGGGTCGATCACGAAGGCGTTCACGGGCATCCTGCTGGCCGACATGGTCGAGCGGGGCGAAGTCGCGCTCTCGGATCCGGTCTCCCGCTATATGCCCGAGGGGGTGACGATCCCCTCCCGGAACGGGAGGGAGATCACGCTCCTCGACCTGGCCACCCACCGCTCGTCCCTCCCCCGCATGCCGGACAACATGGTCCGGGAGGAGGGGGAAACCTACCCCGAGTACACGATGGAGGACCTGCACGCCTTCCTCTCGGGGCACGAGCTCAGGCGCGACATCGGCTCCGAGTACGAGTACTCGAACATCGCGGTGGCGCTGCTGGGGAACGCCCTCGAGCGGGCTGCGGGGGCGAGCTACGAGGAGCTGCTCCGGGAGCGGATCCTCGAGCCGCTGGTGATGCGGATGACCAGCACGGTCGTCGACGGGGAGCTCCACCGGTGGATGACCCGGGGCCACGGCGAGGACGGCAGGGTCGCGCCGTACCGGAACTGGCCCCATCTGCCGGCCATGGGAGCACTCCGGTCCAACGCGGAGGACATGTTGGCGTTCCTGAAGGCCAACGTCGGGCCGCCGGACTCGCGGCTCGAGCGGGTGATGCGGAAGGCCTACGAGCCGTACGCGACGATCGACGAGGACGCCGCCGTGGGCCTCAACTGGCTACTGCGGAAAGTCGGAGACCGGACGTTCGTCACACACGGGGGCGGGACCGCCGGCTACAGCACCCGGATCGCCTTCGATCCGGAGAGGGGCGTCGGCTTCGTGCGCCTCGCGAACACGACCGACTTCGACGACGACATCGCCCTCGACTTTCTGCGCCGCGGCCCGCCGTTGCCGATCCCGGAGGTCGAGGTGCCCGCGGAAGTCCTGGAAACCTACGTGGGCGAGTACGAGACGGCGCCGCGGCGGTCCATGGTCGTCCGCCTGGAGTCCGAGGGCTGGCTCACGATGCAGGCGCCTGGGAACGTGCGGTTCCGGATGTACGCCGACTCCGACTCGAGCTTCTTCCTCAAGCGAACCCCCTGGCGGTTCACCTTCACGAAGGACGAGACGGGGGAGGTCGTCGGGCTCGTGGCCGACCTCGAGGGGACGGAGCGGCGGGCCCGGAAGGTGGGCGACGCCGGTCCGCCGCCCGCCGTCGTGGCGGGGAACGCCGCGCTGGACCTGCCGCTCACCGAAGAGGAGATGGCGCCGTACGTGGGCACCTACACCGTCGAGGTGGAGGGTCGGACGGTCGAGCTCCGCGTGTTCGTGGAGGATGGCCAGATCAAGGGCCAGCCGGGAGGAGACAGCCCGTCGCGGCTCCTGTACCAGGGCGAGCACGCGTTCATCCCGGAAGTCAATCTCGGGTTCCGGCTCGCCTTCACGCTCGTGGACGGGCGCGCGGAGAGCGTCACGATCCACGACGACGGCGAGATCTATCGGGGCACCCGCGAACCGTAGTCCGCCGAGGAAGAGCCTCCCCGCCGATGCCGCGAGGAAGGCGCGTCGGAGCGGCAACTCGCCCCGCCGATCGGGTACGGTGAGACCGATGAGCACCGTGTACACCGTCGGCCACTCGACCCGCGAGCTGGAGGAGCTGGTGCGCCTGCTGCGCGAGGCGGGCGTGGACCTGCTGGTGGACGTGCGTCGCTACCCGACCTCCCGCCGCTTTCCCCACTTCCGGAAGGAGAGCCTCGCGGAGAGACTGCCGGCGGCCGGGATCGACTACCGCCACGAGGAGGCGATGGGCGGCCGGCGCTCTCTGGTCGGCGACTCGCCGAACACCTGGTGGCGGAGCGAGGGATTCCGCGCCTATGCCGACCACCTCCGTTCCGGCGAGTTCCTCGAGGCGTTCGGCCGTCTCGAGGCCGACGCCGAGCGCCGGACTCCGGCGGTCATGTGCGCCGAGATCGTCCCCTGGCGCTGCCACCGTCAGCTGATCTCCGACCTGCTGGTCGCGAGAGGGCACGAGGTCATCCACCTGATCGAGCCCGGCCAGTCCGAGGCCCACGAGCCGAACGAGGCCGCCCGCCCGTTGCCCAGCGGCGGCATCGTGTATCCCGCCGCGGAGGAGGACCAGCTCCACCTGCTGGACGAGGAGCGGAACGCTCCGTAGCCCGTAGCCGGCGTCCCGGTGCAAGCCGTTCGGATCGCGGCTGGCTTCCCGGGATCGGGTCAGGCTCCCAGCAACGCTCCCGCAGCCGCCCCGCCCAGCACCAGCCACGCCGCGCCCACCCCGAAGCGCAGATGCAGCACGGCCGCCGCCACCGCGATCGCCCACGGGACCGGGCCGACCAGCACGCCACGCGCGAGGCTGATCGTCACGGCCGCCATGAGGCCCACGGCAGCCGCGTTCACGGCGTCCAGGAAGGCCGCGGTCCAGCGCGACTCCCTCAGCTTCGGGATCACGGGGTTCAGCGCGAGGACGAAGAGGAAGCCGGGGGCGAAGATCCCCGCCGTGGCCACGGCCGCCCCCGGCGTTCCCGCCACCACGTAGCCGATGAACGTGGAAGTCGAGAGCACGGGTCCCGGTGTGAACTGGCCGATCGCGATCGCGTCCAGAAGCTGCTGGCGCGTGAGCCACCCCAGGTCGGTCACGAGCCCGCCCTCCAGGAAGGCCACGAGCACGTAGCCGCTCCCGTACAGCACGGCCCCCACCTTCAGGAAGAAGAGGAAGAGCTGCCAGAGGGAGACGCTCGCGGCCGCCG
>CAYMQZ010000127.1:5627-7702 GCA_964392705.1 uncultured Gemmatimonadota bacterium
CTCGGCCCGCTCCAGGGTGGGCTCGACGCCCGCGCGCAGGATCGGGTTCAGGTAGGAGAAGAGCACGATCGGCGGCAGGTCGGCCGAGACCTCGGAGACCAGCTCCAGCGTGGACGCGAGGCTCACCCCCTGCTCGAGCGCCCGCCAGCTCGCCGCCTGGATCGTGGGGCCGTCGGCCAGCGGGTCGCTGAACGGCACCCCCAGCTCGATCACGTCGGCCCCGGCCTCGGCCAGCCGCAGCAGCAGGCGCGGCGTGTCCTCGGGACTCGGATAGCCGTGGGTGAGGAACGGGATGAAGGCCCGGCGGCCGGCGGCGCCCAGCCGCTCGAAGGTGGCGGAGAGGGTCGAGGGCTTCCTCACGCGTCGCCGGAGGCCGTCACGCCTCGCCCACCCGTTCCCACAGGTCGCCGTAGGAGACGACGACGCCGTGCTCGTCCACCGTCAGGTCGGCCGTGAACCTCCCGCCACGGCTCTCGTACCGGTACGCGGTGGGCGCGGTACGCGCGTAGCGCTGCTCGAGCACCTCCACCGTCAGCTCCGGGAACCGGACCCAGGCGGCGCGGAGGTCGGCGCTCGACCCGACCTCCAGCTCGAGACGGCACACGGGGAGCGTGTTGGTGGAGGGCGTGAAGCCGAGGTCGACATCCGCGATGCCGTCCAGGTCGGGGCGCCGTTCGTCATCCACCCACCAACGTCCACCCTCCTCCCGACGGAGCTCGACGGTTCGCATCCCCGGGGCTCGCTGGACGCGGACGCGGGCCTCCCGCGTCAGCCAACTCCGCGAGCAGACGACCTCGTAGGTCGCCTCGGCCGGCTCCCCGTCGACTGCGAGGAGCACCCTCCCTTCGAGGCGGAAGGAGTCGCCGTCGTCCCGGAGCCGGAAGTGCTCGAGCGACGGCAGGTCGAGTCGGCGCCACCACACGGCGCGCAACGGACGGGCCGTCGGTCCTCCCCCCCGCGCGTCGCCGGAGGCGCTCGACGGCCGAGATCGGCTCAACCGCGTGACCTCTCGCGGACCTCGAAGTGTCCCGAGCGCTCATCGAAGCGGGAGAGCAGCGCGCTCGCCTTCGGCAGGACGTAGGCGCGCTCGTACTCCTCGCCGGCGAACCGCCGCACCGCTTCGAGGTCGTCGAACCACATGATCGTCACGAACTCGACCTCGTCCTCGTGCTCGCGGCGGAGCAGGTCGATCCCCCGGTAGCCGGTCACCCCCCTGGCCTCGATCGCGGGGAAGATCTCCCGCTTCAGCAGGCGCTCGTAGGCGGCCGCGTTCTCAGGCCTCGTCCAACCGTGCCACACGCGAGCGATCATCTGGGTGGCCCGTCACTCCCCGGGCCCGCTTGCCGCTCCGCCGTCTCGCCGGCCGGGGCCGGCTCGTCGGTCTCGCCCCCGGGGCGCTCGACCGCGTAATGGAGCCGGAGCACGCCCTCGTCGTACGCGTAGCTGGAAAGCAGGTCGAGCGCCACGTCTCCGTGACGAGGCGCCACGAGAGGGATCCCGTCGCCGATCAGGATGGGCATTACGTGCACGATGAGCTCGTCGATCTGGCCCGCGTCCAGGAACGACGCGATGAGCTCTCCACCCCCCATCATCCAGATGTCCTTCCCCGGCGCGGTCCGCAGGCGCTCGCAGAACTCGCCGACGGGCTCGCTCACGAACTCGACGCCCGGCGGCCCCTGTTCGGGCGGGCGGCGCGTGAACACGTAGTTCCGAACGTCCGGGTCGAAGCCGCCGCCCATATCGAGCGCTTTCTCGTAGGTCTTCCGGCCCCAGAGGATCGTGTCCACGCTCTCCATGAACTCGGCCGTCCCGTAGGCCTCCGGCGGGCGGCCGCGATCGAGCCACGAGACGTCGCCGTCCGGTCGCGCGATGTAGCCGTCCGCGCTCGCCGCGATGTACACGATGATCTTGCGACGGGGGCTCACGCGGAGGCTCCGAAGCGCTTTCGCGCCCGGGCCCGGGCCTTCTCGGCCTCGACCTCGCGGTCCCGGTCGAACTGGAGGGAGGCGTCTCGCACTTCCTCGTCGGTTACCGGTGGATCGAACTTGAACAACACTTTGATGTTACGGCACATT
>CAYMQZ010000128.1:0-7689 GCA_964392705.1 uncultured Gemmatimonadota bacterium
CGCGCGCCACGAGTGGGCGTGCTACTGCGGAAAGGTGGTATGACATGCAGACGAACGGTGCGGAGCGACGTGTTCCGCTGTCCATTCTGGATTCGGCCGGTGGTTCGGCGGCGCCCGGTGCGGAAGCCGATGAGGGCGACCTGAGGCGGACGGAGCGGAACCTCAGCACGCTCGCGGACGAGCTCGCGAGCGCCCTGGGGCACCTGGAGCGGGCCCTGATAGCCTCCAAGGGCGCCGGGTTCTCCGGTCGCGTACAGGACCAATTCGACGAGCTGCAGATGCTCCAGCGGGAGGTGGCTCGCGAGTTCGGACGCAAGGTGGGCGATCGGCTCGGACGGGAGAGCCTGTGGCGCGTACGCAAGGGCATCGAGACCGACTGAGCCCGATCCCGGCGGCTCTCGCGCTGCTCGGGTCGGGGTGCATGGCGCCCGCCGCGGTGGTGTCCGAGCCGGGCTCGGCCTCGGTCGCCCCGCCCGGCGGCCGCCTTCGACGCCGCCTCAGAATCGCGGGTTCACCACGTTGCTGAAGATCGAGCCGAAGGTGTAGCTGAACCCGAAGGAGAAGCCGTACTCGAAGCCGGTCTGCAGCTCGCGGATCCGGAGCAGGACCTCTTCCTCGGTCGCATCCCCCGCCGGCAAGTTGATCTGGTCCCGGACGCGTGAGGCGTTCCCGAAGAGGTCGAGCGAGAGCCCGCGAAACAGCCGCAGGTTGATCCCCGCCCCCGCCCGGATGCGGTTCTGCCCGATGTCGTCAAGGAAGTGGGACGCCTCGAGGCTGCCTCCGGCCTCTCCCCACGGCTGCCGCACGCTGAGCGAGATCCGCAGGGTGTGGTCCACGCGACGCTCGGAAGTTTCTCCGAATACCGTCTCCTCGCGCCAGTCGAAGTTGTTGAACCCCAGGGAATACAGGAAAGTGAGCTGCTTGCGCTCCGACTCCTCGTAGGGGAAGAGGTTCCACTCCAACGCGGGGGCGAGTCGCAGCGCCAGCTCCCGGTTCCGGAACGTCGAGTGCTCGGCCCCGCTCTGCAGCCCGGCCGACCAGCGATCGCCCAGGCTCCACACCGTCAGAGACTCGAGCTCGTAGTTCCGGGTGATGCTGGTCACGGTGGTCGTATCGTCCACCTCGAAATTGCTCTCGAAGTACCGACCGTCGACGCCCAGCTCGATCTTCAGGCCTTCGGTGACCCGATCGGCCGAGAAGGAACCGAACGCCGAGAGGAAGTTGCGGCGAGCCTCGCCGTTGAAGCTGCCCCGGAGGCTGGCCCGGAACACCCAGAAGTTCCAGGGGTCGTCCTCCGGACCGGCCACGGCCTGCTCGCCCCCCTCCTCCTCGAAGACGATCCGCAGTCGATCGGCGTCGGGGGTGCGGGCAACGTACCGCATCAGGCCCAGCTTGATCGCGCGGGCGAGTCGCGCCAGCGTCTCCTCTTCGGCCAGGTTGGGACGCACGCTGACCTGCAACCGATCGTCGAGCTCTTCGAACCCCCGGCGCCCGATGAAGTCCAGGGTGAAGCTCCGGCCGCCGCCGCCGGTCGGCTGCGACGTCACCATGACGTGCACGTCGGCGTCCTGGCGATCCCGCACGTAGTTGACGAACGGGATCTCCCGGCGAAGGAAGTCGAAGTCGCAGGGATGCGTTTGACAGTCCAGGAAGACCCGGAGAACGACCTCCCGCTCCTCGGGGGCGGCCGGCTCCTGGGCCACGGCCTTCGGGGTGGGTACCACAGGCCAGAGGACGACTGCCGCCAGGGCGATGCGCCGGAGGCCCGCTCGGCGACCGAACGCTTCGGACCGGCCAGTCCGGCCGAGGCCGGGATTTCGTGCTGTCATGACGACGTCACCTGGTCGGGGTGCGTAGGGGCCGACCTTCGCGAGCGCCAACGCCGGGAACGCCGGCGTGGGGATGCATCAACCTAGTCGGACACCGGATCACCCGCGTGCGTTTACCGGTGACGGGCCGAACCGTGACCTCACCTCGCTATTCCCGCTCTTCGTCGGCTCGGGCTGGTCTCATCGCGGTACCGGGATGGCCGGCGCTGCGCCGCGAACGTCGCCTCCGGATCGCGAGCCGAGGCGCGACCGGCGTCCAGCCAGGCGAACCGGGCGAGCAGCGAGCCCGCGAGGAAGGCCGCGGCCGCCGGCCCGACGAGGCCGGCCAGCCGGAGGAGCAACGCCGCGGGACCCGCCAGGAGGCCCGCGCCTCGCACCAGCCAACCGGAGCGACCCTCGCGCAGGGCCCGGTCCGCGGGCCCCGCTCGCCGCACCTCCAGGACGAGAGCGACGCCGGTCTCGACCGCCGCCGCCAGGACCCCGAGCGCCCCGAGCGCCGCCAGACGGTAGCCGAGCAGCTCGAGGGAGGCCGCGGCCGAGCCCAGCGCCGCGACTCCGAAGTGCAGGGGCAGCAGGCGGCGGTGGAGGAACCAGGCCGGGATGGCCGTCGCGGCGACGAGCACCCCGGTGTACGTGGCGAGCAGGGCTCCCAGGGGACCCGCGGCCAGGATGCAGATGAAGGCGGCCGTCTGGGCCCATCGGCCGAGCTGGTCGTCCCGGCCGGCCAGGAGGAGCAGGACGAGGCCGCCCACCGCGGCGGCTCCGAACGCGGCCAGGGCCCAGGCCCCGACCGACATCGGCGATCGCCACTTGAACACCCGAAGCATGTGCAGGAAGCGCTTCGGCCGGCCCAGGTCGAGGATCAGCAGGAGGGTGGAGGCGATCGCGCCGCCGCTCGCCAGGCCCAGGGCCGCACGGACGAGCGCGCCTCGAGCGCCCTCGGCCGCCAGGCTCGCCTCGGGGCCGGTGACCGCCGCCGCGAAGGCCAGGACGGCCGCCATTCCCGCGAGGCCCCCCACGAAGAAGTAGACCGGGATCTCCCACGTCCAGACCGGGGCCTTGATCACCGGCAGGCCGTGGTAGCCGGACGCCTCGGCGTCCGCCGGAGGCTGCGGTCCCCCCACGGCCCGAACGCCTTCGGCGTCGACCCGTCCCCGGCGGAGCGCCTCTTCCCGCAACGCCTCGAGCCTTCCCTCCGACGCTCGCGCGTCGCCACCTCCCCCTCGCGGTCCGGTCACGCCGTCCCCCAGATCGCCAGGGCGGCGAGCGCCGCCATCAGGGCGCCGAGCGCCGTGGCGAGCGCGGACCCCCAGGCGGCCCGAAGGTGCACCGTGGGCACCTCCGGGGCGGGCGGGAGGCCGTACGATTCCGGCTCGCCGAGGACGACGAAGAGGGCGTGCGCGCCCCCGACCGAGGTGTCCCGGGGATCGTAGAGGGCGGCGTCCGCGTAGCCGCGCTCCCGGAGCGTCTCGACCCGCTCCCGGGCCTCCTCCCGGAGCTCGTCCAGGGGCCCGAAGCGGATCGCCTCCGTCGGGCAGGCCTTCGCGCACGCCGGCGTGAGGCCGGCCGACTGACGGTCGTAGCAGAAGGTGCACTTGAAGGCGCCTCCCGCTCCCGGCAGGGGCTCGGGGCGCCGGTCGATGACGCCGAAGGGGCAGCCGACGACGCAGTATCCGCATCCGTTGCACACGTCGTCCTGCACGAAGACGCTCCCCACTTCGGTCCGGATGATCGCCCCCGTCGGGCAGGCCTCGAGGCAGCCTGCGTGCTCGCAATGCTTGCACACGTCGGACAGGAACACCCAGCGGAACGGGTCCTCGAAGGCGTCGGGGGCGTACGCCTCGGGTCCGGCGCCTCCGTGCGCCGGGCTGCCTGCGGGGACGCCCGCGCTCGCCAGGTGGCCGCCCGCACCTCCCATGGGACCGGCGATCTGCAGGCCCGCCGCCCGATCCTGCTCGACGAACTTGACGTGGCGCCAGGTGGAGGCGCCCAGGGCGCCGGTATGATCGTAGGAATGGCCGAGCCAGCGAGCCCCCTCGTCGGGGAGCTGGTTCCACTCCTTGCAGGCTACCTCGCACGCCTTGCACCCGATGCACAGCGTCGGATCGGTGAGGAAGCCGACCGACCGCCCCCGCTCGACGTGGTCGTGCCGCGCCTGGTTGCCGCTCCGGACCCCGTCGCCGATCGGCACTCCGCCCCTCAGCCCTCGCCGCCGTAGCGCCCTTCGAGCCACGCGACGAGCTCTTCGTCGGGCGGCCGCGGCCCGGGCAGGAGGTCGCAGACGAGCGCCTTCGACTCGTGGATCGTGACGTTCGGCTCGCCGGAGAGCGGGATCAGGTCGTTCGCGACATCTCCCTTCAAGGGACCGGCCGAGCCCCAGTGGAACGGGATCGCGACCTGGTGGACCGTCCGGCCGTCCACCTCCAGCGGGCGGATCCGCCGGCTCACCAGGGCGCGGGCCTCGACGGCCGCCCGCAGCGTGACGAGCGTGACGCGGTCGCCGGCGACCACGCCCAGCTCGCGCGCCAGCTCGGGGGAGATCTCCACGAACAGCTCGGGCTGGAGCTCGGCGAGGTGCGGCAGGAAGCGGCTCATGGCTCCCGCCGTATGGTGCTCCGTGAGCCGGTAGGTCGTGAGCACGTATGGGAAACGGGGGTCGCGCGGCGGCGCCAGCGGGTTGTCCGGCCGCTCGAAACGGTTGGCGGCGGGGTTCTCGCGCTGCCCGTACAGCGCGTTGTCGAACGGGGATTCGAGCGGCTCGTAGTGCGTGGGCAGGGGACCGTCCTTCAGCCCTTCGGGCACGAAGAGCCAGCCCAGGCCGTCGTCGTGGAGGATGAAGGGGGCGTCGCCGGGATGCGCGTCGGTCCCCGTCGGTCTCTCTCCCTCTGGCTCTCCGGCTGCGGCGTCGCCCGCCCGCGCGCCGTGCGACCCGGGTCGGTCCCCGCTCTCGCCCTCCGGCGTCGGCCGGTCCGCTGTCGCGCCGCTCGCCGGTGGGCGATAGCCGGGTGGCTTCGTGGCCGGAAAGTCCGGCCTGTCGAGCCCGGTCCAGCGGCCCTCCGCCCCGTCCCACCACACCAGCTTCTTCCTTTCGCTCCACGGACGCCCGTCCGGACGGGCGCTGGCCCGGTTGTACAGGATCCGGCGGTCGTCCGGCCACGCGAACCCCCACCCGTGCGCGTAGGGGCCCCTCGGGTCGCGGCGGAGCGCGCGGTTCACCCCGTCCGGGCCGTAGACTCCCGAGTAGATCCAGCACCCGCAGGCCGTCGACCCGTCGTCGCGCAGCTCGGGGATTCCCCGGAGCTGCGCGCCGTGGTGGGGGCCGCCCTCCCGGTCCGCGGCGTACACGGCGCCGGGCGGTCCCCCCGAGCGCCGCGCCTCTCCCGAGATCCCGGTTCGCGCGGCCTCGGCCGCCGAGGTCGGCGCCGGGCCGTCGCCCCGGATCGCCTCGTGGTCCTCGACACCAGCCGAGGGATCCACGCGCCAGCCGTTGATCTCGGCCAGGACGGCCTCCATCAGCGGCTCGCCGCCCTCGTCCTCCGGATACCACCAGTCCAGCGCCCGGAGCGGCTCGTCGATCGGGTCGTCGGACGCGCGCGCGCGCTCGATCAGCCGCTTCGCGAGCTGATGGACGAACCACGCCTCGCTCCGCGCCTCGCCCGGCGGGTCGACCGCCTTCTGCCGCCACTGGAGCGTCCGCTGCGTCTGGGTGAACGCTCCCTCCTTCTCGGCGTGGCCGGCCGCCGGAAAGAGGAACACCTCCGTCTCGATCTCCTCGGGCACCAGCTCGCCTCGCTCCACCTCGGGCGAGTCGTACCAGAAGCTGGCCGTCTCGATCTCGACCAGGTCGCGCACCACCAGCCAGTCCAGCTCGGCCAGCGCCTTTCGCTCGAGTCGCCCGTGCTGCGCGCCCACGGCGGGGTTCTGTCCCATCACGAAGAGGCCCTCCAGCTTTCCGTCGGCCATCTCGGTCCAGAAGGAGAAGTGGGAGTGATCGCGCGTCACCCGCGGAACCCAGCCCCAGCCCCGGTCGTTCTCGGCGGTCGCGCGTCTCCCGTACCAGGCCCCGAGCAGGCTGATCAGATAGGCCGGCGTCCCGTGCCACAGGCCGCCGCGTCGACGGTGATTGCGATAGTAACCGTCGAGGGTCGCTTCCCCCCGGCCGGCGCGCGGCATCGGGAGATAGCCGGGCAGGATGTCGAACAGTGTCGGGATGTCCGTGGAGCCCTGGATCGAGGCGTGGCCGCGGAGCGCCAGGATCCCCCCTCCGGGCCGCCCGATGTTGCCGAGCAGGAGCTGGAGGATCGCGGCGCTTCGGATGATCTGGACCCCTTTCGAATGCTGGGTCCAACCGACGGCGTAGCAGATGGCGGAGGTCCGCTCGGGCCCCGAGGCGCGGGTCAGGGCATCGGCGACGCGATGGAACAGGTCGGGCGGCACGCCCGACACCCGGTGCACCATCTCCGGCGTGTATCGTGCGAAATGCCGCTTCAGCACCTGGAAGACGCAGCGCGGGTCCTGGAGCGTCGGGTCCCGCCGCGGCCGATCCAGCTCGTCTCCCTCGTAGCGCCAGCTCGTCGGGTCGTAGCCGCGCGTCGCCGGATCCCAGCCCGAGAACAGGCCATCGAGCTCCTCGGCGTCCCGGTACTCCTCCTTCAGGATCACCGGGGCGTTCGTGTAGTGGACCACGTAGTCGCGGAAGTAGAAGTCGTTCTCGATCACGTGGCGGACGAGCCCGCCCAGGAAGGCGAGGTCGCCGCCGGCCCGGATCGGTACCCAGAGGTCGGCCAGCGCGCTGGTGCGCGAGAAGCGGGGATCGATGTGGATCACCGTGGCACCCCGCTCCCTCGCCTTCAGCACCCAGCGGAAACCCACGGGGTGAGCCTCGGCCATCGAGGAGCCCTGGATCAGGATGCAGTCGGCGTTGGCCAGATCCTGCTGCGCCGTCGTCGCCCCGCCGCGGCCGAAGGAGGTGCCCAGACCGGGCACCGTGCTACTGTGTCATATACGGGCCTGGTTGGAGACGGCCACCATCCCGAGGCCGCCCGTGAACAGCTTCTTGATCAGGTAGTTCTCTTCGTTGTCCAGGGTGGCGCCGCCCAGGTGGGCCACGGTCGCGGTGTGGTTCACCGGCTCGGCGAGCGGATCGTCGCCGGCGTCAGGACCGGGTGCGTCTCCACCGTGCGATCCGCCGCCGTCTCGTTCGCCGTCCGTCCCGACATCGACCTCTCCCGTCGCCCGGTCGCCGGGCGCCGCTTCCGCCGCCAGACGCGTCGGATCATCGTCGGGCAGCTCCGCCACCGTGCGGACGAAGCCGCGCTTCCGGCTCTCCCACACCCGATCCGCCACCCGCCGCATCGCCTCCTCCAACCCGATCTCCTCCCAGCGCGTCCCGCGCGGCCGGCGGTAGAGGACGCGGCCCAGCCGTCTGGAGTGCGTGAGGAGCTGGTGCGAGGCGGACCCCTTGGGACACAGCGTCCCCTGGCTGATCGGGCTCTCGGGGTCCCCCTCGATCGCCAGCAGCTCGCCGTCCCGGTGATGCACGAGCTGGCCGCAGCCCACGCCGCAGTACGGGCACACGGAGCGCGCCACCTCGGCGTCCCCGATGCGGGGCAGGAGGCGGCGGGTGCGCGCGGAGGCGGCCTCGAGTCCGGTGCCGTCGGCGCCGGAGCGCAGCTGACGGATGAGGGGCCAGTCGGTGAGGCGCGCCATGAAGACCAACGTACGAAACGGCCCGCCGCCGCGTCCAGGAGCGGCTCCCGCGGCACTCGCTCGAGGCGCCGGAAGGGAGCCCCGGGCTCCTTTCGCCGACGCCGACCTTGCCGCAGTGTGCCGCATGTCGCGAGAGCCCGTCGAGTGCGCC
>CAYMQZ010000129.1:0-7683 GCA_964392705.1 uncultured Gemmatimonadota bacterium
ATCACGGCGATCGGGTTCCCCGACGAGGCGCACCGCCGCTGGTGGCCGGCCCGGGTGCACGTGATCGGCAAGGACATCGCCCGGTTCCACTGCATCATCTGGCCCGCGATGCTGATGTCGGCCGGCCTGGAGCTTCCCGAGACGGTGTGGATCCACGGCTTCATCAACATCGGCGGCGGCAAGCTCTCCAAGTCGGAGGGACAGCGGCTCGCGCTCCCGGCCCTCATCGATCGGCACGGCCCGGACGCCCTGCGGCACTTCCTCATCCGGGAGGTGCCGTGGGACGGCGACCGGGACTTCCCGAGCCCCGCCGGGTTCCTGGAGGGCTTCGACCAGCGCTACAACGCCGAGCTGGCCAACGACCTGGGAAACCTCCTGAACCGGGTCGGGGCGATGGTCTCCAAGTACCGCGACGGCTTCGTTCCGCGGGGCGAGGAGACCCCGCTCGACGACGCCCGAAGGGAGGCCGAGGCGGAGTACCACGAGGCGATGCGGGCGCTGCTCCTGCACAAGGGGCTGGCGGCCGTCTTCCGGCTGGTGGGGACCGGCAACGGCTTCGTGGACGAGGTCCAGCCGTGGAGCCTGGCGCGCGCCGAGCGGGAGGGCGAGGACCCGGGGGCCGGCGCCCGACTCGACGCGGCGCTCGGATCCCTGATCCGGGCGCTGGGGACCTGCGCGGCTCTCTTGGCGCCCGTCATGCCGGCGAAGTCGGCGGAGCTGTGGCGAGGCGTGGGCGGCGAGGGCGAGCCGCCGGGCTTCCCCGAGCTCGAGGGCGCGCTCGCCGGTCTGGAGCGCGTGCGTCCGGGGCCCGTGCTGTTCCCCCGCTGGGAGGACTAGGATACAGGCTTCCGGGCGGCGGCCGGGCGACTTCCGGGCGGCGGCCGGGGCGGCGGTCCGGGCGGCGAGCCGGCCAGGCGGCCCGGGGACGCGACGCGGCTTGACAGCGGGAAGCGCGCGGCCTAGCATCGTGCGTCCTTTCTGCGGCCCACCCCGAACAGGAACCACGTCAGCCGACCGGCCCCGCGGCCGGTCACGGAAGCGGAGCAGGGACGGAGGGGCGTGACGAAACCGCCGTACTGGACCGTCCAGTTCTTTCCGGCCGGCAGCGGGCGGGTGCACACCGTCCGCGTCCCGCGTCGCCTGGCGCAGGCCTCCGTCGCCGCCCTGTCCGGGGGCGCGCTCTTCTTCCTCGCCTGGTTCTTCGGCTTTCTCGGCGAGCGGCAGGCGTTCGGCGAGCTCATCCGCCTGCGCGCCGAGAACCGCGAGCTGAGGGAGAACCTGGAGAGCGTCCAGGAGCGCACGGACCGTCTCGTCCGATCGATGGATGAGCTCGCCGCTCGCGACCAGCGCTACCGCGTCCTGGCCGGCCTGCCGCTGCTCGACCCCGAGGTCCACGCCGTGGGCGTCGGCGGGCCGGGCGACCTCGATCCTATCGACGCCCATCTCCACCGGCTCCAGCCCGAGCTCGCGGCCACGTCGCAGGGACTGCGGCTCGACCTCGGCCAGCTCCTCCGGCGGGCGGACCTGCTCGCCTCCAGCCTGGAGGAAGCGACGGATTCCCTCGAGTCGCGCCGCGAGGTGTTCCTCGCGCGACCCTCGATCAACCCCGTGGCGAGCCCCGAGGCCTGGTTCAGCTCCGGCTACAGCTACAGCCGGCTCCACCCGCTCCTCGGCTACCGGCGGCCGCATCCGGGCATCGACATCTCCGCACCCCCGGGCAGCCCCGTCGTGGCCACCGCGAAGGGACGCGTGGTGAAGGCCGGACCGGCGTCCGGCTACGGACGCACGGTCGAGATCGACCACGGCTTCGGCTACCGGACGCGGTACGCCCATCTGGCCGAGATCCTGGCCCGCGCCGGACAGGAGGTGGAGCGCGGGGAGATCCTGGGCGAGGTCGGTCGTTCCGGTCTCGCCACCGGGCCGAACCTGCACTACGAGGTGATCGTGGACGGCCAGCCGGTGAACCCCTGGGAGTACCTCCTGGACCGAACGTTCTCCCACTGAAGGCGTCCCGCCTCTCGTTGAAAAAGCCGAAGGGCGGGTCTACATTGCGCCGGTTCTGTGCAGGGCCGTCGCGCGCTCCCGGGGGCAGGCCCCCGCCGCGCGACGATTGGAACGTCTGCCGAGTGACTCGCAGCCCGGAGTGACACCGATGCGGCACAAGCTCCTCTTGGTTCCGGCGATGCTCGTCGTTTCGCTTCTGGCGGCCGCCTGCGGCGGTGGCCAGGTGACCGTGCAGGTGCTCACCGAGGGCACCGAAGGCGAGATGCAGCCCGAGGAGGACCTGGTCATGACCTTCCTCCCCTACGATCGCGACTCGGTGTTCAACGCGCTCACGCAGGCCGCGACCGAGTCCGAGCCGCAGGTCCCCCAGGACGTGCGGACGACCTTCGACAGCGTGACGGCCCTTCAGGAGACGTGGCGGGAGGCGGATTCGGAGTGGGCCGAGGTGCGGGACAGCTTGCAGCAGCTCTCGGACCGGTTGCAGCGGATGGACCAGAGGAGCCGGGAATATCGCGAGCTGTTCGACCGGTTCGACGCCCTCGAGGGGCGGGAGCGCGCCCTGAACCGCCAGAAGACCCAGGCGTTCGAGGCTTTCACCAACCTGCAGCAGCGTGCCCTGGCCCGGGCGGACTCGATCCGCGCCGTGCGCGAGTCCTGGGCCGACGTCGCGTTCCAGGAGTACCTGACCGTCGAGGACAGCATCCTCGAGGCCCTGGGGAAGGAGATCTACGAGGACACGACGAGCGCGGAGGGGACGGTCACGCGAAGACTGCCCGCCGGGACCTGGTGGGTCCACACGCGCATCCCGGTGGGGATGTTCGACGAGTACTACTGGAACGTGTCGTTCGATCCCGCCCAGACCGACACGCTGCCGCTGACGCCGGAGAACGCCGACCGGCGCCTCAGGCTGTGACGGGCGCTCTCGCCCGCCGCGCTTCGGCCTGAGCGCCGGACAGGCCCCCAGCGCCGTGAGCGCCTCGCCGCCACCCGATGGGGGGCGCGCCCCCGAGGAGGAGGGTCGGGCCCCGGGCCCGGCGGCGGCCGACGCCGGGCGCTCCGGGCCGGGGGTACTGCTCGACGTCGACCGCGACCAGGTCGCCTGGCTGACCTTCGACCTCCCCGGCTCGAAGGTGAACCTCCTTCGCACCGACGTGATGCAGGCGCTGGACCGCCAGCTCGGCGTGCTGGAGTCCACGATCGCCACGGGCCGCGTCGTGGCGCTCGTGGTGCGGAGCGGCAAGACCGGCACCTTCATCGCCGGGGCGGACGTCGGCGAGATCGCCGAGATCACCGACCGCGAGGACGCCCGCCGCAAGAGCCGGGAGGGCCAGCGGATCTTCCGGCGGCTGGAGCGGCTCACCGTACCCACGATCGCCGCGATCGACGGCCAGTGTCTGGGGGGCGGAACCGAGCTGGCGCTGGCGTGCGGATACCGGATCGCCTCCGACCGCGACTCGACCCGGATCGGCCTGCCCGAGATCCGGCTCGGGATCCTGCCCGGCTTCGGGGGAACCGTTCGGCTGCCGCGGCTGTGCGGCATCCGGAACGCCCTGCCGATGATTCTCACGGGCAGGGCCGCCTCCTCCGCCAGAGCGCGCCGCATCGGCCTGGTCGACCGGGTCGTCGGCCACCACCGCTTCGAGGAGGGGGTGCGCGAGTTCGTGGCCGAGGTCCTCTCGGGCCGCCGGGAGCCGGGGGGATACGACAGGTCGCTCCCCGAGCGTCTGCTCGAGGAGACCGTCCCGGGCCGCAAGATCCTGTTCTCGATGGCCCGGAAGCGGGCTCATAAGGAAGCCGAGGGGCGTTATCCCGCTCCGCTCGAGGCGCTGGCGGTGGTCGAGGAGACGTACGGGATGCAGATCGACCGCGCGCTGGAGGTCGAGGCCGACGCGCTGGCCGAGCTCTCGCAGACCCTCGTCTCCCGCAACCTGGTGCGGCTCTTCCTGCTCCAGCAGAAGACGAAGAAGGCGGTCGGCTCCGAGCGGCTGGAGAGCCGACGGGAAGTGCGGAAGGCGGCCGTCCTGGGAGCGGGGGTGATGGGCGGGTCGATCGCCGAGCTGATCGCCGCTCACGACGTGCCCGTCGTGCTCAAGGACATCGACCGGGAGGCCCTGGACGAGGGGCTGCGGCACGCCCACGAGCTGCTCGAGAAGGCCGGGGAGAAGGGGGTGATTCAGGCCGAGCAGGTGGGTCTCAAGTTCGCGCTGATCCACGGGACGCTGGAGTACGAGAAGTTCGACGAGGTGGACCTGGTGATCGAGGCCGTGGTCGAGCGCATGCCGGTGAAGAAGACGGTGCTCCAGGAAAGCGAGGAGCGGATGCCGGAGGAGGCGGTGTTCGCCACGAACACGTCCTCCCTCTCGGTGACCGAGCTGGCCTCCGCGGCCCGACGTCCGGAGCGGGTGGTGGGACTGCACTTCTTCAACCCCGTGCATCGGATGCCCCTGGTCGAGGTGGTACGGGCGGAGGGCTCCTCGCCCGAGGCGGTGGCCGCGGCGTTCGGCTTCGCCCTGGACCTCGGGAAGACGCCCGTGCTGGTGGAGGACGGACCGGGCTTCCTGGTGAACCGCGTGCTCGGACCCTACCTGAACGAGGCGGGATACCTGCTCGAGGAGGGCGCCACCGTCCAGCAGGTCGACCGCGTCCTGCTCGAGTTCGGCTTGCCAATGGGGCCCTGCCGGCTGCTGGATGAGGTCGGGTTCGACGTGGCGAAGCACGTGGCCGGCCAGCTGGAGGAGGCGTTCGGCTCGCGCATGGCCTCCTCGCCCATCGTGGGGCTCCTCACCGAGGAGGGACGCCTGGGCAAGAAGAACGGCCGCGGCTTCTACCACTACGAGAAGGGGCGCCAGAAGGGGGTCGACCGGGAGGTCGCCCGGCTCCTCGCCCGGCGCGCCGGCGATCGCCGGGTGTCGGACGCCGAGATCCGCCGCCGCTGTCTCTACCCGATGGTGAACGAAGCCGCCCACGCCCTGGCCGACGGGATCGTGGCGGGGCCCGGCGAGGTGGACGTGGCGATGGTGACGGGCACCGGCTTTCCGCCGTTCCGCGGCGGCCTGCTCCGTTGGGCCGACCAGGAGGGGCTCGAGCGGATCGCCGAGGGCCTCCAGGAGCTCGAGAAGGAGCACGGAGAGCGGTTCGCCCCCGCCGCGTCGCTGCTCGAGATGGCGGAGAGCGGGCGCACCTTCACCGAGCTTCCCTGACGGCTCCCCCGAGGACGGGGTGACGTCGCGAGGTCCCGGGGGCTTCCCCTCTTCCCTCCTCCGACTGCGGGACCGGCTCGGCCTGGAGCGCGCGATCGGCCCGTTCACCCCGCTCCCGCGGCCCGGCGCCCCCGAGGTCACGATCATCTACCGCCGCCCGCCCGAGCGCGTGGACGAGCATCGGCAGGAGATCCTGTACGACGGCGACGGGCTCAAGGTGACGCTGCTGATCCGCGCGCCGGGGGCCGAGCCGATCGAGGTCGACGGAGCGGTGGCCCTGCCCGGCGGCTCGGCCCTCCTCTGGTTCAGCTATCCCGGCCGCTGGTACGAGGTCGCCTCGTTCCACGACCCCGAGGGCCGCCTGCTGGGCTGGTACACGAACCTCGTCCGCCCTCCGCGCCTGGAGGGCACGGAGTGGCGGTTGGACGACCTGTTCCTGGACGTCTGGCTGCCCGCCGGGGGCCGCCCGCGGGTGCTGGACCGCGAGCAGCTGCGGGAGGCCCGTGACCGGGGTTGGGTGTGCGAGGTGGACGCGGAGCGCGCCGAGCGCGAATGCGACCGCATCATCCGGAGAGCCGAGCGCGGGGACTGGCCCCCGCCCCCGGTCGCAGATTGGCCCCTCGAGTCCGTGCCGTACCTGCGGCTCCGCCGCGACGCGCCCGGGACCTACCACGCCGCCCTGCTGTCGGGTCGCGTGATCGGCTACGGCCTCTACCTCCTGGGCGCGGTCTCCCTGACGGTGCTGGCGTTCGGGGCGGCGCAGGCCCTCTCGGGGCGGGCCCCGGCCCAGGTCACCTGGGTGGGCACGCTGGCGGCCGAGGCCGCCCTGCTGCTGCCGCTGGCCCTGCGCGGCGCGCTGCCCGCGACGCGCTGGCCGCGGCCGGTGCCCTCCGACGAGCGGACCTTCTTCATCGGCGCCCTGGCGACCGGCCTCGGGGTGCTGTTCCTGCAGGACGCCGAGACGTGGAGAGAGCCGCTGGCCGGGATCTACGCCGCCCTGGGGCTCTTCTGCGCGATCTTCGCGGGCTGCCGCGCCTGGTTCGACCGGGCGTTGCCCGTCTACGCCGGGGCCGGGCTGCTGGTCTGTCTGGTGGCGCTCGGCGTGCTGCTCCTGTGAGAGGGTCCGCCGCTCGAAGGCCCGCGCCCGGGGCCCGCGGGCCGGCCGAACCCAGCGGTGCCCGCTCGTGAGGCGACGGACGAAGCGGCGCCTCGGCTTCCTGGCGGGCTTCGCGGCCTATTTCGTCGGCCTCTGGCTTCTCTGGAACACGCCCGTGGTGTATCCGCTCAAGCTCTTCGTGGTGCTGCTCCACGAGATCAGTCACGGCCTGGTCGCCGTGCTTACCGGGGGCGAGATCCGGGCGATCGTGGTCACCGCCGACGAGGGAGGCCTGTGCCGGTGTCCCGGAGGAAGCCCGTTCCTCACGCTATCGGCGGGTTACCTGGGAAGCCTGGGGTGGGGCGCGCTGATCCTGGCGGGCGCCGTGCGGGGGGGCCGGTGGGCCCGGGCCACGGCCGGGACGATCGGGGCGATCGTGCTCCTGCTCTCGCTCCTCTACGTCCGGAACGCGTTCGGCCTGCTGTTCGGGCTCGCCGTCGGGGGCGCCCTGCTCGCCGGGGCCTGGCGGCTCCCGCTCCGGGCCGTCCTCGCCCTGCTTCTCGCGCTGGGGCTGACCAGTTGCCTCTACGCGATCCTGGATATCAAGAGCGACGTGCTGGACCGTCCGCACCTCGCCTCCGACGCCGCGCTGCTGGCCGAAGTGACCGGCGTGCCGACCCTCGCGTGGGGCCTCCTGTGGATCGCGATCGCCCTCTTCGTGAGCTGGCGCCTCCTGGCGTGGGCCTGGCGGCGGGCCTGAGTCGGCATTCGACGTCGGCTCGACATCGGGACTCGATGTCGACACTCGGCGTCGGCACTCGACCTTGGCTCGGCGTCGGCACTCGAAGTCGGCACTTGACGAAGTCCCGCCCGATGTCGAGCGTGGGGCGGGTGCGAGGCGGATGTGGAGACGCCGCGTGCCCCGACCTCTTCACAGGCCGGCCGTCGAGCGCCGGCGGAGCGATTCCCCAACGGGAGAACCTCACATGGTGGAGCCTCGGAGCCGCGCGTCCCTCATCCGACGCTGGACCGTGATCGGCGGCGTGATGCAGCTCATCATGGTGCTGGTCGGGCACTGGGTGGCCGTGATCGCCGACGCCTTCCCGATCCTGGGCACCCTGATCGCGCTGACCGTCGGTCTCCTGTTCGCGCGCGACGCGGGCGGTGGGCTCTGGGGCGCGATCGTCGGGGGCGCGCTGGCGGCCGGCATCTCGGCGCTGGTCGGGGTGGCCGTCTCCTTCGCGCTCGGCGACGTGGCGCGCGACGTGATCCTCATCGCCACCGTCTCCGGCCTCGTCGCGGGGGCGGTCGGCGGCGCGATCGGGAACGCCACATCGCGCCAGCCGGCGGAATTCGTGTAGGTCCGGCTCGCGCTCGCCGGCG
>CAYMQZ010000130.1:0-7683 GCA_964392705.1 uncultured Gemmatimonadota bacterium
TGGACGTCCACACCGCGCTCTACGAGTGGAACTACCAGAAGCAGCTCCTCCGCATACGCGTGGAGGAGGCCGGCGAGACGCCCGACCCGGAAGCGCTCGAGAGCACGATCTTCGGCCCCGAGTATCTGCTCGAGCGGCCACTGCTGCGCGCGATCACCCGCGATCGCCCCGCCGTCCTCCTGATCGACGAGATCGACCGCGCGGACGAGGAGTTCGAGGCGTTCCTCCTGGAGCTGCTCTCGGACTACCAGGTCTCGATCCCCGAGCTCGGCACGATCCGGGCGACCTCCCGGCCCCACGTGGTGCTCACCTCGAACGGCACGCGCGAGCTGAGCGACGCGCTGCGCCGCCGCTGTCTCTACCTGTGGATCGACTATCCCTCGGCCGAGAAGGAGCTGAGGATCCTGGAGACCCGGCTGCCGGGCATCGAAGAGCCGCTGCGCGGGGAGGTGGTGGGCTTCGTCCAGCGCTTGCGGCGCGAGAAGCTGTTCAAGCGCCCCGGGGTGGCCGAGACGCTGGACTGGGCCCGCGCGCTCCAGGACCTGGGGGTCGAGACGCTGGACGGCGAGGTGGTCGTCGCCACCCTCGGATGCCTGCTCAAGGACCGGCACGATGTCGAGCGCGTGGTCTCGAACGGCGTCGCGGACCTCCTGGCGGAGCCGAGCGCCCCGTGACGCCGGTGGGGTCCGGCCTCCGCCGACGGCCGGTGGAATGGACCGGTCGCCTCGGGCGCGCCCTGCGCGCCGAGGGCCTCTCGTGCACGCTCACCGAGTCGATCGCCGCGCTGGAGGCGATCGGGCACCTGGACACGGACGATCCGATCGAGGCCTATCACGGCCTCAAGTCCGTCTTCATCTCCGACCGGGCGGAGGAGCCGAGCTTCGATCGGGTGTTCTGGGCGATATGGGAGGGCCGGGAGACCGGCGATCCCGACGCCTCTTCGGTCGAGCTCCTGCATGGGGGCGGCGTGCCGCGGGAGGGGCATCGGCGGCCGGCGTTCTCGCGTCCCGAGGGAGAGCCCGGTTCGCGCCCCGACGCCCCGCGGCGGGGGCGTGAACCCGACGATCGCGGGACCGAGCGGTTCGCGGAGTCACGGCCGGCGGCTGGCCCCAGGGATCCCTCCGGCGACGAGGGCGCCGTCTTCCGGACCGGCCTGGCGTGGAGCCCGGTGGAACGCCTGGCGCGCCGCTCCTTCGGCGAACTGGACGACGAGGAGATGCGCCGGCTGGACCGCGCCTTCGACCACCTGATGGTGCGGCTGGCGACGCGAAAGAGCCGGCGGCTCCGGGCGGGTGGGCGGCGCGGACACGTGGACCTGCGGCGTAGCTTCCGGGCCGCCCTCGAGCACGACGGCGAGCTGCTGCGCCTGGCCCGCCGCCGCCGTCGGATCGATCGCCCGCGCGTCGTGCTCCTGTGCGACGTGAGCGGCTCGATGGAGCGCTACAGCCGCTTCCTCGTCCGCTTCCTGCTCGCGACCCGGCGGGCCCGGGACGTCGAGACGTTCGTCTTCAGCACCCGTCTGGTGCGGCTGACCCCGTGGTTGGCCGGGGCGAGACCCGACCAGGCGCTGGCCGCCCTGAGCGACCGGGTGCCGGGGTGGTCGGGAGGGACGCGGATCGGCGCGAGCCTGGAGGGGTTCCTCGAAGATTGGGGAAGGCGGCTGCTGGGCCAGCGAACCGTGGTCGTCATCCTGAGCGACGGCCTGGACCAGGGCGAGACCGAGCCGCTCGAGCGCGCCATGGAAGGGATCCGGCGGCGCGCGCGCAAGGTGATCTGGCTGAACCCGCTGCTCGAGAGCCCCCAGTACCGTCCCGAGGCCCGGGGGATGAAGGCCGCCCTCCCCTACGTGGACGAGTTCGCCTCCGGCCACAGCCTCGAGGCGCTCCGGCGGCTCACCAGCCTGATCCGGCTGTAGAAGAGACTCCCCGGCGAGTGGACGCCGGGGGGCCGGGCCGGGTTCCGCCGGGTATATCGCGAATTGGCTTCAGCCGACCCCTCCGGCACCGTCGGCTACGCCCCCGACTCCCGTGCCCGGGCCGTGTCCGCGGCCTCGCCGGGCATCGGCGGCGGCTGACTCGAGTTCCAGATGTCGACGGCGGTCTTCCAGGTGCCGTCCTCCTGCCGCTTCCAGATCTCGATGAACTTCCCTTCGTCGCTCACCGCCTCTTCCATGCCCGGAGGGGAGAGCGTGATCGAGAAGGTGCCGCGACGATAGGCGAGGTCGCCCCGACCCTCCAGGTTCAGCTGGTTTATGGTGAACGCGCTCACCGAATAGCGCGAGCCCCATTCCTCGATCGCCTGACGTCCCTCGACGGCCGGGCCGTTCGGCGGAAGGAGCACCCCGTCCTCGGCGAACTGGGCGGCGTACGTGGCCCAGTCGCCGTCCAGCACGGCCTGTCGCATGCTCTCGACGGCCTCCCGGATCGCGGCCGAGTCCTCCTCGGCGAGGGAGGCGGGCTCGCCCGGGGGCGGCTGGCAGGCGAGCAGGACGACCAGGGCGAGGAACGGCGAGAGGCGAAAGGATGCGGCGAAGCGTCGCTCGTCACGCATGGTGTGCCTCCGGTTCAGGGGGAACGCGACGTAACTTGACCCAAGTGTCATCGATGCGGAAGCTCCGGCGCAAGACTCGACTCGTGGGGCTCCTGGCGGCGCTCCTGGCGGCGGCCGTCTTCCTGGCCCGCACCCTGGGCCCGGGCGGCGCGCGGGCTCCGAGCGCCGACGATCCGGAGCTCGCCACCTACGCGCCCGAAGAGGCGGTGGACCATGTCGGCGAGCGCGCCCTCGTCTGCGGGCGGGTCGTCGGCGCCGCCTTCGCCGAAGGGGTCGGCGGCACGCCCACCTTCCTCAACTTCGGCCGCCCCTACCCCGAGCAGCCGTTCACCGCGGTGATCTGGGGGCGGGACCGGGGCAAGTTCGAGCGGCCCGAGGTCACCTACCGGGGGACGCGCCTGTGCGTGGCCGGCCGGATCCGCGAGCACGAGGGGACGCCCCAGATAGAGGTTCGCGATCCCCGGCAGGTCCGGGTGCTGGAGGCGCCGCGGTAACCGTCCCTCCCTCGGGGGCGCGCCGAGCACCTCGCCTGGCCACGACGGCGGCGATCTCCGCGACGCCCTCCGCGGGCGAGTCTTGCCGGGCGCATCCGGGACCGAGAATCTTTCGCGGGCGCCCGGACCCTCGCCGGTCGCCGCGATCCGCGACCCGAATGCGAGGGAGGTTCCTCCCGGAGGAGACTGCGACATGAAGACGCTGTTGACCCTGGCCGCCGGTTCGCTCTTCCTGCTCTTCGGCACCACGGCGTGCATCGACATGGAATACGGGCTCGCCCTGGAGCGTGACCTGTCCGGCACCGCCTCGCTCGATCTGAACATCGACCTCGAGCGGATGGCCTACGTGTCGGCGAAGATGCAGAAGATGTTCTCGGGGGCCGAGGGCGAGCCGACCGAGGAGGAGATCGAGGCCGCGCGTCAGCGGCTGCTCGAGGAGATGGAGGAGGAAGAGGACCTGACGGAAGAGGGCCTGCGCGAAGAGATCGAGGGCGACCTTCCCGAGGGCGTGGAACTGCTGGAGGTGGAAGCGGACGACGAGGGGCTCGAGCGGCGCGTGCTCGTCCGGTTCGCCTTCGACCACGTGGACCGGCTGCGGGAGATGAACGTCGCGTCGGACGACGAGACGGGCTCCGAGGCGGAGACGGGAGGGGAAGCCGGAGCCGAGCCGTTCGGCGACCTAGAGGTGATCGACGAAGGCGAGACGCTCCTCGTCACCAACGCGCCCCTGAACCCGATGGCCGAGGCCCGGGAGCAGATGCAGGGCGGCATGCCCGGCATGGAGGGGATGATCGCCGAGGCGTTCGAGGGCCTGCGGGTGGCCTTCTCGATCCAGGCGCCCTTCGAGGTCGTCGAGCACAACGCGACGCGCGTGGATGGGCGGACCCTCTGGTGGGAGTTCGACTTCGCCTCGCTGGCCCAAGAGGGGGGCGAGGTACCCGACCACATCATGGTGCGGTACCGCAAGTAACCGACCCCCGGCCCGGCTGGCACCCCGATTGCGCCCTACCCCCACCGCCGGACGAGCGCGAGGCCAGGGTCGCCGGCAGCGATCGGCGCGCACGGGAGACTCCTTCGAATGCGGATCCCCGTGCGTCCGCGAACGGCCGTAAGGCGTTGTGGTAGCGGCATAACCGGAAAGCAGACCGGCCGACTTCGGGTCCTCCGCTTCGACTCCGGCCCCCGGGCGGGGCTCGGACGGATGTCCGGCGCATGCGGGTGAAGAGCCTCGCGCGCGGCTCTTCAAGTCTTGCAGGATTGGACAAATCGTGCGCAATCCCACACGGGAGCGCGACGGCGGGCTGGACGGCCCGATTCCGGAAGCCGGAGGAGGAACGGGATATGGACGAGGTGCAGGTGGGCGACGAGCTGCTCGTCGGGAGCGAGGACCTGCCGGAAGGAGAGGCGGGCAACGGCGCGGGCCCCCGAGCCGGCGCCCTGGTGAGCCGAGAAGAGGCCACGGAGTATCGGACGCGGTGGGAGGGCATCCAGGCCACCTTCATCGACGATCCGCGCCGGGCCGTGGAGCAGGCCGACAACCTGGTCGACCGTGTGCTCAACACGCTGATGGAGCGGCTGACCGAGGAGCGCGACGGCCTGGCCCGCCGCTGGGACACGGGCGGCGATCCCGTCTCCACCGAGGACCTGCGGGTCACGCTGAAGGGCTACCGCGGGCTCCTCGACCAGCTGTTGTCCGTATCGCTCTGACTCCCGGCCGACGCGGCGCGGCTCCGGGCCGGCGCCGGCGCGACCTCCGGGCACCGGCGTAGCGCCCGGCCGACGCGGCGCGGGCGAGGCCTCGCCCGCGCCGTGGCGCCCCCCACGGCGAAAGCCCCCGTCCGGGACTCCCGGGCGGGGGCTTCGCGCATCCTCCCGTCTCGCGGACCTTACGCGCCGGCCCGCTCGGCGACCTCGGCCCCCGCCGGCGTGACCGTGTAGAAGCTCTGCATGCCGCCGTTCAGGTGGACGTTCACGTGGCAGTGGAACAGCCACTGGCCGGGGTTGTCCGGCACCATGTCCGCCACCTGCATCCCCATCGTCATGAGCGACGTGACGTCGGTGCGCATCCCGCCCAGCGTGACGACGTTCCCGTGCCAGTGCGGCGCGTGGACCTCGAAGTTGGTGTTGGCCATCAGGTACCAGCGGACCTTCTCGCCCTCGCGCATCGTGAGCCCGGGCAGGTTCCCGTACAGGAACCCGTTCATCGACTCCATGAAGTTGGAGGCCCCGAACGGCGTCCAGAAGAACATCTCCTCGCGGTTCACGCTCGCCGGGTCACCCGTGTAGGTCTGGATGTTGTGCTCCCGGAAGTGGCTCATGTTCTCGTCCTGCTCGTGGAACGAGACCACGAACTCGCGGTCGACGTCCTTCGGCGTCCGGTCCGCGGCGGCCTGCTCCCGGCGCACGACGATCATCGGCCCCATGAGGCCCGCGTTGACGTCCGCGTCCTCGTTCACGTGGGAATGGTACATCCACAGGATGGAGCTGGGATCGTGCTCCGCCGGACCCGCCCGTTCCGGGACCGGCCACACGTAGGTATGGGTCCCACCGGGCGGCACGGCGTCGTCGGCGCGGTCCGCCTCGTCGGTCGCGTCGTCCGAGGGGGCACCCTCGGAGTCCTTGTCGTAGAAGACGCCGTGCGGATGCACGGAGGCCGGGAAGTCCAGGTTGTTCTTGAAGTGCACGACGATCGTGTCGCCCACTGCCGCCCGGAGCAGCGGGCCGAGCGCCCCGAGATGCTCCCACTCGGGCGGTCGGGGCTCGAGCGCCGTGAACGTCTCGTCCGTGTACTGCCGGTAGAGCGCCTTCCGGTAGACGTGTCCGATCCGGTCGGGCCCCTGGCCCACCCATTCCAGGTCCAGGCCCTCGAACGGCCGCCCGGTGATCCGGTTGGTCCCGCTGGGGGCGTAGTCCCAGTCCACCGCGTCGGCCGCGATGTAGTAGTGGTGCGTCGTCGGCGCTACCGCCGACGAGGCCCCCAGCGCCTCGCAGCCCACGGCCGCGGCGAGGGACAGGCAGAGCACGGGCATCCAGGTCTTCTGTCGCATGAAAGCTCCCGGAGAAAGGAATGAGATGCGTGCAGGTCGCTCGTGTCGGTCTGGATAACTGGATAAAAGGGGACGCCGGACGAAGGCCGCGCGCCGCGGCACGAAGGGAGAGTCCCCTTCGCCGTCGAGCCGCACCCATACTAGCCAAGGCGGCCCATCGCGGAAAGGGGGGGTCGGGCCGCCGAGTGTCCGCATCCGAACACTCGATCCCACCGACGAACACCGCGCGCCCCCTGCTTCGTGCACCCCGCTATCTCCAACTCTCTGTTTTTCAACACGTTCCGGAAGATGCCGCGCGAGGCACGCCCGTTGCTTCCGGAGCGGATCGAGATGCGAACCGGTACGCCCGAGGAGGACACGCTGAGACTGATCCCGGGGGAGCGACCCGAGAAGCCGGACGAAGCCGAGGGGCCGTCCGAGGGCTCGGGGGCCGAGGGCCGCGCGGCGGAGCCGAGGGAGTCGCGGCGGAGCTCCGTCCAGGACGAGGGCGCCGGACGCCGGATCGACATCCCCGGCGGGGGGCGCGGCGGGCGCAGCGGCGAGTCCGGCATGGACGTGCCCCGGGAGACCGGCGACAGGCGGAAGAAGCGGATCCTCTACGGAGCCCTCGCCGCGGTCGCGCTGATCGCGGTCACCGTGTTCGTCGCCCGCCTCGAGCCGGCGGCGCCCACGGTCGAGCGCGAGGTCCTGCTCTTCGGCACCGTCGAGCGCGGCTCCTTCGTGCGCGAGGTCCGCGGACCGGGTCGCCTGGTGCCGGAGCACATCGTGTTCGTCTCGGCCGTCTCGGGCGGCCGCGTGGACCGCGTGCACGCCCAGCCGGGCGCCGAGGTCTCGCAGGGAACCCTGCTCCTCGAGCTCAGCAACCCGGACGTCGAGCTCGAGGCGCTCCAGGCCCAGCAGCAGCTGACCGCCGCCCGGGCCACCCTGATCGAGCTGCGACAGAGTCTCCGCTCGGAGATGCTGACGCAGGAGGCCCGGCTGGCCACGGTGCGCGCCGACTACCGGGAGGCCGCCCGCCTGGCCGAGGCCGACTCGGCCCTGCTCGCCCGCCAGCTCATCAGCCGCAACGAGGCGAGCCGCACCCGCGAGCGGGCCGAGGCGCTGAGGATCGAGCTCGAGACGGACAGGCGGCGGCTCGAGCTCCTGCACGAGTCGGTGGACCAGCAGCTGACCGTGCAGCAGGAGCAGGTCGGCCGCCTGGAGTCGATCCTCGAGTACCAGCAGCGGCGGGTCGCCTCGATGCGCGTGGAGTCACCGGCCGACGGGGTCCTGCAGGACCTGAACCTGGAGGTCGGACAATTCGTGCAGTCGGGCACCACGCTGGCGCGCGTCGCGCAGCCGGGCCAGCTCAAGGCCGAGCTGCAGATCCCCGAGACGCAGGCGCGGGACGTCCAGATCGGCCAGACGGCCCTGATCGACACGCGCACCGACACGATCCGAGGCCAGGTGCGCCGCGTCGACCCGAACGTCCAGAACGCCTCGGTGCTGGTCGAGGTGAGCCTCGAGGACGGGCTGCCCCCGGGCGCGCGCCCGGATTTGAGCGTGGACGGGACGATCGAGATCGAGCGGCTGGAGGACGTGCTCCACGTCGA
>CAYMQZ010000131.1:0-1701 GCA_964392705.1 uncultured Gemmatimonadota bacterium
CGGGGACGGTGCTCTTCCTGGGGAAGGTGATGGACCCGCCCGCACCGTGAGGGCGGCGTGGCGACCACCTTCCCTCAGCCAGCGTCGTCCTCCGGCTTTCCTCAGCCGTGGTCCTCCGGCTTCCGCGCGGTCATCAGCACCGACTTCACTCCGTAGGCTTCCGCCGCGTCCCGTGTCGAGTCCTTCCGGAACCGGAACCCGGGCACCACCGCCGAGCGGACCCGCTCGAAGCCGGCTGCCTCCAGCAACGCGAACATCTCTCCCTCCGGGAGAGCGCCCCCGATTCAGCTGGCCCACAGCTTCGGATCGTTCACGATCGACTGGGAGAGCTGCTTCGCGCTGACGATGTCCGTGATCGAGATCCGCCCTCCCGGCTTGAGCACCCGGAAGACCTCCCGGATCACCTGCCGCTTCCGGAACGACAGGTTGATCACACCGTTGGAGAGGACGACATCGACGCTGGCGTCGGGCAGCGGGATCTCCTCCATTCGCCCCTCGCGGCACTCCATGACCGTGCCCGAAGCTTCCGCGTGCGCTTCCGCCTTCAGACACATGGCGGGGTTCAGGTCGACGCCCACCACGCTGCCCGTCGGACCCACCTGCCAACCCGCGATGATGGCGTCCAGCCCCGCCCCGCTTCCCAGATCGAGTACGGTCTCCCCGGGCCGGAGCTCGCTCCGCTCGTGCGGATTGCCCACCCCGGCGAACGAGGCCACCGCTCCCGCCGGCGCCCGATCCAGCCACTCGGCGTCGTAGCCCAGCCTCTCCGCCGCCTCGCGGCCGTGGTAGAAGTGGAACTCGGCGTCCGGGTCATCCGCCACTTCCTGGTACATGCGCAGGATCTCGCCCTTGAGGACGGACTCCAGGGACTCCTGGGCTTCGGCCAGGCTCGTCGTCGACTCGTGCATCGGCACACCTTCCGGTCAGGGCAGCAAGCGCTCCTCACAGTGACACTGAAGGGCGGGCGGACGGCCGTGCAAGGGTGCGCTCAGGCCAGCGCCGGGAGTGTCCGGGGCGAGATGAGCAGGGCGATCCCCGCGCCCACGAGGGCGAGGCCGACGAGCGCGCCGACCGGCCAGCCGCGGGGCAGCACCTTCTCCAGGAGGATCACGCCGGCCACGGCCGCCATCCAGGCGAGGCTCATCATCCCCAGGAGGACCAGGACCACCATCAGGGCCCAGCAGCACCCCAGGCAGAAGACCCCGTGGACGGCGCCGACACGCGCCCCCGTCGCCCCACCTCGCCGCAGCTCCGTCGCGTGTCCGGCGATGAACGCCAACGGCGACCGGCAGTGCCGAAGGCAGGCCTCCTTGAGCGGCGTGAACTGGTAGGCGCCGGCCAGGAGGAACAGGGCGGCTCCCGACCGCACCGCCGCCTCGCCGGCCGGCAGCAGCGGCGCGAGGTAGACGGTCCCGACGTAGAACAGCGCCCCGGAGGCGCCCCACACCGCGAGGTACCCGGTCACGAACAGCGGCGTGGTCCACCGTGACCGCCGGGTCCTCCGCGCCCAGCGGTGCACGGTGAGGACCACCGGGACGATGGCCGGAAACATCATCGCCGCCATCATCACGGTCCAGGTCGCCAGGAACAGCCCAATGGCCGCGGGCGAGGGGGGCGCCATCGAGACGAGGGCGGCGGAGCCCCCCATGGAGCCCGCCATGGAGCCCGCGCCGGTCAGGAGGCCCAGGCGCATGTGCGGCG
>CAYMQZ010000131.1:1801-3024 GCA_964392705.1 uncultured Gemmatimonadota bacterium
ATGGAGCCCGCCATGGAGCCCGCGCCGGTCAGGAGGCCCAGGCGCATGTGCGGCGTCGCCAGCCGCCCGGTGGCCAGCCACGCGAGCGCCGCCAGCCCGAGGAGGGTCGCCACGAGGGCCGCCTCCGAAAGGCGGATGGCGCGAGCTGTACGGTCGCCTCGCGACGTCACGGTCTCGCCTGCTCGTGCCTGCTCGTGCCGCCCAGCCCGGTCGCCTCGCGATGTCACGCCCCGTCGGGGCCGCTCCAGTCGAACGCCATGTGCTTGCTCGACTGCCCGGTCCGCTCCCAGCGGAACTCGAAGCCCTCGGCCCGGTCGGTCACCGCCACCCCCTGCGTGGCGACCGCCCCGGGCCCGACCTCGCTCCCCGGCGGGTTGTGGATCTGCACCCGCTGGCCCGGGAGCGTCGTGGGACCGGAAAGCGCCTCGGCGCGCGCCTCCACCCTGCCGGGGATCCGGGCGCTCCACGACGACAGATCGTCGGCCACGTCGAACTCGATCGGCGCGAGCTCGGCGCCCCGCATCTCGGCGATCAGCTCGGCGAACTGGGCCGGCCAACCTCCGGCCTGGCCCGTGAAGATCATCTCCAGCGCCTCGCGCTGACGCTCGTCGGCCCGCTCGTCGAAGAACACGCCGATGGCGACGTCGGCCTCGCCCGTCCAGGCGTTTCCGGAGAAGCCGCCCAGGGCGAGCACGTTCAGGCCGTCGAGCGTCGTGTCGCCGTACCGACCCTCGCGGATGTGCCACACCAGGGTCCCCTCGCATTCGCCCCCGGTCGGGGCCTGCGCGAAGTAACAGGGACAGGGGATGTCGCAGCTGCAGACGTCGAACCAGTCGCCCTTCAGGGTCCAGCGCGGTACCTCGGCCATGGCTTTCCTTCCTCCGATGAAGTTTCAACACCGCTTCCCCGCGGCCTCGGGCTCGGCAGGATGGACGGCGGCCGGAGCTTCGTGCAAGGGGCGGTGCCCAACCCCGGCCGGCTTCCGCGATCCTGGTCGTCGGGCTCCTTCCCGCCTACGATCTCCCGATGCCGCCCGTCGCGAAGCGCACGCTCGCCGGATTCCTGCTCGCCCTCGGCGCCGGCGCCGTCTGGGGCACCACGGGTCCCCTCTCGACGGCGCTCTACGCCGAGGGCCAGGAGCTCGCGGGGATCGGCTTCTGGCGGGTGCTCCTCGGCGTGGCCGGCCTCGCGGCCTACGGGCTCTTCCGGACCGACTTCTTCCG
>CAYMQZ010000131.1:3124-7634 GCA_964392705.1 uncultured Gemmatimonadota bacterium
TCTTCCGGACCGACTTCTTCCGCATCGACCGGCGCGGCCTGCTGCTGGTGATGGGCCTGGGGGGCGCGCTCGTGGCGCTCTTCGAGGTCCCCTATCAGTTCGGCATCGCGGGGGCCGGCGTGGCCGGCGCCGCGGCCCTCCTCTACCTCGCGCCCATGATCGTGGCCGTGCTCGCCGACCCGATCCTCGGCGAGCGGCTGACCTGGGTCCGCGTCCTGCTCGCGCTGGTGGTCGCGGCCGGCGCCTATCTCACCGTCGTCGGCAGCCGGCATGAGGCGTTCGTCCGGCCCGAAGGGGCGCCGACCGTGGTCGTGGGCGTGATCGGCGCGCTCATCGCCGCCTTCAGCTACGCGGGCACCACGCTGCTCGCGCGCTGGGCCGTGCCGAGGTACGGGACGTTCCGCGTGCTGTTCTACGAGCTGGCGGGCGGGACGGCGATCCTCGCGGTCGTGCTGGCCGCGACGGGGGGCGTGCCGCTGCCGCCGGCGACGGCGGGCGGCTGGCTCTACACGCTCGCGCTGGCGGCCGGCCCGGTGCTCGGCGCCAACTTCCTCTTCTTCGCGGCGCTGAAGCGCATCGAGGCGGCCCCCACCGCGATCGCCGCCACCATCGAGCCGGTCGTGGGCGCCGGCCTGGCGCTCCTCCTCTTCAACCAGCAGTTGACCGCCTTCGGCTGGCTCGGGCTGGCGCTGGTCGTGGGCGGGGTGTCGGCCAGCTACGCGCGGGAGGAGCGGGCCGAGGAGGAGGACGAGCGGGTCGGGGAGGAACGCGCCCGGGAGTCGTAGAGAGGGGGCATTGGGGCCATCCACGGCCCCACGACGGCTCACGGCTCGAGCCGCGCCCGCCCCTCGCGCAGAGCGACCTCCGCTCCTTCGCCGGCATGACGCAGCTGGACCGCTACGAGGCGACGCGTCCCGGCGCGGAAGATCGGCCGGGCCGCTCGCCTCCGCGAGGCTCCCGGTGAGCCCCGCGGCCCGATGCTCACTGCTGGAAGAGCATGATCTGCCCGCGGATCTCCCCGCCCGGGTTCGCCGACGTGTGCACGTTCACGTAGGCGCCGCCCGTCTCCATCAGGTCCAACAGGTCGTCGAACGTGAGGTCCTCCAGGACGTCCGCCTCCGTGAACGACCCCTCCACCAGGAGGCCGTCGTCGATCGTGACGGGCGGATCCTCGTCGAACAGGCCGACTCTGATCGGTCCGTTCTCCCCGGCGGCCGCGATGTGGATGTGGGCGGCGAAGGCGTTCACCAGGTTCTCGACCTCGATGCGGTAGGTGACCGTCCCCTCGCTCAGGGTGAACGTGGCCATCCCGGTGGCGTCGGTCTGTACCGGCGGCACCTCGTTCGCCCCGGAGAGCTGGGCGCTGAATACGGTCTCCTCGGGCCCCTGCACGTCATCGTCGTCGCCGTTGCAGGCCGCCAACCCCAGGCCGAGGGCCGCGGCGACGAGCACCGAAAACAGAGTTCGCGTGGCGCGGCGTACCATGGTCACCTCCACGGGTGATCGATGGAGCAGGAATCCTCACGGCTCCGCGTCGCCTTCCCTCGAAGGGGGGGTTGGAAGGCCGCGCCCGGCGCTCGCCGGGCTCCGCAGGGCCGCCTCGAACGACACACCCCTCATCCACGCATGAACGGTGCCGCCGGCTCGTCAGGTGAACGGCTCGTCGCCTCCCTCAGCCGACCATCGGCAGGCGACGGACCCGCTCGCCGGTGAGCGCGAACCAGGCGTTGGCGACCGCGGGGGCGATCGGCGGCAGGCCCGGCTCTCCGACCCCGCCGGGCTCCTCCCGGCTGTCGATCAGGTGGACCTCGATCTCCGGAGCCTCGGGCATCCTGACCATCCGGTAACGGTCGAAGTTCCCCTCGACCACGCGCCCGCCCTCCAGGGTGATCTTGCCGTAGAGGGCGGCGCTCAGGCCTCCGATCACGGCGCCCGCGAGCTGGGCCTCGACGATCCCGGGGTGGACGACCTGGCCGCAGTCGGCGGCCAGGGTCACGCGGTGGACCCGCGGAGCGCCTTCCTCGGCGGACACCTCGGCCACCTGCGCCACCCGTCCGCCCTTGTCGCGGATGAGCCCGATTCCCCGGGCCCGGCCCGCGGGCGGCGGGCTTCCCCACCCCGCCTTTTCGGCCGCCAGCTCGAGCACCCGCTCGAGGCGCGGATCCTCCTCCAGCATCTCCAGGCGGAACTCGAGCGGGTCCCGGTCCGCCGCGTGGGCCAGCTCGTCCACGAAGCTCTCGAGGATGAACGCGTTCTGCGACGGCCCGACGGACCGCCAGTAGCCGGTCGGGACGGGCACGTCGGGCGCGCGATGGTCGACGTGGAGGTTCGGGATCCGGTAGGGCGTGTTCGCGATCCCGTCCACGGCGTTCCGGTCGGCGCCCCCTCCGCGCCGGCGGACGCGGCCGCTTCCGATCCCGATCGGCGGGCAAGCCACCCGGGCCCCGAGCGCCGTCAGCCGCCCGGCGGCGTCCGCGCCGCCCTCCAGCCGTACGTGGCTGGCCGGCCTGTACTGGTCATGGCGGGTGTCCTCCTCGCGGGTCCAGACGAGCTGGACCGGGCTCCCGACGGCGGCCGCGGTCTCGACGGCGTCCGCCACGTAGTCCGTCTGGCCGCGCCGTCCCCACCCGCATCCCAGGTGCGTGACGTGCACGACCACGGCCTCCACGGGCAGCCCGGTGATCCCGGACGCGGTCCGCTGGGCGCCCTGGGGGTTCTGGGTCGGCGCCCACACCTCGCAGGCTCCGGCCTCCACGTGCGCCGTGCAGTTCATCGGCTCCATCGTGGCGTGGGCCAGGTACGGGACCCGGTAGGTGGCCTCGACCCGCCGGGCCGCCGCCGCGAGGGCGGCGGGCACGTCTCCGTCGCTACGGGCCACCGCGCCCTCCTGTCCGTCCAGGGCGGCGGCGAAGCGTCGTGCGATCTCCTCCGAGCCCATGTCGAAGTCGCCGTGGTCCCACTGCACCTCGAGCGCCTTCGCGCCCTGGAAGGCGGCCCAGGTGTGCTCGGCCACCACGGCCACGCCGGCCGAGATGCGGACGACATCGCGGACGCCCGGGACCGTCCGGGCGCCGGCGGCGTCGAAGCCGGCCAGCGAGCCGCCGAAGACGGGGGGTCGGAGCACGGTGGCGTACAACATGCCCGGCACGCGGACGTCCATCCCGTAGGCGGCCCGCCCGCTCACCTTGGGGGGCGTGTCGACCAGGGGCACCGAGGTGCCGATCAGGACGAACTCGCCCGGCTCCTTGAGCCGCGGCTGCTCGGGAACCGGAAGCGCTCCGGCGGCCTCGGCCAGCTCCCCATACGCCAAGCTCCGGCCCGACGGCCGGTGGAGCACCTTCCCGCTCTGCGTCCGGCAGCTCGACGCCTCCACGCCCCACCGCGCGGCGGCGGCCGTCACCAGCATCTCGCGCGCGGCGGCCCCGGCCTTCCGGAGGGGCAGCCAAGCCCCATCCCGCACGCTCGAGCTCCCGACCGTCATCTGGCGGCCGTACTTCTCCGGGTGCGCTCCGGCCTGGACGACCTCGACCCGCTCCCAGTCGGCGTCCAGCTCGTCGGCCACGATCATCGGGAGCGCCGTCTTCACTCCCTGCCCCATCTCGGCACGGGCCATCCAGATCGTCACCGTGCCGTCGGGATCGATCCGGAGAAAGGCGTTCGGCGCCAGGGCCTCCGCCGATTCGCGGGCCGTGGCGGACCCGCCGCAGCCGGGCAGGGTGACGCCGAGCAGCAGCCCGCCGCCCGCCAGGGCACCCAGCTTCATGAACTCGCGGCGGTCCAGCTTCACCACGCCCGCCGCTTTTTCTCCACCAGCACCGCCCCTCAAGCGGCGGGAGCTTGACACAGGGTGTCTCATGGCTCTAGCCCTCCCGTCCGGCCGAGGTCGCGGCGGCCGGCGGCTCGCCCGCCGCCCGCCGGATCGCCCGCCGGATCCGGCCGTAGGTTCCGCAGCGACAGATGTTGCCGGCCATCGCGCGGTCGACCTCGGCGTCGGTGGGATCGGGGCTCCCGGCCAGCAGAGCCGCCGCCGACATGAGCTGACCCGGCTGGCAGTAGCCACACTGGGGCACCTGCTCGGCGATCCAGGCGCGCTGGAGCGGGTGGGCCCCGTCCGGGTGCAGACCCTCGACCGTCGTCACCGGGGACTCGCCTACGGCCGAGACCGGAACGACGCACGACCGGACGGCCCGCCCGTCCAGGTGGACGGTGCAGGCCCCGCACTCGGCCACCCCGCAGCCGTACTTCGTTCCGGTCAGGCCGATCAGGTCCCGCAGGACCCAGAGCAACGGCATGTCGGACGGCGCCTCGACCTCGTGGGATGCTCCGTTCACCCGGAGCGTGAAGCGTGGCATGTCGCCTCCCCTGCGCGTGGGACGGACGGTATGAGGGTAGAGCCGCTTACCCGTAATCTACCGCTTACGTAAACAAGCGAGCGGGGCCCGCCGATGAAAGGGTCGCTCCGGATCGGCGGGCGGGCGGCGGCGGGCGGCCGGGCAGCGGCGGGGGGCGG
>CAYMQZ010000132.1:0-7623 GCA_964392705.1 uncultured Gemmatimonadota bacterium
CGCCGCAGCCGGCGCAGCTCCGCCCCTCCTCCGACAGCGAGGCTCCGCAGCGGGTGCAGAAGTTCCCCTCGCCCTTCCTCCCACAGCTCGGGCAGCGCATCACGGTCCTCCGTGTGGGCGAGCGCCGGACAGCCACGCGACCGCGTCCCATCGTCGCATCACGGACCCCCGGGGTCCGCGGGGAAGACGTGATGCGCTCGGGCTGCGGCGGTCATGTCCCCCGCTCGCCCCAGCGCCGACTCGGCCGCGGCCACGTTGCCCAGGGCGCTCTCGGCCATGTAGACGCCGAACCAGGCGGCCGGCACGTCCGGTCCGACTCGGGTGGCTTCTAGATAGTGTCGCCGGGCCGCCTCGTACTCCCCGGCCCGGAAAGCGACGTTCCCGCTGTCCACCCGCAGCGCGACCCCCGCCGGCCAGGCCCGCCGTTCGGCGGGCTCGCCGATCGGCATCCGGGGCGCCTCACCGGCTTCGCCGCCGCACCCGGCGAGAATCGCGAGCGCCAGGAACGTCATGGCGCGATTCGCCTCCAGGTACCTCATCCGACTCCCCGCCACTCCCACCCGCGATCCATCGACAAGCTCGTCTCCTTGTAAAATCGTGTTCGGCCTGAGGGCGCGCACGCCACTCGTATCGCCGCGCGCCCGGGAGGTTCCTTTGCGCCGACCGGGGTCGATCGCCTCAGGGCGGCGCCAGGACCTGGTCGGCGAAGTGGCACACGCCGCACGAGATCGTGCTCCGGTCCGCCATCCGCCGCGGCTCGAAGCCGGGGCCGTGGGGGCTCACGCGCAGCCCGTCCCTGGCGCTGTGGCAGCGCAGGCAGGAGCTCTGCCGATGACAGCTCGTGCAGCCCTCCAGGTTCTGTCGCGCGGCCTGACCGTGCGCCAGCAGCCAGTCGGGCTGCGCGTCGTGGAACGCCCCGCTCGTCGCCTGACGCGTGGCCGCGAAGCCGCTTCGCTCGTGACAGGTCCGGCAGAAGACCTCCCGAGAATGGCACTCCGCGCACTCGGTCGGCGCCGCGAACGCCTCGTCCCCGTGCCGGAGGACGAAGGTGGTCGGGTGGAAACCGGATCCAGGACCCGGAAAGTCGGCCAACGGACCAGGTCGCGAGCCGGGCGGCGGCATCCCCGCGGCGCTGCGATCGTGGCAGCTGGCGCACTCCGTCTCGCGGTGGCAGGCGCCGCACTGGGGGACGTCGGCCGCGGCGGCCGCGCCGTGCGCCGTCGAGAAAACTACATCGTGACCGGGCGGTCCCGCGGCCTCCACCGCCGCGCCGGCCGGTCCGCCCGCGATCGCCGCGGGCAGCGTGGCGATCCAGGTCGGCCCGGGAGACCCGTGGCAGCCGGTGCAGCTGGGCCGGGCGTGGCAGTTCCCGCAGCTCTCCACCGACGTGCGGGCCGGCTCTCCGTGGGCGAGCGCGAAATCCGCCCGGCGGTGGCTGGCGGGTTCCGGCCATTCGCCGGCGACGGCCGCGACGACCCCCGCCACGCGCGAGTCCGGCTCCAGCGCCGTCACGGGCCCGAGCCGGTCGGCGTTCAGGTGGCAGCGGGCGCAGCTCTCGCGAGCGTGACACACGGCGCAGCGGAGGGTCGCCTCCCGGGCCGGGCCACCATGTTCGAACAGGAAGTCGGCCGAGGCGTGGCCGGCCGGCTGGGGGAAGGCCGCGATGCGAGTCGCGCTGAGGCCGGCCGCGTCGTGCAGCCGGCGGTGACAGGCCTCGCACCCGACCTCACGCGCCAAGTGGTCCGGGGGCGGCTCGCCCGCGCGCTCCGCGTGGCAGGCGAGACAGACTTCCGAGCGCGCGAGCGCGAGCTCCATGCGGTGCTCGGCCCCGGCCGCGGCGTGGCAGGTCTGGCAGTCCAGGGCTCCCTCCCCCGCCTCGGTCACCCGCTCGGCGTGCCCCGGATGGGAAAAGCGCAGGTTCGTGGCCGCCGCGGTCGGCTCGCGCCACTCCACCCGCTCTTCTCTCCGCCCATCGTGGCACGATGCGCAATCCGCCTCGGTCACGCTGTAGGTGCGCTCCACATCCCCCGCCGGAATTCCGGCGTGACACCCGAGGCAGGTGGGGAAGAGGCCGGCGTGCGCCTCGTGGGGGAAGATCTCCTGCCGGTCCAGGGAGAAGAGCCGCGAGCCCGCGATGTCGAGGATCCCCAGGCCCGCCGCTCCGGCCGCGGCGGTGGCGAGCGCCAACGCGGGGACGATCGCCCGGAAGGGGTACCGTCCGCCGGCGCTTCCCGGCCTCCCGTCGCGCGAGGGCCTCACGGCGAACTCGCCTCGCTCGCTCGCAGCTGCGTTCCGAACCGGTAGCCGAGGCTCAGATAGACGCGGACCTGGGTCCAGTCGGGCGTCGCGGGCCGGTTCTCGAACGTGACGCGGTACAGCCCGGCCCCTCCGGTCGCGGTCACGTCGGCCGCCCGCCACGAGCCCTCGAGTCCGCCTCCGGTCACTCGCTGCTCGCCGAGCCGAAACTCGCCGAAGGTCTGGGTGGACGTGCCGCGAAGGCCCAGGAACCGGTCGTCTCCGAAGCTCCGTCCGAGTCGCAGGTCGCCTCCCAGACGTACGGCGCCGACCCCGATCTCCGCCCGGTAGCCCCCGTCGACGGTCCAGCCGGCCCGCGTCCAGCTCCCCGCTCCGAACGCCCGCCAGCCGTCATCCTTCAGGCGGGCGAACTCGGTACCGGCATCGGCCCCTTCGTAGGAGCGGTAGGCGCCTCCGCCGCGAAGGGTCAGGCCGAGACCGGGCAGGCTCCAGGCCACCGAGCCGCTTGCCTCGTCGAACCCCACGGGGGTGAACGCCCCCCAGATCGTCCACAGCTCGAAGAAGGGCGTGTAGTGGCGTCCCTCGACCGACAGCTGGAGGCCAGCGGCCAGCGGCGTCGACAGGCGCAGGCGAGCCTCGTTGAACTCCTCCGTCGCGAGGTCGTACTCCGCGGAAGCGCTCACGCTCATCTGGCCCACCAGGGCCCGCGCATCGAGCGCCGCGCGCTCCGAGTAGAGCGCCAGACGATCGGTGCGGATCTCGCGCTGGTAGACGGCGCTGGCCGCCAGGCGACGGCCCCAGGAGGCCGTCACCTCGCCTCCGAGAAGCAGGGCCCGGTCGTCCGGCGCGAACTCGTCGGCCTCCCGCAACAGGTCGCCGGTACGCGGAGCGTTCAGCCCCCGCCCCAGGCTCCAGCCCCCGAACGCCTCGACCCGGATGGGTGCCGGCGCGCGCCACAGCACTGAGCCGCCGTCGAAGTTCCGGTAACCGAGCCCGTCGATCCGGTCCTGCCGCCCCCCGCGAATCCGTACCACCCCCTGGTCCCAGTTCACGTAGGCGGAGACCGCTTCCAGCTTCTGGTCCGTGCGGGGCCAGAACTCGTCGCTTCCGTAGCGTCCCCTCAGGTGCGTGTGGAAGGACAGCCCCCGCACATCGGGCCAGGCGGCGGCCCGGAGCTCCTGGGTGAAGACGGAGATCGACTCGACCTCGCCCGACCGGTACCAGCGGCAGAACTCGTCCGGCACGCAACTCACCACGGTTCCGTCGGGCAGCCGGCGGCGGAGCCCCTCGCCCAGGACCTCGGACTCGGGAAGGCTGTCCCGGACCAGCGGCCGCAGCTCGAGGGCGTGACCGCCCACCCGGACCTCTGCCCGGTAACCCTGGGCCGCGAGGGGCGTCGCGGCCGTCAGGACCAGCAGAAGCGCGGCCGGGGAGACCGCATCGCGGCGCACTCCCCCCGGGCGGCGCCGGCCGCAGGAGGCGCGTCCCGCCGCGAGCGGGCTTCCCACCGTCACCCCTCGCCACTCGCCGGGGTGCGCTCGGGCACCCGGTGGCATCCCGCGCACGGCTCGCCCAGCTCGTGGTCCGCCCGATCCTGGTGACACGAGAGGCAGAAGGAACGGGTCTTCGGCAGTCCACCGTAGGCGACGCGGTCCGCGCCGGTCTCCTCGGCGTGGCAGCCGGCGCCGCCGCAGCTCGTCGCCAGGTGCACCTCGAGACCGTGGGCCGTCGCGGGCGGCTTCTCGATGTGACAGGTCGCGCACGCCGCCTCCGGGTCATGGTGCTCCGCGTGGCAGTCGGCGCACGAAGCCGTCACCTGCAGCCGGCTTCCTGCGTGGCAGTCGGCGCACGACGCCTCTGCGTGCGCCTCATGGTCGAACGGAAGCGAGCGGACCCGCGTCTCGTCCCACACCGACAGACGCAGCTCGGTCGAGACGGACCGCTCGCCGGCGAGGGCCGAGCCGGCGTGACAGCTCGCGCAAGGCGTCCCCGGCATCGCCGCCCGCTCGTGGTGGCAGGAGAAGCAACCGCCGGGCGCGGTCACGGTCACGCGGCCATGCGTCTCCCGGCTGGAGTGGCACTCCGCGCAGGCGAAGTCCCGGTGATCCCGGTGGCGAAACGGCCCCTCCTGGACCGAGGCACCCTCGGTCGGATCGTCGCCGTCGATCGGCGGAGCGTCATCGATCCGGCCCCCGGCATACGTCGGGGTCGCGGCGTACATCGGGGTCGCGGCGTGAGCCGCGAGGATCCAGCCACCCGACCTCGCCGGCGAACCGAGGTCGGCGGCACCCGCCTCCACCACGCTGGGGTGGCAGGCGGCGCAGTTCTCGCCCTCCACCGTCCACGTGTGGGCCCCGTGGCACCTCCCACAATCCTCGAGCACCGGGGTCGCGATCCCCCGGTGGAAGGGGGTGAGGGTGTCCGGGGCCGCGTGGCAGCCGCCCTCGGTGCACGTGGTGAAAGCGGCTGCCGGCGTCTCCTGCACGTGCGGGTCGTGGCAAGCCCCGCAGACCGCGTCGTGAGGATCCGCCGCGGCGTCGAAGCCTCCCATCAGCCGCTCCATGTCGTGGCAGGAGAAGCACTGGCTCTGGCGCGGCACGAGCGCCGCCGCCGCCGTGTCCACCGGCGCGGCCTCGGACACCGGTGTCGCGAACTGGTGGCAGACCACGCAGTGGAAGCCCGTCTGGCCGGCCATGGCGCCCAGCACGATGTCGGTCGTCACCGCGGCGTGGCAGTCGGCCTGGCCGCACGTCTGATCGGCCGGAACGAAGCGGTGCACCTCCTGGCCGTGACACGTCACGCACAGCACGTCCCCCAGGGCGCTCGTGTCCGACTCCAGATGCACGCGGTGGCCCGCCGTCCCCGCGATCCGCTGCCACACGCTATCCGGCCTCTCCCGGATGTGGCACTCCGCGCAGATCCGGTTCGGAACGGGGGCGTGCTCGCCGATCGCCTCCGGTCGCTCCAACACCCACAGATAAAGCTGACGCGCGCTGGCGAAGATCGACTGCCTGTGGCAGTCGTGGCACTGGAGCTCGGCGTGCTCGCTCTGCGTGAAGCGCTGGAACGCCGAGCTCATGACGTGGCAGCCCGTGCAAAAGTCGTTGTCGTGCTGCATGTAGTCCCAGCTCGCCTTCCCGAACCCCGCCCCCACGATCACGACGGCCAGCACCCCCGCCGCCATGCCGGCCTTGAGCGCCGTCGGCCGGCTCGCGATCCAGGCGAGGATGGCCCGCCGGCGGCGCCACAGGAGGACCGCCAGGACGAGGGCGAGGGCGGCGGCCAGGACGGCTCCGCCGATCTGTATCCACTGGGGGACGTGGAAGAAGAAGCGGACGACGGCGGCGACCCCTCCGGGGAGAGGCGATTCGGGAAGCGTCTCCGGGATCTCCTGCGCCGTGGCGGCGACGGCGGTCATCGCCCGGGGCACCGGAAGCGACGTGGTCGGGATCACCCCATCACCGCGGGCTCAAGGCAGTGGCCCGCAGCCAAGAAAGAGCGGGCGGCGCGAAGCCGCCTTCCTCTCTCTCCCTCCGCCTCAATGTCCGGCGCGCCGCAGGATCGCGCGCAGCTCGGCCCGCCAGTCGACGTTGGCACCCGCCGAGATGCCGTAGGTGTCTTCCACCTCGGCCATGCTCGCCACCAGCAGGGCCTCGACGAGGAACGGGTTGTGGGTGGCCGATCCGGCCACCGACTTCTGGGTGGCCGGCTCTCCCTGCGCGCCGCCGAAGTTGGCGAGGTTGAGGTTGAAGAAGGCCCCCTCCGCCACCGTGAAGATCGGGTTCGTGCCGTCGATCTCGCCGCCCGTCCCCGCGAGGTTCGGGTCCACCCGCCGGAGCAGGTCCAGTAGCTGGTTCGCGCGATCGCGGACGTCCCTGGTGGCGCCGTTCAGAGCCGAGAAGGCGGCGGTCGCGTCACCGTGGCAGCCGCTCTCCGTGCAACCCCGGAACGTGCGGGCCGTCGTGGAGAGGTCGCAGTCGCCGGGCATGGGAACCCCCTGCGCGTCCACGCACGGGATCGCCGTGAACAGGTGCCCGGTCGAGCTGAACACGAACGCTCCGGTCTCCCGGTCCGTGATCTCGAACTTGCTCACGTGGCAGGTCGCGCACAGCCGCTCGTTGCGCTCGCTTCCGTGGGTGCCCCGGATCTGTCCCTGGTCGACGTTCGCGCCCGGCGGGAACCAACCCGCGTCCCCCACCAGGAGCGACGCCTCCGGAGCGTGGGGGGCGAGCCCCTGCGCGGAGCCAGGGTCGGGGGCCGTCCGGCGATCGTGACAGCGAGCGCAGAGGTGCTCCTCGATGGACACGGTCCGCACCGGAAACCGGAGCTGCCCCTCGTTGGTGGCGTCGTGGGGGTCGTGGCAGATCCCACAGGTGAGAGGCAGATGCTCGGCGGCCTCCTTCTCCACGTACTCGGCCTTCACGCCCCACGCCCTGAGCGTGCCCTGGCCACGGTGACAGCTCTGGCACTCCGGGCGCGCGGCGGCGAAAGCGATCACCTGGGCGTGCTTCGACTGGCCCCACTCGTCCGCGAACGGGTGATGGTTCCCCGAGTGGCACTCGGCGCAGCCGTCCGTCGCGTCGACGGCGATCGCCAGCGAGGCGAGCGGCTGAGAGGCGTCCGGGTTCGAGAGGTGCGTCCGGCCGGGGCCGTGGCAGCTTTCGCACTGGACGTCGCGGTAACGGGCATCTCCGGTCGTCGTCCAGCCGCCCTCGCCGGTGGTGACGTTCCCGCGCTGGTTCACGGTGTGACATCCCTCGCAGAACGCCTGGGCCCGGCCGCTGGCCTGGAGCCCCTCCCAGGCGTCGGCGTGTGCCGTGGCCTCCCACTCCGACTGCATCCCGATGTGGCAGTTCCCGCAGACCGTCAGCTTGACCGCGCGCTCGTCGTAACCCAGGAAGCCGGCCGCTCCAGCGGGGGGATCGTCGAAGAAGGGCCTCTCCTTGAAGAGGGTCTGCTCGTCCGTGCACCCGGAGTACGAACCGAGCGCCGCGACGAAGCCGGTCAGGATAAGGGCTCGGCAGGGGATACGGTGTCTCATCGCCGTCGTCCCGTGTGTCGCGCAGAAACGGGGGCAGCCTGGCACCATGCAGAGGCCATTCTCTTGCCCTTCGACGCGGCCTGCAAGAGCGGGGCGTTACATACGACTCGAGCAACGGGACTGGCAACCGAGCGACCCGGTGCCTAATCTGGCATTCGCCGACGAAGCCGAACCACCTCGACAGGGTCCCTCCGGCACCATGAGCCTCCGATTGATCGACGTCACGCTGGCGAGCGAGGACGCGGACGCCGCGCTCGAGGTGCTCCGCGATCACGCCGCCACCCTGGTTTCGCGGGACCCCCAGGCGGAAGGCTGCACCTCCCTCC
>CAYMQZ010000133.1:0-7535 GCA_964392705.1 uncultured Gemmatimonadota bacterium
TGGGCGGATCAAGGCCTCGCCGGTGGCCCGGAGGATCGCGCGCGAGGAGGGGATCGATCTCTCGTCGCTCTCCGGCTCGGGCCCTGCGGGCCGGATCGTGAAGGCCGATGTGGAGGCGGCCCTCGCCGGGCGGGAGGAGCGGGTCGAGGTCGAAGAGGCGCCCCCGGGGGCGCCCCCCGTGCCCGAACGGCTGGAGGAGCGGTCGGAGGAGGCGAGCCAGATGCGGAAGGCGATCGCCCGCCGCCTCGTCGAGTCGATCGGCCCGGTGCCGCACTTCTTCCTCACGACCGAGGTCGACATGGGCCGGCTGCTGGACCTCCGGGCCGAGCTGAACGAGCGGTCGAGCGAGGGCAAGATCGGGGTGAACGACCTGCTCCTGAAGGCGGCGGCCGAGGCGCTCGTCCGGCATCCCGAGGTGAACGCCTCGTGGGACGACGGGACGATCCGGTATCACGGGAGCGTGGACCTGGGGATCGCGGTGGCGGTGGAGCAGGGCCTGATCACGCCGGTGCTGCGGGAGGCCGACCGCAAGGGACTCCGCCGGATCTCCTCCGAGGCGCGCGAGCTGATCGAGCGGGCCCGGGAGCGGAAGCTCAAGCCCGAGGAGTACCAGGGCGCGACCTTCTCGCTCAGCAACCTCGGCATGTACGAGATCGACGAGTTCACGGCGATCATCAACCCTCCCGAGGCGGGGATCCTGGCGATCGGGCGCACGGTCGAGAGGCCCGTGGCGGTCGACGGGGAGATCGGTGTGCGCCGCCGCATGCGGGTCACGATGTCGTGCGACCACCGGGTGGTCGATGGCGCGATGGGGGCGGAGTTCCTGGGCACGTTCAAGGGGATGCTCGAGAATCCGCTGGAGATGCTTCTCTGACGTCCCACGAGGCGACCCCGAGGACCCGATGCTCGCCGTTCGCCCCCTGGAACACTATGCTTTACACATTCACAAAGCGGCTGTCGCGGCGAGCGGTCGGCCGCCATGTCGACCCTGCTTTGTCGAAGCGTAAAGTACACGAGACGAGGAGCCGGCATGGCTGACAGCTTCGACGTGGTGGTGATCGGGGCCGGCCCCGCCGGCTACGTGTCCGCGATTCGCGCCGCTCAGCTGGGGCTGAAGGTCGCGTGCGTCGAGTCGGAGTCCTACGAGGGCGGCTTCGGCGGGACCTGCCTCAACTGGGGATGCATCCCCGCCAAGGCGCTGCTCGAGTCCGCGGCCCTGGCCCAGCATCTGAGGGGTCACGGGGAGGAGTTCGGCGTTCGGGCCTCCGAGGTCCGCTACGACATCGGGGCCGCGGTGAATCGCAGCCGGGGGATCACGGACAAGCTGACCAAGGGGGTCCGATACCTGTTCAAGAAGAACGAGATCGAGCCCGTGGTGGGTCGGGGACGCCTGGCCGGGGTCGGGAAGGTCGCCGTCGAGCTCGAGGACGGGGGAAACCGCGAGCTGGAGGCGGGCGACATCGTGATCGCCACGGGCTCCGTCATGAAGACCTTTCCCGGCTTCGAGTTCGACCGCGAGAAGGTGATCGGCAGCCGCGAGATGCTCGGCCTGGAGGATCTCCCCGAGAGGGCCGTGGTGGTGGGCGCCGGCTTCGTGGGCGTCGAGTTCGCGGACGTGCTCGCGGCCTTCGGGGTGCAGGTCACGCTGATCGAGGCGCTGGACGGCCTGGTCCCCCTCGAGGATCCCGAGATCGGGGAGGCGCTCGCCCGCTCGTTCAAGAAGCGCGGCATCGAGGTCCGGACCGGGACCAAGGTGAAGGAGCTGGACCGCGACGCGAGCCCGATGGTGCTGACGGTCGAGAACTCGGACGGCACCGAGGGGATCGAGCGGACGGAGCTCGTGCTGATGGCCGTGGGCCGAGGGCCCGTGACCGAGGATCTGGGCCTGGAGGAGGCCGGGGTGGGCCTCGGGGACGACGGCTTCATCCAGATCGACGAGTGGTGCCGCACCAGCGCCGACGGGGTGTACGCGATCGGCGATGTGGCCGGCCCCCCGATGCTCGCCCACAAGGGCTCGCACGAGGGGATCGTGGCGGCGGAGCACATCGCCGGCGTCGCCGAGCACCCGATGCGGTACGACAACATCCCGAGCGTGGGGTACTGCCACCCGGAGGTCGCCAGCATCGGCATGACGGAGGAGAAGGCCAGGGAATCGGGCCACGAGGTGGAGGTCGGAAAGTATCCGTTGTCCGCCCACGGCCGCGCGCTGACCGCGGGCTCGGGCGAGGGCTTCGTGAAGATCGTGGCCGACGCGCGGTACGGGGAAGTGCTCGGCGTCCACATGATCGGTCACAACGTGAGCGAGCTGATCGCGGAAGTGGGTCTGGGGCGGATGCTGGAGACCACGGTCGAGGAGATCGCGACGCACGCGCACGCCCACCCGAGCATGGCCGAGGGCGTGATGGAAGCGGCGCTCGCGGCGATGGGGCGCGCGATTCACATATGAGTTCATGAGTCGGACATGAGCCGCTATGAGCCGGTCACGAGCCGCCATGAGTCGGACAGGAGCCGCTCCCGCGTGCACCGCCGGCGTCGCGTCTTCAGCGCCGTTCTCGAATCACCGGCCCCCTACCGGGCGGCGCTCGAGGCGCAGCGCCGAGCGGCCCGGGCCCGCATAGACGGAGAGTGGGAGGACGACCTCCTGTTGCTCGTCGAGCACGAGCCGGTGGTCACGCTGGGCCGCGGCGCCCGGGCGGAGAACGTGCGGGCGACGCCCGAGGTGCTCGCGGCGCGCGGAGTGGACCGGGTCGAGATCGAGCGAGGGGGCGACGTCACCTACCACGGCCCGGGCCAGCTCGTCGGCTATCCCATCCTGGATCTCCGCGACCACCGGACGGACCTGCACTGGTACATGCGCGCGCTGGAGGAGGCGCTCATCCGGGCGGCCGCCGAGCTGGGAGTGACGGCCGTCCGGGCCGAAGGGCACACGGGCGTGTGGGCGGGCGAGCGCGCCGGCGACCCCCTGGAGCGGGACCTCGAGGCCGATGCGGCCGCGGCGCTCGTGGCATCGGGCTCGGCGCGGAAGATCGCCTCCATCGGCGTGCACGTGAGCCGCTGGGTCACGTGGCACGGCTTCGCGCTCAACGTGACCGACGAGCCGTTGGAGGCCTTCGACCTGATCGTCCCCTGCGGGATCTCCGGCGCCCGGATGACGTCGCTAGAGGCCGAGGGGCGGAGGCCGGAGGGTGGACCGCTGGGAGAAGAGCTGCGGGCCGCCGTGGAGCGCGGGTTCGCCGCCGCGTTCGACGTTCCGGTCGAGCGCGCGCGGTCGAGCGTCCTCGAGCGCCTCCGACGCCTGGTCCCGGAGGCGAGGTTCGAGACGCCGCGCGCGGACCGCACGATCGAGGAGGCTGTCGAGCCCGCGGGCCCGGGCCTCGTGGGGACGCGATGACGAGCCTGTTCGACATCCTGGGACCGACCATGGTCGGACCGTCGAGCTCGCACACGGCGGGGGCCTGCCGTCTGGGGTACGTGACACGCGCCATCGCCGGCGGGACGCCCGATCGCGCCCGGGTCGCCCTGCACGGGAGCTTCGCGATGACCGGCGAGGGCCACGGCACGAAGAAGGCGATCGTGGGCGGCCTGCTGGGCTATCGTCCCGACGACTCCCGTCTCCGCGACAGCCTCGAGCGGGCCCGGCAGGCCGGCCTCGAGATGGAGTTCGAGACCGTGGACCTGGGCGAGGAGGCGCATCCGAACACGGCGCGCCTGCAGGTGTGGAGGGGGGAGGAGCCGACCACCGTGGTGGGCGCCTCGATCGGCGGCGGGCGGATCCGGGTGAGCGAGGTGGACGGCTTTCCGGTCTCGCTCACCGGCAGTCTGCCGACGCTGGTGGTCCACGCCGACGACGTCCCGGGCACGATCGCCAAGATCGCGGGCATGTTCGCGGACCGGAACCTGAACCTGGCCACGATGCACGTGGACCGGACCGGCCGCGGCGAGCAGGCGCTGATGACCGTCGAGGTCGACGATCACATTCCCGAGGACCTGCTGGACCGGCTCCGGGAGCAGCCGTGGGTGCACTGGATCCGCAGCATCCGGCGGCTCGACGAGGTGGGCCAGGGCGAGCGGGATTAGCGGGGAGGCCGACCTGTATCGCTCGATCGAGGGTTGGATCCGCGACGCCGAGGCGCAGGAGATCGACCTGGCCGAGGCCGTCATCCGCCGGGAGGTGAAGGACACGGGCGCCGATCCGGAAGCGATCCGCTCCCGGATCGCCGAGACGCTGCGGGTCATGGAGGGGGCCGTGGAGGAGGGGCTCGGCTCGGAGGAGCGGAGCCCCACGGGGCTGACCGGAGGCCGGGCCCGACGTCTGGTGGAGCGGGGCCCCCGTCTGTTCGCCGACTCGTTCACCCGCATGCTGGCGCGAGCGATCGCGACGCTGGAGGTGAACGCCCGGATGGGGCTGATCGTGGCGGCGCCGACCGCCGGGGCCGCGGGCGTGGTGCCGGGCGTGCTGCTCACGCTCAAGGAGTCGCGCGAGTGGTCGATCGACCGCCTGGTGGACGGAATGCTCGTGGCGGGTGGGGTGGGCGCGGTGATCGCGGAGCGGGCCTCGATCGCCGGCGCGGGCGGGGGCTGCCAGGCCGAGACCGGCAGCGCCGCCGCCATGTCGGCCGCGGCGATCGTCCACCTCGAGGGCGGCACCTCCGAGCAGGTGTCCCACGCGGTGGCGCTCACGCTCCAGGGGATGCTGGGTCTCATCTGCGACCCCGTGGCCGGGCTGGTCGAGATCCCCTGCGCCTACCGCAACGCCACGGCGGGCGTGCAGGCGACCGCCGCGGCCGAGATGGCCCTGGCGGGACTGGACTTCCCGATCCCGGCCGACGAGGTGATCGACGTCATGGGGGAAGTGGGCCGCAAGATGGACGTGCGCTACCGCGAGACGGCGCTGGGCGGGCTGGCCGCGACTCCCACCGGCCAGCGCATCGCCGAGCGGGCCGGGATGCCCGAGCTCGTACAGCTCCAGAAGAAGGGCGGGGCGAAGGACGAGAGCGCCCCGCGCCTGGGCCCGAACTGAGGCGGCTGGGCCGGACGCTTCGGGCTCGGCGAGGAGCTGGACACCCGGCCTGGGCGGACGAACGCCGCGCGAACCGAGCCAGAAAGCGAGAGCGATGACCCTGATCCTCCTGCTGGTCGCGGGTGCGGGCTTCTCGGTGGTGATCGGGACGCTGGCGAAGTTGCCGCCGCGCGAGCTCGTCCTGCAGACGGCCGCCGTGTGCGGCGCCCTGCTGATCTTCTACGGGCTGGTGGACCTCCTGGCGTAGGCGAGGTCGTCACCGGAGCCGATCCGCAACGCGGGGTCGATCGGGAGCGCCAGCCGATCCGCGAGGCGGGAGCACGCCCCGTTCAGCAGCCGGCCCCGGGTCATGGTCGCCGGTACGCCCGCCGCCGCCGCGCCAGCTCCAGCCTCGCCTCTCTCCGCTCCTCGGCTTCCACGTGTCGCCGATACTCCTCCGCCGTCTCCAGCCGGAGACGAGGGACCGGAACGGGCCGGCGCTCCTCGTCGATCGCCACCATGGTGACGTAGCAGGAGTTGGTGTGGCGGGGAGCGCCGCCCTGCACCGATTCGGCCATCACCCGGACGCCCACCTCCACCGAGGTCCGGCCCACCGTGTTCACGGAGGCCCGGAGGGTCACGATCTCGCCGATGTCGATGGGCGAGCGGAAGTCGACCTGGTCGAAGCTCGCGGTGACGGTCGGACACCCGGCGTGCCGCGTGGCGCACACGTAGGCGATCTTGTCCACCAGGGCGAGGATCACCCCGCCGAACACCGACCCGAACAGGTTCGCCTCCGGGGGCCCCATGAGCTGGGTCATGGTGACCCGGGAGTGCTCGACGTCCCGGGCCTCGTCCTCGCGGCCGCGCCCCACCACCACGGGAAGCCCGGGGATCTCGAGGGCCGGGGCGTCATCGCGCGCTCCGGCCCGCGAACCGGCGGGCCCGGGCGTCCGTCCCCCGGCTTCGGATCCCTCGGTCGCGCTCACCCTTCTCCCTCGCCGCTTCCCCGGGTCGGCTCGAGGCCCCGGAACGGGAGCGCGTCGGCGGCGGGCTCCTCCGTCCGCCGGAGCTCGGCCCCGATCTCTTCCGCCTCGCGGAGGACCCGCAGCAGGTTTCCGCCCAGAATCTTCGTCACGTCGGCCTCGGAGTGGCCGCGGCGGAGCAGCTCGGCCGTCAGGTTCGGGAACTTCGACACGTCCTCCAGGCCCTCGGGCACGACGGAGACCCCATCGTAGTCGGAGCCCAACCCCACGTGCTCCACGCCGGCCACCTCGACGATGTGGTCGATGTGGTCGGCCACCAGAGCCACGTCGCCGGGCGGCGTGGGGTGCTCGCGTCGCCACGCCTCCATCGCCTCCTCGAACGCCTCGGGATCCGGGTTCTCGCGACGGATGCGCGCCTCCTCGCGGAACAGGTCCTGGATGTTCCGGGCGCCCTCGGGGTGCAGGAATCCCGAGTAGAAGTTGACCATCACGACGCCCCCGTTCTCCGGCATCCGTCGCAGGATCTCGTCGGGGACGTTCCTCGGGTGCTCGGCGATCGCGCGCGCCGAGGAGTGCGAGAAGATCACGGGCGCGCGCGTCGTCTCCAGGGCGTCCTCCATCACCTCGGCCGTGACGTGCGAGAGGTCGACCAGCATCCCGAGCCGGTTCATCTCGCGCACCACTTTCCGGCCGAACTCGGTGAGGCCGCCGTGGGCCCGGTCGTCGCCCGCCGCGTCGGCCCACGCCAGCGTGGCCGAGTGCGTGAGCGTCAGGTAGCGGGCGCCCGCCTCGTACAGCTCGCGGAGGACGGGCAGCGAGTTGGCGATCGCGTGGCCGCCCTCGATCCCGATCATGGAGGCGATCCTCCCCCGCCCCACGATGCGCTCGACGTCGTCCGCCGAGTACGCCATCTCCATCTGTTCCGGGTAGGCGGCCGTGAATCGCTGGATCAGGTCGATCTGTTCGAGCGCCACCACGGTCGCCTCGGGGCCGGCGAAGCGGACGGGCACGTAGGCCGCCCAGAACTGCACGTCCACCCCGCCCTCGCGGAGCCGGGGCAGGTCCGTGTGCCCGTCGGGCAGGGGCGCGTCCAGGTCGACGTCGGAGAGGTCGAGGCCCCAGCGCCCGCGGATGCGCCACGGCAGGTCGTTGTGGCCGTCGACGAGGATCGCCGCCTCGTGGATCTCGCGGGCGCGAGCCTCATCGCCGGCACCCTCCTGTGCGGCCACGTCAGCGGCCACCGGCACCTGCAGCAGGAGGGCGAGCAGGCAGAGCAGGGGTGGAATCGCGACGGGAGTCGGGGCTCGCCGCGGGCGAGTCGATGGCGAAGAGCGTGGTGAGCGAGGCATGGGATGCTGTTCTCCTGTCGGTTCGAAGGTCGTCGTGGACGATCGGCTCGCGGGCTTCGGGTCCGTGCTCGATGCGGGCGCCCAGGGTGGCCGCGAAGCCCGTGACCGCGGCTGCGACCGCGCCCACCAGGATCACGAAGCGGCGAAGCCGCCGATCCTCGGGCTCGGCGAAGGAGAAGCCGGCGAGGATGGCCGCCACCA
>CAYMQZ010000134.1:0-7370 GCA_964392705.1 uncultured Gemmatimonadota bacterium
GCCACCCGCCACACGCGGCGGCGCTTCAGCTCGGCGAAAAAGGCGCGGAGCCAGGACACGGCTTCCCCCGGGAACGGGATGGCGGCTACAGGGAAGATGGACGGCCAGTGACCGGGTCGCAACGAGCCGACCGCCCCCGAAGGTCAGCGGCCGGGGCGAGCGCCGGCAGGCGCAGCGGACGTCGCGGCGCCGGGAACGGGGGCCGGGGTCCCCCGCCCCGTCTCAGACCGTCCGGAAGGCCCGGGCGCCGTCCTCGGTCAGCAGGGTCCAGTAGGAGTAGATCGCCAGGAGCGTGCCCAGCGGCACGTGGAACAGGTAGAAGGTGGAGACGATCAGGATGAGGATGCGGGCCCACGGCCGGTGCCGGAGCAGGCCGATCCCTCCCACGATGCCCGGCACGGAGGTAAACGCCAGGAAGAGCCCCACGATCGCGGCGATGGTCGACGTGATGAAGATGGCCTGTAGGTCGCCCGAGAGGAGGCCGGCGCCGGCCACGGCCAGGAAGACGAACGCCGCCCCCAGGAGGCCGAGGGCTCCGAGGCCGATGTGCAGGTAGGCGACGAGCTGGATGTGGCGCTCCACCTCAGCGCTCCCCGGAGTCGAGCGCGTACAGCCGGTCCAGCTCTCGTTCGTATTGCTCCATGTCGATCCGCCCCTCGACGAAGCGCCGCTGCAGCGTATCGAGCGGGCTGGCCGGCGGCAGCTCGGCGCGCGGCGCCGTCTCCCCGCCCGATCGTGCGGAGGAGCGGGATCCCTCTAGGGCGCGCGAGCCCGTGCCGCCCCGACGAGCGGCCCCCCTCCCGCTCGACAGCCGGCGCTGTCCCCTCCCCTCCCGCGCACAGCGGCCCCGGCAGGCCGACATGGCCACGAACGCCACGAGCACCCAGGCGATCCATTCCATCGGAACTCCCTCCGCTGTCGAACCGAACGACGCCTCGTGACTCCTTACGAAGGTGGCGGACCCGTGGTTTCCCGCCCGCGCTCGGGGGGGAGCGCCGCCCGAGTCACGGGATCACGCACCGCCCGAGCCACGGGATCACGCACCCAACCTGGCGGGTTCCTAGCGCTCTCGCCACTCCTCGCGCGTGGGAAAAGGCAGCGGCTCCAGCCCTCGCTCGGACAGGGCGCGCTGCAGTCCGTTCAGACGGTCCACCGTAAGCCCGGCGAAGCGCGCCTCCGCCGCCTCGAGATCGGTGGCCAGGGCGGCCATACGCTCGAGCTGCGAGGCGGTCGGGCGACCGTCGTAGCCCACCACGGCGCCGTACAGGGCGCCGAGCCGCTCGCGCAGCTTCTCCTTTCCCGCCATCCGACCCGCCTCGTCGGTCACGACGACCCCCGCATGGAAGGCGTCGAGCTCGTCCGCGTAGGCTTCGAGCCGGGAAGCCAGTCCACCCCCGGCCGCCTCGGCCCGCTGGCCCGCCGCGTCCCGCAGCCCGATCGCCACGTCCACCCGATAGGCCAGGCTCTCCAGCATGTCGTACAGCTCGAGCGCCGTTTCCTGCTGCAGCCTGCGGTCGGACTCCGGGTGGGGCGAGCGCGGATCGGGCACGAGGGAGATCTGCCCCTCGTACGTCTCCTCTCCCTTCACGAGCCGCACGGTGTAGGTGCCCTCGGGGACGCGGGGGCCGATCGCCGAGGGAAGCAGCGTGTTGGCGCGGGGCACCTTGGGCGGTGGGAGGCGCATCCGCCAGTCGACCCGGTTCAGTCCCCTGAAGCGCCCGCCCGGGATCGAGCTCACCCGCTCCCCGGCGGCATCGTACACGTCGACCCGCAGATCGCCGAAGAGCGGCCGGCGCTTCAGGTAATAGACGACGCTCGCCGCCTCCGGCGGGTTCGGAGCGATGAACTCGCCGTCGCCCGCGAAGCTCTGCTCGCTGGCGGGCGTCACCATCACGGCGGGCCGGGAGGGCAGGATCGCCGCCTCCGAGGCCAGCACCTCGGCCGTCAGGTTCCGGAGCGGCGTGACGTCGTCCAGGATCCAGATCCCGCGGCCGTGCGTGGCGATCACCAGGTCGTGCTCTCGGGGATGGATCGCCAGGTCCCGGACGGCCACGGGCGGGAAGCCGGACTCGAAGCGCGCCCAGCTCGCTCCCCCGTCCACGCTGATGAAGAGGCCGAACTCCGTGCCCAGGAACAGCAGGTCCGAGTTCACGGGGTCCTGCTTCACGACGTGGGCGTAGCCCTCCAGGTCGTCGGTGGCGAGCGAGCGCCAGGTGCGGCCGGAGTCGTCGGTGCGGTAGGCGTACGTCGCCATGTCGCCGGTCCGATGGCCGTCGAACGTGACGAGCGCGGCGCCCTCGCCGTGCGGGCTGGCCTCGACGTGCGACACCCAGGTGTTGGCCGGCAGGTCGGGAACGTTGGCGACCACGTTCTCCCAGCTCGATCCGCCGTCGCGGCTCACCTGGAGGTTCCCGTCGTCCGTGCCGACCCACAGCACATCCCGGCTAAGGGGCGACTCGGCGATCGTGTAGATCGTCGTGTGGTTCTCGGCCGTGGTGTTGTCGATGGTGAGCCCGCCGGACTCCTCCTGGCGCTGCTTCCCGGGATCATCGGTCGTGAGGTCCGGCGAGATCCGCTCCCACGAGTCCCCCCGGTCGCGGCTCCGGAAGAGGTACTGCGCGCCGACGTAGATCGTGCCGGGCTCGCTCGGGCTCAGGTGGAGCGGGGCGTTCCAGTTGAAGCGGAGCTCCGCCTCGCCTTCACCGGCGTAGGGGCGGATCTGCTTCGTCTCGCCCGTGGACTTGCGGACCCGGAGCAGGTTGCCCCCCTGCCACTCGGCGTAGACGTAGTCGGGGTCGCCGGGGTCGACGAAGGCGTGGAAGCCGTCGCCGTAGCCCAGGTTGCGCCAGTCCTCGTTCCGGATGCCCCCGATCGCCCGCGAGGGGCCGCTCCAGCTCCCGTTGTCCTGCAGCCCGCCGTAGACGTGGTACGGCCACGCGAGGTCCACGCTCGCTTCGTAGAACTGGGAGATCGGGAGAGAACGGGCGTGCCGCCAGTGGCCGCAACGATCGTGCGAGATGTACAGCCCTCCGTCGGTCCCGGCGAGCACGAGACGCGGGTCCCGGGGGCTGATCCAGATGGCGTGGACGTCGGGGTGCAGGTCGAAGCTACAGGCGGCGCCCGTGAAGGCGGTGAACGGATCGCTGAACGAGCGTCCACCGTCGTTCGAGGCCCCGAGGGAGAAGCCGCCCTTGTAGACGCGATCGTGATCCGTCGGGTCGACCGCCAGGTGGGCGAAGTAGAAGGGACGACCCTGGATGTTGGCCGAAGCGTTCACCTCCTCCCAGCTCCGGCCCAGGTCGTCGGAGCGGTAGAGCGCCGTCTTCTCCGCCTCGACGAGCGCGTAGACCCGGCTCGGGCGCGAGGGGGCGACCGCCACGGCGATCCTCCCCTTCTCGCCCTCCGGGAGCCCCTCGGTCAGCTCCTCCCAGCCGTCCCCGCCGTCCGTCGATCGGTACAGGCCGCTTCCCGGCCCGCCCGAGGTGAAGGTCCAGGGGAGTCGCCGGAACTGCCACATCCCGGCGTACAGGATGCCGGGCTCCTGCGGGTCCATGCCCAGGTCCGAGCACCCCGTGTCCCCGTCGACGGTCAGCACCGCCTCCCAGCTCTCGCCCCCGTCCGTCGTCCGGTAGACGCCCCGCTCGCCACCCGGGTTCCACAAGTGACCCGTGACACAGACGAAGACCCGGTCGGAGTCGGCCGGGTCGACGACGACGCGGGCGATCCGCTCGGAGTCCTCGAGCCCCACCAGCTCCCAGCTCTCGCCTCCGTCCCCGGTACGGTACAGGCCCGTTCCCACCGAGACGCTGTTCCGCGTCCAGGACTCGCCGGTGCCCACCCATACGGTGTCGGGATGGCTCGGGTCCACGGCGATCGCGCCGATCGACTGGGTGTGCTCGTCGAAGACGGGCTGGAACGTGACGCCGCCATCCTCCGACTTCCAGACGCCTCCGCCGGCCGCTCCCACCCAGATCGTGAGCCGCTCCCCGTCGACGGCGTCCAGGGCGGCGATCCGGCCGCTCATGACCGCGGGCCCGATCGGGCGCGCCCGGAGCGCGCCGAAGGTGGCCGCGTCGAGCGTCGGGGCCTCCTGGGCATCGTCCGTGGTCTCCTGAGCGGAGACCGGGCCGGCCGCGCCGAGAGCGGCGGTCAGGCCGATCAGGAGAAGGAGCCGCCCGGACGCCAGGCCGGTGACCGCGGTGCTGCGCCCGGGGTCGCCGGTGGACCGAGGTTCCCGACGGGCCCGGGAGCCGAGCACAGGACTCAACTCGAGCCGGAGCCCTCCGACGCCTCCGGCATGGCGAAGGTCGAATCGTCGACGGGCACGTTCAGCTCGACCTGCTCCACCTGGAGGACCTGAGAGCCGCCGGGCTGGGCCGGCGTCGTCACCTCGATCGTGTGCGCCATCATCAGCCCGCCGACCTCCTTGTAGTCGCCTAGGCTCTGCTCCACGGTGACCTCGCCCCCCTGGACCTTACGCGTGTCATCGATCTTGACCGGCAGGTAGTACTCGGCGTCCAGGTAGTAGTGGCGAACGGCGCTGTCGGGGTAGGTGACCTTGATCTTGTAGGTCTCGGTCCCTTCGATCTCCTCGGTGCCGATCAGCTCCACCTCGTGCCCGGACTCCTCGTAGCCCACCAGCGGCCCGTCGACGTCTGCCTCCTGCTTGAACGCCTTGGCCTGATCGGCGGGCATCTCCTCGGCTTCGGTCTTGCCCATGAAGGGCATGATCATCCAGGCCGTCTCGCCGTCGGTGGCCTGGATCCCGGTCATGCCCTGGATCGTGAATTCCATGCGGGCCTTGCCGGGGCGCTTGGCCACCAGGGTGAAGGGAGCCTCCATCCCCATCGCGCTCATCACCATCCTTCCCGACAGCCGCATCGACTCCAGCGACTCCCAGCTCTCGAGTCCCCCGATCGCCTCGTAATGCCTGGCGAGCACGTCCTCGACGCTCTGGGCTGTCGCCGGCCCGGCGATCCCCAGGGCCAGGGGCGCCGCCAGGGCCAGCCCCAGCAGTCTCCTCGACATTTGTCTGCCTCCTCGTCGTCTTGCTCGTTCGCGGCCTCTGTGCCGTCGGAAATAGGGGAAGGGAAACGGCGTTCGTGCTAACCCCGCCCCGCAACGCCGGTTCCCGGCCCCGAGGATCAGCGTGGGGCTCCGGCGAGCCATCCCGACGTTTCGCTCCGGAGTGAAGCCGGGGCGGTCAGCCACCGGCCCGGGCCAGGATCCACTGCGCCACCGCCTCCATCGCCTCCGGCGCCATGGTCTCCTCGATGTGCGCGTACTCCGCGGGGCTCCCGGTCTCAGCGCGCTGGAAGAGGTGGTTCAGCCCCTCGAGCTCCATGACCGTCACGTCGCGGTTGCCGCCGCGGACGAGGGCCGCCTCGATCTCGGGCAGGTTCTCATCGGGGGGAACCTGGAGGTCCAGCTCTCCGATCAGGGCGAGCACCGGCACCGACACGCCGCGCAGGTCTTCGCGCGGATCGTGGCCGAGGAAGAAACGGAACCAGGGTGAGGCGGCGCGCTCTACCTGGGCCTCCAGCCAGGCCCGCTGTCCGGCCGAGTCGGAAGGGATGCCGCCGACCGCGAGCTCCGCATCGGTCAACCCGCGGAGCCGGTTGCGCAGCACCTCCTCGAGCCGGGCCTTCCGGGCCTCGGGATCCTCCTCCTCGCGCACGACCCGGAAGAGCGCCTCCTGCAGCTCGCGCTGGCTCTCGATCTGCTGCTCCCTGGCCCCCATGGCCCGCGCGATCGTCGTCCCCTGCAGCAGGAGCAGATCCTCCCCGGGAAGGCCCGGGCCCGCGAGGAGAACGAGAAAGGCCACGTCGTCGGACCGGCGGGTGACCATCGGCGCGATGATCCCGCCCTCGCTGTGGCCGACCAGGCCGATCGCCTCGGGGTCGACCTCGGGGCGCGCCTTCAGGTAGGTGATCCCGGCCTGTGCGTCCGAGGCGAAGTCGAGGGACGTGGCCTCCGCGAATGAGCCGTCGGAATCGCCTACCCCGCGGTCGTCGACCCGCAGCACGGCGATCCCGCGTCGCGTCAGGTGGTCGGCCAGGACCAGGAACGGCCGGTGGCCGAAGACCGTCTCGTCGCGGTCCTGCGGTCCGGAGCCCGAGATGAGGAGCACGGCGGGGAACGGCCCCCCGCCCTCCGGGAGGGTGAGGGTGCCCGCCAGCTCGATCCCCGCTTCCGGGTTCTCGTAGCGTACCTCCTCGACCTCGTAGGGGAGGGGCGGCTCCGGTTCCTGGGGCCGGCTCGGTCCCTCCACCTCCTCGACCCGTCGCAGCTCGAGGGGCAGCGCCGCTCCGGGCTGGCGCCACGTGCCGAGGATGCGGTCCGCCGCCTCGAGCCTTCCCTGGTAGGAGCCGCCGACCGCGGCCACGTCGAGGCGGAGGGTGTCGCCCGAGAGCGCGACCTCGCTCACCGGGATTCCCCGGGCGCCCTGGTCCGGGCTGTCCAGGGTGGCCGTCAGCGCGCCGCTGTCGGACTCTTCGATGTGGAACACGATGCGCAGCTCGGCCCCGGCCGGGACCTCGAGCGTTCCGAGCCACGTCCCGACGACCGGAGAAGGAGGCCCGGCGCTCTCCCGGGTCTCCTGTCCCGCCGCGGGGGCGACGGGCGTCAGGGCCACCGCCGTGAGTGCCAGCCCCGTCGCGAGCAGCCGCCGTCCGGCCCAGACGCTCTTCGCCATCCTGGCTCCTTCGCTCCGGCCGTCCGGGTGCATCGACTCGGGGTCGCGGCGCGCCCGATCCTCGCCCTCCGGTTCCCGCCCCATCAACATCCGGCGACTCGGGATCGTTCGGGCGCGTCGGCCCGGGACGGCCCGCGTCACGCGAACAGCTCGGCCTGCCGGACCGGCTCGGGCGCCGGCGCGTCGGCCGCCCGCTCCTGCAGGCTTCTCACCTCCAGGCGCCGGCTCCGGAGCGCGATGATCGCGTCGGCCGCCGCCGAGGCCGCCGACAGCGTGGTCGTGTAGGGCACGCCCCGGGCGATGGCCGCCCGCCGGATCATGTAGTCGTCGTGCTGGGCGTGCTTGCCGAGCGGCGTGTTGACCAGGAGCTGGATCTCGCCCGAGAGAAGACGGTCCAGCAGATTGGGGCGCCCTTCGTGCACCTTGAGCACCGTCTCGCACGGGATCCCGCGGGCCTTCAGATACCGCGACGTGCCCTCGGTGGCCTGGATCCGGAAGCCCATCTCCTGGAAGCGGCGGACGATCGGGGTGACGGTCGGTTTGTCCCGGTCGTGGACGGTCACGACGACGGTGCCCTCGGTGGGAAGCGCGTTCCCGGCCGAGATCTGCGCCTTCGCGAACGCGAGGCCGAAGCTGTCCGCCAGCCCCATCACCTCGCCCGTGGAGCGCATCTCCG
>CAYMQZ010000135.1:0-7315 GCA_964392705.1 uncultured Gemmatimonadota bacterium
GCCACGTCGTTGTTCGCGTGGGTCCAGGCGTCGATCACCTTGTTGTAGCGCTCGCCGAAGGAGATCACGCCGCGGTGGTACGCCTTCGTGAAGCGGTCCACGTCCTCCTGCGCCTCCGCCAGGATCCTCTCCTTCTCGGCCGGGATCTCCATGTCGTTCATGCCGATGGAGACGCCCGCCAGCGTCGCGTACCGGAAGCCGAAGTCCTTGAGCCGGTCCAGGAACTCGGTCGTCTTGCGCAGCCCCGCCCACCGAAAGCTCTCGAACACGATGTCGCCCAGCGCGCCCTTCGCCATGGTCTCGTTCACGAACGGGACCTCGTCGGGGAGGATCGCGTTGAACATCACCCGGCCGACCGTCGTGTTCACCCACTCCCGTCGTCGTCCCCCCTCCTCATCGCGCATCTCGACCAGGACGCGGATCGCCCGGTGATGGTCGGGCGTGCCGCGCTCGTTGCGCAGGTGACCGTTCGCGATCGTCTGTTCGACCTCGGCCGCCCCGGAGAAGGTCGGAAGCTCCCCGTCCTCGACCCGCTGCTGGAAGTCGGGCGCCGGCTTCGTCATGTAGTAGCAGCCCAGCACCATGTCCTGCGTCGGCGAGGCGATCGGCCGCCCGTTGGCCGGCTTCAGGATGTTGTTGCTGGAGAGCATGAGGACGCGCGACTCGAGCTGCGCCTCGAAGGAGAGCGGCACGTGCACGGCCATCTGGTCCCCGTCGAAGTCGGCGTTGAACGCCGCGCAGACGAGCGGATGGATCCGGATCGCCTTCCCCTCGACCAGCACGGGCTCGAACGCCTGGATCCCGAGGCGATGCAAGGTGGGGGCCCGGTTCAGCAGGACCGGATGGTCCCTGATGATGTCCTCGAGCACCTCGTAGACCCGCGGATCGTCCTCCTCGACCAGCTTCTTCGCCCGCTTCACGGTCTCGGCGTAGGCCCGCCGTTCCAGCTCGTGGATGATGAACGGCTTGAACAGCTCGACCGCCATCTGCTTGGGCAGCCCGCACTGGTGGAGTCCGAGCTCCGGCCCGACCACGATCACGGAGCGACCCGAGTAGTCGACGCGCTTCCCGAGCAGGTTCTGGCGGAAGCGACCCTGCTTCCCCTTCAGCATGTCCGAGAGGGACTTGAGAGGTCGCTTGCCGCGCCCGCGGATCGCCTTGCCGCGACGCCCGTTGTCGAACAGCGCGTCCACCGCCTCCTGGAGCATCCGCTTCTCGTTCCGGAGGATCACCTCCGGCGCCCGCATCTCGAGCAGCTTCTTCAGCCGATTGTTCCGATTGATGACCCGGCGATACAGATCGTTCAGGTCGGAGGTGGCGAAGCGGCCGCCGTCCAGGGGAACCAGCGGACGGAGGTCCGGCGGGATGACCGGAATCACGTCCATGATGAAGTGCTCGGGATCGTTCCGCCGCTCCGGCGTCTCGCCGCTGTTCCGGATGGCATCGATGACCTTGAGCCGCTTCAGCTTCTTCTTCTTCCGGTGCTTGGAGGTCTCGTGCATCACCTCGAAGCGCAGCTGCTCGGCCAGCTCATCCACATCGAGCTGGCTGACGAGCGTGCGCACCGCTTCGGCGCCGAGCTCCGCGCGGAACTCGTCGTCGCCCTCCTCCTTCGCCTTCTCGGTCAGGTCCCAGTACTCGTCCTCCTCGAGGACCTGCTTGTACTCGACGTCCTGATCGCCCGTGCTCGTCACGACGTAGGCGGCGTAGTAGACGACCTTCTCGAGGTCCCGGAGCTTCATGCCCAGCAGGTAGCCCATCTGCGAAGGCAGCGTCTTGAAGAACCAGATGTGGGCCACCGGAACGGCCAGCTCGATGTGTCCCATCCGCTCCCGTCGGACTTTGGAGAGCGTGACCTCGACCCCGCACTTGTCGCACACGTGCCCGCGGTAACGGATCCGCTTGAACTTCCCGCAGTGGCACTCCCAGTCCTTGACCGGACCGAAGATCCGTTCGCAGAACAGCCCGTCACGCTCCGGCTTGAAGGAGCGGTAGTTGATGGTCTCCGGCTTGGTCACCTCGCCGTAGCTCCAGGACCGGATCTCCTCCGGGGAGGCGATCTTGATCTGGATCCAGTCGAACTCCGACGGGCTGCCGCCGCGATGTCGTGGGAAATCGATCATGCCTGTTCCTTCAGTCCTCTAGTAAGAGGTGCCTACTAGTAAGAGGTGCCTTCGTCGATCCGTCGAGTCGGAGCGGACGGCCGGTCTCCCGGTCAAAAGATCGTGCTCTCCTCGTCCGAGCCCAGCGTGACGCTCAGGCCCAGGGCCTGGAGCTCCTTGACGAGCACGTTGAAGCTCTCCGGCACGCCCGGCCGGGGCAGGTTGTCCCCCTTGACGATCGCCTCGTAGACGCGGCTCCGTCCCGACACGTCGTCGGACTTCACCGTGAGCATCTCCTGCAGCGTGTGGGCGGCGCCGTACGCCTCCAGCGCCCACACCTCCATCTCTCCGAAGCGCTGCCCCCCGAACTGCGCCTTTCCGGCGAGCGGCTGCTGCGTGACCAGGCTGTAGGGCCCGATCGAGCGGGCGTGGATCTTGTCGTCCACCAGGTGGAGGAGCTTCATCATGTAGATCTCGCCGACGGTCACGTCGGCGTCGAATTCCTCGCCGCTCCGACCGTCCCGCAGGCGCATCTTGCCTTCGGGCTTCATGCCGGCCCGCTCCATCAGCTCGACCACGGCCGCGTCGAGGCCCTCGTCGATCTTCCGCACGCCCGAGAGGGCGGCCGCCGCCGGCCAACCTTCCTCCTCGAGCTTGGCCGTGACCGTGGCGCCCGAGAGCGCGCGAGCGACCTCGAGGGCGTAACGCCCCAGATCCTGGAAGAAGTTCCGGACGTCGGCGTCCTCGAGCTCGCCGAGATAGGCGTCCAGCGAACGACCCAGGCCCTGCGGGCGCGTTCCGTTCCCCGAAGCGCCGATTCTCTGCTCCCCGAAGGCCTGGATCGCCTCGACGATCCGCCGGATCAGTCCCGGGCTCACCTCCGGACGCTCGACCTCGTCCGCCCCGAGCGTCCTGGCCGCCCAGAAGGCGCCCGCCACCTTGAGCAGGGCGCCGATCTCGTGCTCGGTCGCCCCCTGGAAGACCGGCGTCGTGGCCTCGAAGCCCAGGATCCGGGCGGCCCAGCCGAGGTGGGTCTCCAGGATCTGGCCGACGTTCATGCGGCTCGGCACGCCGAGCGGGTTGAGGCAGATGTCCACCGGGGTTCCGTCGGGCAGGACGGGCATGTCCTCCTCGGGGACGACCCGGGCGATCACGCCCTTGTTCCCGTGGCGCCCGGCCATCTTGTCGCCCACCGCCACCTTCCGCTTCTCGGCCAGGTACACCTTCACGAGCTGGACGACGCCCGGCGAGAGCTCATCCGGCTGGAAGACCTTGTCGATCCCCTCTTCGGTCCGCTCGCGGATCCGGTCGACGCGCCGCTTGGCCTCCTCGACGACGCGCCGGAGCTTCGTGTTGGCGGCGTCGCTCTTCACCTTCAGCGTCGAGAGGTCGACCTCGCCGAAGTCCACTTCCTCGAGCGCCTTCCTGGTAAGCTTCTTGCCCTCCTCCAGATGGGGCTCGATGGTGCCCCGCTTGAGGAAGAGTGCCACGGTCTCTCCCCCGAGGATCTCGCGCAGCTCCTCGTCACGGGCCTCCACGACGCGCGCGATCTCCTCGCGCTCCGTCTCGCGCAGCTCCGCGATCCGCTCGCCGTGCTCTCGCTCGAGGAGCGGATCGTCGATCCGCCGCGAGAAGATCTTCACGTCGATCACGGTGCCCTCGACGCCCGGCGGCACGCGCAGCGAGCTGTCCTTCACATCCTTCGCCTTCTCGCCGAAGATCGCCGTCAGCAGCTTCTCCTCGGGGGAGAGCTCCGTCTCGCCCTTCGGCGTGATCTTCCCGACCAGGATGTCCCCGGACTTGACCTGGGCGCCGATACGCACGATGCCCCGGTCGTCCAGGTCCACGAGCGCCTCGTCGGCCACGTTCGGGATCTCGCGGGTGATCTCCTCCATGCCGCGCTTCGTGTCCCGCACGTGCAGCTCGAGCTCCTGGATGTGGACGGACGTGTAGACGTCGTCCTTCACCAGGCGCTCGCTGAGCACGATCGCGTCCTCGAAGTTGTGCCCGTACCAGGGCATGAAGGCGACCAGCACGTTTCGGCCGAGGGCCAGGGAGCCCCTGTCTGTGGCCGCGCCGTCGGCGATCACCTGCGCGGCCGCCACCTTCTCCCCCACGCGCACGAGGGGGCGCTGGTTGATCGCCGTGTCCTGGTTGGTCCGCCAGAACTTCTTGAGCTTGTACCGGTCGTACTGGGTGAGCCGTGCCAGGGGCGTCTCGCCGGCCCCTCGCGGCTTGCCCGTGTCGACCACCACCTCGTCGGCCGTGACGGCCGTGATCTCGCCGGCGCGGCGGGCCAGCAGGACGGCGCCGGAGTCGCCCGCGACCTTGTCCTCGAGCCCCGTGCCCACCAGCGGCCGCTCGGGAAACAGCAGCGGAACCGCCTGCCGCTGCATGTTCGAGCCCATGAGCGCCCGGTTCGCGTCGTCGTGCTCCAGGAACGGGATGAGCGCCGGGGAGACCGCGACCAGCTGATCCGGCGCCACGTCCATGAAGTCGATCTCCTCGTGCGGGAGCAGCGGGTAGTCGTCGCGCCTGCGGCACAGCACGAGCTCGCGCCTGAAGGTGCCGTCCGGGTTCAGCTCGGCGTTCGCCTGGGCGACCGCGTAGTCCTCCTCCTCGCTGGCCGAGAGCCACTCGATCTCGTCGGTCACCCGCCCCTCGACCACCGTCCGATACGGCGTCTCGAGGAACCCGAGCTCGTTCAGCCGCGAGTAGGTGGTCATCGAGGTGATGAGCCCGATGTTCGGGCCCTCGGGCGTCTCGATCGGACACATCCGGCCGTAGTGCGAGTAGTGCACGTCCCGCACCTCGAAGCCGGCCCGCTCCCGGGTCAGCCCGCCCGGGCCCAGCGCGCTGAGCCGCCGCTTGTGGGTCAGCTCGGCCAGCGGATTCGTCTGGTCCATGAACTGGCTGAGCTGGGAGCTGCCGAAGAACGCCTGGATCACCGCGCTCACCGTGCGCGCGTTCACCAGGTCGTCGATCGACATCTTGTCGGGATCGCTGTTGATGGACATCCGCTCGCGAACCAGGCGGGCCATGCGCGACAGGCCGACCGAGAACTGGTTCGAGATCAGCTCGCCGATCGAGCGGACCCGCCGGTTCCCGAGATGGTCGATGTCGTCCGTATAGCCGCGACCCTCGTGCAGCTCGATCAGGTAGCGGAGGATCGCGATGAAGTCCGACGGTGCCAGGACGGTCGTCTCCGGTACCGGCAGCTCGAAGTCGAGGAGCCGGTAGACGTCGCGCAGGCGATGGTTCACCTTGTGCCGGCCCACGCGTCCCAGATCGTATCGCTTCGGGTTGAAGAAGAGACGATCCAGGGCCGTACGGGCGGTCTCCAGGTTCGGCGCGTCGCCGGGGCGCACGAGCGAATAGATGGAGTAGAGGGCGTCCGCCTCGGTCTTCGTGGGATCCTTGGCCAGGGTGTTGCGGACCAGGGGCGACTCGCCGCGGGGCCCGCCCGTGAAGACGAGCGCCTGCCTGACCTTCCGCTCCTTCAGCGTCCCGAACAGGTCGGCGTCGAAGGGATCGCCCTTCTCGCCCAGGACCTCGCCCGTGTCGGGATCCACGACGTCGTCGGCGAGCTGGGGGTTCTGGCTCCAGTCGCGCCGCATCGCGAGATCCTCGTACGACCCGCGGATCGCGATGAAGGTGGCGCTGGAGAAGACGTCGACGGCCGTCACTCCGGCGCGCTGCAGCCGGCCGAGCACCTCCTCGGTCAGCTCCTCGCCGCGCCGGGCGATGAACGCCTCCTCGTCCTCGTGGACCTCGACCTCTTCGACGCCCGCCGCGAGCAGCCGCTCGGCCAGCGTCGCGTCGAGGCGGTCCCCGACGGCGCCGAGCCGAGCCTCCGTCTCGGGATGCCCGACCTCGGCCGCGAGTAACAGCTCGTCCGCCTCCTCCGGATCGAACCCTCCCAGCTCGACCGTGACGGGCTGGCCCTCGAACTCCTCGTCGACCACCGAGGCGGCCAGCACGGTCCCGGTCACCTCGCGGCGGGCGCTCCGATCCTCGGCCGCGTCCTCCACGGTCACCGTGCGCGTCTCGTAGAACAGCTCGAGGATGTCCGTGTCCCGCCCGTAGCCGAAAGCCCGGAGCAGGGCCGTGGCGGGGAACTTCTTCTTCTTGTCGATGTGGAGGTGGATGACGTCGTGGATGTCGAGCGTGAACTCCACCCAGGAGCCCCGGAAGGGGATGATCCGGGACGAGTAGAGGCGCGTCCCGTTCGGGTGGATGCTCTCCTCGAACACCACGCCCGGCGACCGGTGGAGCTGGCTCACGATCACCCGCTCCGCGCCGTTCACCACGAAGGTGCCCTGATCGGTCAGGAGCGGCAGGTCTCCCAGGTAGACCTCCTTCTCCAGGATGTCCCGAGGCCGCTTCTCGTCCTCGCCGACCTCCTCGTAGATGACCAGGCGCAGGGTGGCCTTGAGCGGGGCCGCGTACGTCATGTCCCGCTCCATGCATTCCTCGACCGTGTACTTCGGCTCGCCGAGGGCATAGCTGACGAACTCGAGCGCGAAGTTCTCGTTCACGTCCGTGATCGGGAAGATCTCCTTGAACACCCGCTCGAGCCCGAGGTCGCGCCGCTCCTTCGCGGTGTACTCCATCTGGAGCAGACGCTCGAACGCCTGCCGCTGCACATCCAGGAAATGCGGCATGCCGTACGGGCGCTCGAGCCTCGCGAACGATACGACGGAACCGTTACTCTTCTTCGACGTCATGATCACCTGCGAATGTGGGAAGGCCCCCGCGCGACCCGGAGTCGGCGGCGGCTGAAGATGAGGCGTTCCGAGCGCGCCGCCCGCCGGCGGCCCGTTCCAGAACCCCGCGGGCGGGAGGCGACGTCCGACGGCGCCTCCGGTCCGAGCGCGCTACTTGAGCTCGACGGTGGCTCCCTGCTCTTCGAGCTTGCCCTTGATCGTCTCGGCCTCGTCCTTCGACACGCCCTCCTTCACGGTGTTGGGAGCGCTGTCGACCAGCTCCTTCGCTTCCTTGAGGCCCAGACTGGTGACCTCGCGGACCACCTTGATCACCTGGATCTTCTTGTCTCCGATGCCGGAGAGGACGACGTCGAACTCCGTCTGCTCCTCCTCGACGGCACCGCCGGCGCCAGGCGCGCCGGGAGCGGCGACCGCCACCGGGGGGGCGGCCGAGACGCCGAACTTCTCCTCCATCTTCTCCTTCAGCTCCGCCGCCTCGAGGACGGT
>CAYMQZ010000136.1:0-7312 GCA_964392705.1 uncultured Gemmatimonadota bacterium
CGAGACGATGGAGATCTGCGGGAACATCGTCACGGCCAGGATGAAGCCCAGGAGCAGCGCCTTCCCCCGGAAGCGCAACCGAGCCAGCGCGTAGGCGCAGATCGCCCCGACCGAGATGCAGAGCAGTGTGGTCGATCCGGCCACCACCAGGGAGTTCCGGATCGGGATCCAGAAGTTCCGCTCGCTGAACAGCGCCCGGTAGTGATCCAGCACGATCTGGTCCGGAAGGAGGCCCGGGGCCTCGAACAGCCGGGACTCGGGCGTGAGCGAGGAGACCACGGCCCAGTAGAAGGGGAAGGCGATCGCCAGGACGAGCAGCCCCACGACGCCGATCGAGGTCCACCTCTGCCAGCGGCTCACCGGGCCTCCTTCACGAGGTCGGCGCCCAGGACCCGAATGTAGAGCGCGGCGAGCCCGAAGGTGACCAGGAAGATGATCACCGAGAGCGCGGAGCCGTACCCGAAGCGCAGGTTCTGCAGCAGCGAGTTGAAGGTGTAGAGCGCGATCGGCTCGGTGGCCGTCCCCGGCCCGCCGCCCGTCATCACGAAGATCAGGTCGAACACGCGAAAGGCATCCAGCGTCCGGAAGATGAGAGCGACGAGGAGCGCCGGCTTGAGCAGCGGCAGGGTGACCTGCGTGAACTGCTTCCAGGCCCCCGCGCCGTCGATGGCCGCGGCCTCGTACAGCGAGGCGTCGATGTTCTGGAGACCGGCCAGCAGCAGGAGCGCCACGAAGGGCGTCATCTTCCACACGTCGGCCAGCACGATCGGGACCCAGGCGCCGAGGTGGTGGACGAACCAGACGAACGGCTCGTCGAGGATGCCCAGATCGACCAGGACGGCGTTCGCGATCCCCGCCTGGCCGTCGAACATGAACTGCCACAGGAGCGCGCCGACCACGGTCGGGATGGCCCAGGGGATGAGGACCGAAGCCCGGACCAGCCCGCGGCCCCGGTAGGCACGGTTCAACGCCAGCGCGAGGACCAGCCCGAAACCGACCTCCAGGGCGACGCTCGCCACGGTGAAGAGCGCCGTATGCCACATCGCGCCCCAGAAGCGCGCGTCGGCGAGCGCATCGCCGTAGTTCGCCAGACCCACGAACGGCCTGCCGCGCCAGGGCATCCGGAGGTCGTGGATGTGCAGGGACTCCCAGACGGTCCACCCCAGCGGGAAGAGGGCGACCAGGGCGATGATGAAGAGCGCCGGTCCCACCATGGCCCAACCCAGACGGGCCTCCTGACGCTCGAGGCTTCGAGCCGGGGCCGTCACCTCGTCAGGAGCGGGCAACGGTCTCCCCGGGCGCCAGGCCCACCTCCTCCAGCAGCTCATCCATCTGGCGCGCCGCGCGCTCGAGCGCCCTCCGGGGCTCTTCCTGGCCGGTCAGGGCGCGGTGCAGGCGCACCTGGAGGATCTGCGAGAGCTCCGTGTACACCGGGGTGACGGGCCGCGGGCGCGCCCCTTCGATGATGCGTCGCGCCTCGTCCAGGGGGATCGAGAGGACGTCGGCCAGGGCAGCCGTGTCGGCGTACATGGCGGGACGCGTGGGGAACTGGCCCACCACCTCGGCCCGCTCGAGCATCTGCTGCGGACGGGTCAGGTACTCGATCACCGCGAACGCCGCTTCCGGGTGCTCCGTGTTGGCGTTGATCGCGAGCTGCGAGCCGCCGAGCGCGGCGGTGTGCCGGCCGCCGGGGGCCGCCGGCATCGGCGCCACCGAGAACGCGCCGGCGACCTCGGAGGCGGCGGGGTCCTGCATGAGCGAATAGGCGTAGGGCCAGTTCCGCATGAAGACGGCCCCGCCGTTCTGGAACCCGAAGCGGGTCTGCTCCTCTTGCCAGGTCAGGACGGTGCGGGGCACGATTCCGAGCTCGTGGATCGCGTCCCGCATGAAGGTGAGCGCCCGGACCCCGGCCTCGGAGTCGACGACCACCGCGCCCGTCTCGTCCAGGATGCGCCCGCCGAAACCGCCCAGGTGCTCCAGGAACACGGTGACCAGGCCCTCGTACCTGGCGCCCTGCCACAGGAAACCGTACGGCAGGTCCGCTTCCTCCATGGCCCTGGACGCCTGCCTCGCGAGCTCGTCGAAGGTCGCGGGGGGCTCCGCCAGCAGGTCGGTGCGCCAGTACAGCATCCCCATGTCCACGAACCACGGTAGCGCGAAGAGGCGGCCGTCCCAGCGGTTCGCCTCCAGCGTGTTGGGAAAGAAGGCGTCCTGCCCGGGCTCGAACCCGTCCAGGGGGAGGATCCAGCCGGCGGCGGCGAATTCCGGCGTCCAGATCACGTCGAGTTGCAGGATGTCCGGGTCGCTGGCGCCCGCGTTCAGCCACTGGACGTAGAGCTGGTGCCGCTGGTCGGCCGCGTCGGGGGTGACCCGCTGCACGACGCGGATGTCGGGGTGCTCGCGGGTGAAGCGGGCGAGCTGGCGCTCCAGCACCTCGGCCTCCGCGCCCAGCGCGCTGCCCGGGAAGGTGATGACCGTCTCGCCGTCGTCGGCCGCCTCCGCGCATCCCGCCAGAAGCAGCGCGGCCAGGAGAAGCCCGGACGCCCGGTCACGCATCATCGTCGGATCGCGTGCCTCCGCCGTCGGTCTCAGGGAAAGCGAGAGGTCACCATAACATGGCCGCCGGGAGGGGGCCACCGGTCTCATTCGGCCGATCGGCCTAGGCGCCGAGGAGGCGGAACAGCCAGATGAGGCTCGCGCTCAGCGCCACCATGCCGAGGAAGAAGCCGGCCAGCACCGCCGTCTCCGTCGGGCGGAAGCCCACGCTCTCGCGCGCCTCGGCCGGTAGCCCGGCCTCGCCCGCCGGTCGCCACGCGCTCACGCCGTAGGCCACCGCCAGCGTGGTGGCCGCCCCGGTGAAGTTCCACCAGAACCAGAAGACCACGTCGCCCGCCGCGATCCAGAGGGCGAAGTTGAGCGCCACGCCGGCCAGCAACCCGAGGTTGGCGCCGAGCGCCGTCGTCCGTCGCGTCAGGATGGCCAGGACGAAGGTGGCGAGGATCGGGCCGTAGAACAGGGAGCCCACGAGGTTGATCGCCTCGATCACCGTGGGCGAGATGTCGCCGGCCACGAACGCCGCCGCGGAGCAGAAGACCCCCCAGAAGAGGGTGAGGAGCTTCGAGTACCGCAGGTTCTCCTTGTCCGACAGGGGGCTCTTCCGATGGCGGAGCACCAGGTCCTGCATCGAGGCGGCGCTGAGCGAGTTCAGCGCCGAGTCCAGCGAGGACATCGCGGCCGCCAGGATCCCCACGATGAGGAGGCCCGTGAGCCCGGCGGGCAGGTAGTGGATGATGAAGGTGGGGACCATGAGATCGGCGTTCGCCGTCGGCATCAGGTCCAGGAAGCCGCCGTCCTGGAGCGCGAAGGTCCCGATGAGGAGACCCATGACGCTGTAGAGGAGCACCAGGGGAAAGCGGCCCAGGCCGTTGAACAGGAGCGTGGTCCGGGCGCTCCTCTCGTCCTTGCACGAGAGGTAGCGTTGCGCCTGGAGCTGGTCGCAGCCGTAGAAGGAGGCGTAGAGGAAGAAGCCGCCGATCACCATCGGCCAGAACCCGAACTCGCTCCCCTCCCCGACCCCCCAGTTCGAGAAATCCACGGCGTTCAGCCGATCCGCCTCCAGGCCCGCCAGGAACGGATCCACGCCGCCCAGCAGCTCGAAGGCGAAGATCGAGCAGAGCAGGATGCCGCCGAAGAGGATGCCCATCTGGATCACGTCGGAGTAGATGACGGCCTTCATCCCGCCCAGCATGTCGTAGACGACCGTCACGCCGCCGGTGATGAGGATCGTCGCCCACACGGGGACGCCCAGGGCCACGGAGAGCACCAGCGCCATGGCGTAGATGCTCACGCCGGTGGCCAGCGAGCGGCTCACCTGGAAGACGAGGCTCACGAGAACGCGGGTGCTCCCGGCGAAGCGTCGCTCCAGGTACTCGTAGATGCTCACGACCCCGGCGCGGTACAGCGGCGGCACGATGAACCCGATCAGGAAGATCATCGCCAGGGGGACGCCGAACTCGTAGGTGAGCCACTTCATCCCCCCGTCCTCTCGCATCCCGACGAAGGCCGGCGCGGAGATGAAGCTGATCGCCCCGAGCTGGGTGGCCATGGTCGAGAGGCCCACGCTCCCCCAGCCCATCCCCTGCCCGCCCAGATAGTAGTCGCGCTGGTCCTTCTGCTGCTTGCTCAGGTACCAGCTCAGCCCGATGAGGCCGGCCATGTAGACGACGACGATCGACCAGTCGAGCGCCGTCACGCGCGACTGCCTCCCCGGAGCGCGTCCGGCTCGGACCCGGGGGTGCGGTACAGCTCGGGTCGAGAGCCGCGGAATACGGGCTCCTGCCTCCGCTGGTCCAGGACCAGGTCGAGGTCGAGCTCGGCCACGATCGCCTCGGGTTCCTCCTCGGAAGCCCGGGCCAGCGTCTCGCCACGAGGGTCGGCCACCTGGCTCTCGCCGCAGTAGACGACGTCTCCCTCGCGTCCCACGTGGTTCACGGCCACCAGAAAGAGCTGGTTGTCCTGCGCCCGCGCCCGCGTCCGGACCTCCTGCAGGTGGCCGTAACCCACCGGGACGGCCGAGGGGTTGAACACGATCTGGGCGCCCTGGAGGGCCAGCGTGGCCGCGAGCTGGGGGAACGCCAGCTCGTAGCAGATGGCGATGCCCACTCGCAGGCCGTCGAGCTCGAACACCGGGAGCGCGTCGCCGGGCCGGAAGAGCTGGTGCTCCTTCGGGTAGAGGTGGGATTTCCGGTATTTGCCCCGCAGGTCGCCGTCCCGGTCGATCAACACGGCCGTGTCGTACAGGAGGCCGGCCACAGCCGGGTCCCGCTCGACCACGCAGGTCACGATTCCCAGCTCGAGCTCCGAAGCCAGCGCGCGGAGCCGGCCGAGCGTCGACCCGCTCGCCGCCGCCTCCTCGTCGGCCGCCCGAGGCCGCTCGGGCACGGTCGCCGGCTCGGTACCGGCCACCGCCACGGGCACGGTTTCGGCGAGGTCGTACGCCCGCTCGGCGAGGAAAGGGAAATCGTACCCGATGTCGAACAGCTCCGGGAGGCAGGCCAACTCGGCCTCGCCCGCCACTCTCCGCAACAGCTCCTCCGCCCGGGCCAGGTTCGTTTCCCGATCCCCGAGGCGGGAGTTCATCTGAAGGGCCGCCACGCGGGGCTTCTGAGACACCGGCTCAGCTCGCCTGGCGGCCGGGCGCGGTCGCCCCGGCGGCGTTCGAGACTCCGGCCAGGAGATCGACGGTCAAGGCCGCCGACCAGGAGAAATCGGCGCTTCCGTACCCGCCGACGGGTCCCCTCGCCGCCGTGCGGAAGGGGCTGAAGTACTCGTGAAACCCGTGGTGGGCGATCAGGTCGAGCGTGTCCCCCCGAACCCGGTCGGCCTGACGGTGGAAACCGCACCGCTCCAGCGCCCGGCAGAGCAGCCAGTTCACGTTCACCCAGACCGGCCCGCGCCAGTACTTCACCGGATCGAAGGCCGGGCCGTCGACCTCGTGGCTCGGAACCAGGTAGCATTCCCCCGAGGAGCCCGCGAACCGCGGGGACTCGAGGGTCGCGAGGAGACGTCGTCGCCGCGACTCGGTCGGAATGCCCGCCAGGAGGGGGGCGAAGCCGGAGCTGGTGGCCACGCGCACGCGCTCCCCGGCGATGAGATCGTAGTGGCAGTAGAGGCCCATCTCCTCGTCCCACAGCTTCTCCTCCACCGCCGCGGTCGTCGCCTGCTGCCACTCCCGGATCTCGCCCACGTCCTCTCCGAGCGCATCGCCCAACTCCAGCAGCGCCTCGTTCGAGCGGGCGAGGAGGCTCGCGAACAGCGGATCCTGGAAGAGGAACGGGCATTCCGCCTGAATCTCCCGCTCCCGGTAGGCCAGCCCCTTGAACAGCTCGATCAGGAAGACGTAGCGATCGTAGTCCGCGCGGGTAGGACGCTGCTCCCCCGAAACGACCGTCAGGTCCTTCCTCTCGTACGCCGGAAGCGTCGAGCGGTCCACCTCGATCCGGGCCAGGGCTTCGTCCCAGGCCGGCGAGTTGTCGGTGCCGGATTCCCACGGGTGTCTCAGGAACGGCAGACCCTCGTGGTGGGGGTCCCGAAGCTCGTACAGGTAGCGGTGGAAGGCGCGGACCACGGGAAACGCTTCCGCGACGAAATCCCGCGCCGCGTCCCCGCCCCGACGCCAGAGTAGCGAGGCGACCAGACCGTGGACGGGTGGGTTCGTGATCCCGGAGGTCGGGTGGGTGGGCGCCTCCGGCGAGCGTTCCGTCTCCCAGAACTCGGGACCCGGAAAATAGCCCTTCTCGCGTGGATCGAACACGATGTGGGGGAGCATGCCGTTGCCCCATTGGGCCCGGAAGAGCGAGCGGAGCTCGACGAACGCCCGCTCCAGATCGTAGTGCGCGTAGCCCAGGACGATGAAGCCCGAGTCCCAGCTCCACTGGTGCGGGTAGAGAGTGGGTGCGGGACGTGTCCAGCCATCGCACCGGTTCCTGTCCAGCACCGCTTTCGCTCCGGACAGGAGCTCGGCGACGTCGAGCGTTCCGTTCACGGAACTACCTTTATCGCGGGAGTCGGTTCAAGCCCGAAACTCGGACCGCGAAAGACACCTCGCAACCGAGCGCGGCCGGCCGCCTTCCCCGCGCCGTCGCGACGATCGCGCGCCGGGAACGCGGCCGCTGGCATCGTCCCGGCGCGCGGTCTATTCTCACCCCGCCGATCGCCGGCCCGGCCGCGAGCGACACCGTCTCGCGCCAGCCGTCCGCGAACGGGGTCGACACGTGCCCGGCCGTCCACGGGCCGCTTCCGACAGACGATCGATCGCCGAAGGACGATGGAGACCAAGAGACCGACCAGCCCCGCCGCCGAAGAGATCCTGGGAGGCTACTTCCCGGTCCTCGACCACGGCTTCGTGTCCCTGGTCGACTACATGGGGAGCGACGAGGACGTCGAGCGGGCCGCCCGGGTGAGCTACGGGTACGGCACCCGGAAGGTCAGCCGCACCCGCGGGCTCATCCGCTACCTCCGCCGCCACCGGCACACCACGCCCAGCGAGATGGTCGAGCTCAAGTTCCACTGCTGCATGCCGATGTTCGTGGCGCGCCAGTGGGTTCGGCACCGGACGGCCTCTGTCAATGAATATAGCGGACGATATAGTCTGATGCCATTATTGTTCTATCAGCCACAATCTGTACATTTTGCGGCACAGAGTTCGGTCAATCGCCAAGGTCGCTCGGAGGTGTTGCCCGAAGACGTGTACCGCGACGCCGTCGAGCGGTGGGAGCGCGCGCGGCGCGAGGCCGCCGAGTCGTACGAGTGG
>CAYMQZ010000137.1:0-7214 GCA_964392705.1 uncultured Gemmatimonadota bacterium
GACGCTCATCCTTCCCCCAGCGCGAACTTGACGACGAACAGCAGGGCGATCACCACGACGGCCGGCTCCAGCCGCCGCCCCTCGCCCGCCAGCGCCTTCACGGCCACGTACGCGATGAACCCGAAGCCGATCCCCGTGGCGATGGAGAAGGTGAGCGGCATCGCCAGGGCGGTGAGGATGCCGGGCGCGTACTCGGTCACCTCGTCCCAGTCGATCTCCGCCAGTCCCTTCGCCATCAGGGTCGACACGTACAGGAGCGCCGCCGCCGTGGCGTAGGGAGGAATCATGGCCGCCAGCGGCGCGAAGAAGAGGGCGAGCAGGAAGCAGGCCGCCACGGTCACCGCGGTCAGCCCCGTGCGCCCGCCGGCGTTCGTCCCCGCCGCGCTCTCGATGTAGCTGGTGACCGTGGAGGTGCCGAGGAGCGAGCCCGCCACCGTCGCCGTGGAGTCGGCCAGCAGGGCGCGTCCCAACCGCGGGAGGCGCCCCTCCTCGTCCAGCAGCCCCGCGCGATGGCACACGCCCACCAGCGTGCCCGCGGTGTCGAACAGGTCCACGAAGAAGAAGGTGAAGACGATCGTCACGAACCCGGCCTCCAGGATCCCGACCAGGTCGAGCGCCAGGAACGTCGGGGACGGATCCGGCGGGAGCGAGACCACCCCCTCGAAGCGCGTGAGGCCCAGGGGCAGGCCCAGCGCCGCGACCAGCAGGATCCCCAGGATGATCGCGCCCGGGACCTCCCGGTGGCGCAGCGCCGCGATCACGGCGAACCCCCCGACGGCCAGGGCGGGCTCCGGCCGCGCCAGGTCGCCCAGCGTCACCAGCGTCTGCGGGTCGGCGACGATGACCCCCGCGTTCTGGAGCGCGATGATCCCCAGAAAGAGCCCGATGCCCGCGGAGATCGCCACCTTGAGCGTGGCCGGGATGGCGTCGATCACGTACTGCCGGACGCGCAGGAGGCTGAGGATGAGGAAGAGGACGCCGGAGAGGAACACCGCCCCCAGCGCCGTCTGCCACGGGTAGCCCAGGCCGAGCACCACCGTGTAGGCGAAGAAGGCGTTCAGCCCCATCCCCGGCGCGAGCGCGATCGGATAGTTGGCCCACAGGCCCATGACCAGCGTGCCGACGACCGAGGCGCCGGCCGTGGCCACGAACACGGCCCCCCGATCCATCCCCGCGTCCGCCAGGATGGACGGATTCACGAACAGGACGTACGCCATGGTGAGGAAGGTGGTGAGACCGGCCAGCAGCTCGGTCCGCGCGGTGGTGCCGTGCGCGGCGAGCCCGAACCGACGCTCCAGCCAGCGGGAGCGGGGGGCCGCGTCTTCCGCGTACCCGGCGGAATCCGACTCGGGCCGGCCCCGCGCACGACGTGGCCCGGGCGTCGGGGTCGATGATTTCACGTATCCGTCCATCCGCTGCCGGACAGCCGGCGATCGCCCATTCGCGCCCCTGTGGAGCTGGCCGGTGGAGTGCGTCCCCTCGTGGTCGACCCGGAGGATACGGCACGGCGGGCGAGGCGCGAAAGCCGAAGTCCGACGGCCCGGCCCGGCTCCGCACGTGGCGCGGCGTCGAATCGACCCCTAGATGTGGGGCGTGGAATTCCTCGGGCAGGGATGGGCCGCGCATCTCCTCCTCTTCGGCGCCGGAGCGGTGGCCGGGACGCTGAACGTCATCGCCGGCGGCGGCTCGTTCCTCACCCTCCCCGTGATGATCTTCCTGGGCCTTCCGCCCACGGTGGCGAACGGCACGAACCGGGTCGCGATCCTGGTCCAGAACGTGGGCGCGGTCTGGGGGTTCCACCGTCACCGGCTCGTGGAGTGGGGGTGGCTTCGACTGGCGGCCGTTCCGGCCCTGCTCGGGGCCGCCCTCGGAACCTGGGCCGCGGTCCGGGTCGGCGACGACGCCTTCCGTCGGATCCTCGCGGTGATCATGGTGGTCGTCTCGCTGTGGACCCTCTGGAACCCCCTTCGGCGGGAGGAAGGGGCGGACGGCGGGGCGCTCCGAGCAGGGGGGTGGGCGGCGACCGCGGGACTGGGGGCCGCCTTCTTCGCGGTCGGCGTCTACGGGGGGTTCGTGCAGGCGGGGGTCGGCTTCCTGATCCTCGCCGTCGCTACGGCGGGAGGGTTGGACCTGATTCGCGGGAACGCGCTCAAAGTCCTCCTCATCCTCTGCTACACCCCCCTCGCCCTCGGCCTCTTCGCGTTCGCCGGCAAGGTGGACTGGCTGGCCGGCGCCGCGCTGGCCGCGGGGAACCTGACGGGCGGCCTGCTGGGAGTCCGGATCACCGTGCTCAAGGGCCACGCCTGGGTCCGGCGGGTGGTGACGGCGGCGATCATCGCCTTCGCGATCAAGCTCTGGGTGGCACCCTGATGTCGCCGGCACGCCCGGTGTCGTCGGCGTGCCGCGTCCCTCGCGCCTGCCGTCCCGGCACTCGCAGGGTCTCGGAACTCGCAGGGTGGCAAAGAACGTGCGTCGGTTGAAGATTACATGACTCGCGGCATGGAGCCGGACCCTGCAGCACCCTTCGTACCCACAGCCACAGGAGGCATGCATGAGAATCGCGAAGGCATGGGCGCTCGCGGCACCGCTGGCCCTGGTCCTGGGCCTCTCGAGCGGCGCCGCCGCGCAGGAGGAGGAGGCGAAGGCCGAAGCCGAAGCCAAGGCGAAGATGACGGTGACCCTGGAAGCGAGGAACGATAGCGGGATCACCGGCACCGCCACCATCGTGGCGGCCGAGGAGGCCGAGAAGCCTCACGCCCACCAGGTCACCGTGAACCTGTCCGATGCGGACGAGGGCACCTATCCCGTGCACATCCACCATGGGACCTGCGAGTCCGGGGGCGGGGTGGCCACGGCGCTGACGTCGGTCACCGTCGAGGCGGACGAGAGGATGGCGTCGAGCACGACGGTCATCACGCCGGAGCAGCTCGCTGCCGCCGACCCGGAGGGCGAGGCACAGGCCAAGGCCGAGGTCGAAGCCGAAGCGGAAGCCGAAGGCATGGTCGAAGCCGGCATGGCCGAGAAGGCGGGCGAGAAGATGGAGCACGGTCCCCTGTTCATCCAGGCGCACCTGCCTGATGGCACGCCGGCCGCCTGCGGAGACATCTCCCACGAGGGCAAAGACCACGAGAAGGACGCCGGCCAGTAGCCGGTAGGCCACGGCAGCGCCGGCCGGTAGGCCGCGGCGCCGGCCGGTAAGCCGCGGCGGCAACGACAGATCGACCCTTCGAGAATCCACGCGGGAGCCCCGGCGCCCGCGGCGGCGTCGGGGCCTCTCCGCCTATTCCCCTTCCGGTGGGGCTGCGTCCGACCCGGCCTCGCTCGCGGGACCGGCGAACGTGTAGCACCACGCCTCGCCTTCGAGCACGGTCGTCCCGTCCTGCCTCCGGACCTCCACCTCCAGGCGGCACACGGGCTTCGATTCGTGCACCGAGGCGACGCGGGCGCGGGCGGTGATCGTGTCGCCGGGATGGACGGGCGCGGTGAAACGCCAGTCCTGGCTCAGGAACACCGTCCCCGGACCGGGCATGTTCATGGCGACGAGGGCGTGCAGCAGGCCCGTCGTGAGCCCGCCCTGGACGACGAGCCGTCCGAAGCGGGTCGAGGCCGCGAAGGCCTCGTCGAAGTGCAGCGGGTTGTAGTCGCCGGTCAGCTCGGCGAACTGCCGCACGTGATCGGCCGTCAGCGTGAGGCTTCGCGTCGCCGTCTGGCCCACCTCGACCCTCATCGGCCGGCCTCCTTCGGGGTTCCCGCTCCCTCGGCCTCGCCCGCCGGCCCGGCGCGCCGAGCCGCCCTCCTCAGCTCGCGGTGGCGTCGATCGCCTCGGGCCCGAACTCCAGCCCTCGCTCCCTCGAATCGGCGTCGAAGCTCCGATAGTCGCACGTGAGCTCTTCGCCGGCCGCGATGTCCCGGATCGCCACCGTGCGGGCGCCGGAATCGTCGCAGTTGGGAGTGGGGGAGTGATTCATGAACCGGGCGTTGTCGCCGCACAGCACGTACAGACCCGACTCCTCTTCCCGGTAACACCACGAGCGAATCCTGGCCTGATACGGTTCCGGAAACCGGTCCAGCACCTCCGGGGCCATACGCCAGTCGACCTCGGGGTCGAAGTCCCAGACGACGGTCCCGGCCCCGATCGGCTCGGGCGTGAACACGCCGACGCCGTGGATCGAGCTTCGCTTCAGATAGGTGGGCACCCGAAACATGAATAGAACCTTCGTTCCATAAAAAAGGGCGCCCGAGCGAGGCGCCAGCCGTTCCATCACGCTCCGTTCTACCACCATCCATTATATTCGGTTCATCGACGAAGGGAAGAGGGGCCGCCGCGCGCTCGGTCGCCCGGCGGTCTGGTGGCATCCAGACTCACCACCGGCTCGTCGCCCACGACCTCCGCTGTGTGGGCCGTTCCGGCGGGAACGGCCACCGCATCGCCCGGACCCAACACGACCTCCTCCCCCTCCACGGTCATGCGGAAGGTCCCCGAGACGACCGCATCCATCTTGTCCACCTCGTGCGTGTGCTCCGGGAATCGGGTGCCCGGCGCGTAGGTGTGGCGCGAGACGCGATAGCCGCGAGCTTCCAGCCTCTCCCGCAGCGTCTCCGCCCTCGGCGGCCCATCCCGCCCCTCGTCCCAACGCTCGACCTCCATTCGTCCTCCCTCGCTCCCCTCGCTCCCGTGACGCTTCTCGGGAGCACTCTTAGTCGTCGAGCAGCTCGATGCGGTCCGGCGCGTTCGGCACGGCGCACAGGAACTGGAACGGCTCCTCCCCTTCCGCCCGGTACCAGTGCGGCACGCCGGCGGGAATGAACACGACGTCCCCGGCCCGCACCTCGAGCTCTTCCCCGCCGATCCCGATCGTGGCCCGGCCCCGCAGCACGTACTGCTCGTGCTCCACGGCGTTCGTGTGCCTCGGCATGCCGCCGCCCGGCTCCATGGTGAAGCGGCGGAGCGCGAAGTTGGGGGCCTCGTCGGGTCCGATCAGTACCTGCTTGCGAGTGCCCGCGCCCGCCTCCACCGTCTCCGACCTCACCTCGTCGGCGTGCTTGACCTTCATGCGATCTCCCTGGTCAACCGGGCCAGGTAACCCTGGCTCTCGTCCTCGAACGCCAGCTCGAACCGCCAACCTGCCGCACGCGCCCGCCGCGCGAAGGTGAGCGCATCCACGTACAGCTCCCGGAAGGGCGCTCCCGGCTCCCCCCGGTATTCCAACCGGATCCGCGCTTCCCCGGGGTACGCCGCCTCGTCCGCCGCCGGCATTCTGGGGTCCCGCTCGCCCGCCTTCTCGATTTCCGGCAGCGCCTCCCCGGAGTCGACGAGGATCTGACCTCCCGGCCGCAAGAGGCGGCCCGCCCGTTGCAGAAAGCGGTCGAGCCCGTCCAGCGTGCCCACGGGACCGATTCCGTTCATCAGCATCAGCACCGTGTCGAAGCGCCCCGGCCGCAGCTCGAACATGTCGCCGCGCAGGACCCGTTCGACGCCACGGGCCTTCATGATCTCGACCGCCTCCGGAACCAGCTCCAGGGCGGTCAGCTCGATGCCCCGCCGCTGGAGCGGCAGAGCGTGGACCCCCGTTCCCGCACCCGCATCCAGCACGCGTCCTCGGACGAGGTCGAGGGCCGCCAGCTCGAACGGAAAGAACGCTTCGGGCTCCCGGAAGAAGAGGCCGACCGGGATCTCGTCGCACTCGCCTAGGCTGCTGTACAGCCGCAGCGTGGCATCCTCGTCACCGGCGAAGAAGTCGCGGAGCGCCCGGCCGTACAGCGCGAGGGAATGGGGAGCATCGGCCCCGGGCTCCTGCCCGATCGACCCGTCCTCGATCATCCCGGCGGACGGCTCCTCGGTCATCCCGGCGGACGGCTCCTCGGTCATCCGGAGAGGAGCTTCCGCACGCGGTCGCGCGTGGTGCCGATCACCTCGAGCACCTTCGAGCGGCTCGTCTCGCCGCGGACGATGCGCACCGCGGACCTCGGCACGTCGAGCTGCCGCGCCAGGAACTCGCACAGCTCGTCGTTGGCCGCGCCCTCGGCGGGCGCCGCGGCCACCCGGATCCGCACGCCGTCCCCGTAGGGGCCGGCCAGCTCGGTGCGCGAGGCGCCGGGCTGGACGCGGACCTCGAACCGGAGCGGACGTCGGGCGGTCCCGATCTCAGCCTCGGCGGCGTCGCTTCATGAACTCGAAGACGGTCCGGCAGCGGCGACAGTAGTACTGGCTGGTCGAGACGGCCGACCCGAAGGCCGCGAACTGCTCGGTGTCGCGCTCCCCGCAAAACGGGCAGCGGGCCCGTTCGGGCAGGGCGTCGCTGTGCAGCGCCGAGTCCAGGAGTCGAGAGGCCCGTCGGCCGGATCCCAGCTCCGTCTCGGCCGCCCGCTCCGGGCCGGCCGCGGGCTTCGCATCGCGGGTGGGCACCGCCGTCTCGGCGTTCCGCTCGACCTCGTCGCCCGTCCCGCCCGCATCGTTCGCCGCATCCGCGCCGTCCACCGGGGCCGGCCGCCGGGGGTCCACCGAATCGTCAGCTCCCTGGTTCATATCCGCCCCCCAAGGCCCCGTTCGCCGATGCCTAGTCCAACAACAGGGCGCGGTTCCGATCGCCACGGACGCGAGCCAGCGTGTCCGGATCGGGGCCGCCCTCGGCCGCCCGCCGAGCCGCCGAGCTCCAACCTTCGAAGGACATCGCCCCGACGCTCCGCCAGCCGTCGCCCGTCCGCTCCGCCAGCTCGAGGCCGGCCTCGGCCGTCACCGGCCCGACGCGCGCCAGCCAACGGGCCCGGAGCTCGCGCGGCCCCGCATCCGTCACCCCCTCCTCCGCCAGCACGTTGCCCAGCGGATCGTCGTCGGGTCCGAACCAGCGCAGGCAGACGCGCCATACGGGCGCAAACGCCTCGGAGAGGGCCTCGCGTCCGTCCTCCGTGCCACCCAGCCGGAGGGTCCACCCCCGGGCGTGCTCGAAGTGGAAGCGCTCCTCGTCCAGGAGCTTCGAGACCTTGTAGTGGATCGGCTGGAAGCGACTCTCCGCCAGGCTCTCGAACTGCACCGTGAGCGCGGAGTCCAGGAGCAGGTTGAGCGCCAGCAGCTCGGGCCACCCCTCGGCGGGCCCGTCGAGCGGCTCCGCGTTCCGGTAGTCCGGGGCCTCGCGCTCGTGCTCGAGCCGATCGGGATCCCGCCCGAAGTCCCGCAGCATCGCGTACAGGATGCGGCCGTGGCCCCACTCGTCCTG
>CAYMQZ010000138.1:0-7112 GCA_964392705.1 uncultured Gemmatimonadota bacterium
CCGCGGCTACGGCTCGCCGGCCAGCGCCTGGTCCAGGTCCTCGAGCCGGACGAGCACCTCGCGGGGCCTCGAGCCTTCCGAGGGCCCCACGATTCCGGCGTGGTGGAGCTGGTCGATGATGCGCGCCGCACGCCCGTAGCCGATCTTCAGCCGCCGCTGCAGCAGGCTGGTCGAGCCGGAATCGTTGGCGATCACGATCTCGGCGGCCTGGCGGAACAGCTCGTCCCGGTCCTCCAGCACTTCCTCGGCCACGTCGACCCGCGCCTCCTCCTCCTCCATCTCCCGGACCATCTCGAGGATGTCACGCTCGTCGGACGCCTCGACGCTCTCCTCTCGCTCCACCACCCCCCGGTACCACCCGATCAGCCGTTCGGTGTCGCGGCTCGAGACGAAGGCCCCCTGGATCCGGACCGGGTCGGCCTCTCCGGGGGGCAGGAAGAGCATGTCGCCGTTCCCCAGCAGGCTCTCCGCGCCGTTCTGGTCCAGGATCGTGCGACTGTCCGTCTTCGAGGCGACCCGGAACGCGATCCGGCTCGGGAAGTTGGCCTTGATCAAACCCGTGATCACGTTCACCGAGGGTCGCTGCGTCGCCACGACGAGGTGGATCCCGACCGCTCGCGCCTTCTGCGCCAGCATCGCCAGCGGCGTTTCCACCTCCGACTGGACCGTCATGATCAGGTCGGCCAGCTCGTCGATGATGAGGACGACGTAGGGGAGCTCGTCCCCCTCGTAGGAGCCCTCCTCCGCCCCCGGGCGCACGCGAAGGGCGGCGCCCTGCCGGATGCGCGCGTTGAACTCCTCCAGGTTGCGGGCCGCGTTGGCCGAGAGGAGGCCGAAGCGCCGACGCATCTCGAAGGTCGCCCACTTGAGGACGCTGGCGGCCTCCTCGTTGTCGGTGACGACCGGGTGTCGCAGGTGCGGCAGGTCCCCGTAGACGCTCAGCTCGACCATCTTCGGATCCACCATCAGCAGGCGGAGCTGCCGCGGCGTGTAGCGGTAGACGAGGCTCGTGATGATCGTGTTGATGCAGACGGACTTCCCGGAGCCCGTGGCGCCGGCGATCAGCAGGTGGGGCATGCGGGCCAGGTCGGCGCAGCAGGGTCGACCCGAGAGGTCGCGGCCCAGGGCCAGCGGAAGTCGGGCTCGCGAGCTCCGGTAGGCGGGAGCCTCCAGAATCTCGCGGAGGTAGACGATCTCCGGCTCCGGATTCGGAACCTCGACCCCGACGGCCCCCTTCCCGGGAATCGGAGCCACGATGCGCACGGACGGCGCGCGGAGCGCCAACGCGAGGTCGTCCGCCCGAGCGGCGATCTGCCCGACCTTGACCCCCGCCGCCGGCACCACCTCGAACTGGGTGACGACGGGCCCCGTCGTCCAACCTCCGATCGTGCCGTCCACCCGGAAGGTGGCCAGCTTCTCGATCAGCACGTCTCCCAGCGCGCGGAGATCCCGTTCGTCCAGTCCGCTCGAGCGGCGCCTGGGCTCGGTCAGCAGCTCCACCGGAGGGAGCGCGATCTGCGAGAGGTCCCCCGGGTCGAACAGCGGGATCTGGCCCGGCTCGCGACCCCCCTCCGCCTGCGGGGCGCTCGCCGCCGCCGTCTCCGACTCGACGGCGGACTCGGCGGGGGCGTCCTCCAGCGTCCCGGCGGCCTCCCACGGCGTCCGCCCCTGCGGCTCGGGGCGCCCGTCCCGATACAGATCCAGCACCGTCACCCAGCCCGCGCGGATCCCGCGCGCCGCGGCGCGAAGGCTCGCCCGCGACCCCCGGCCCACCGCGCCGAGCGCGCGGGCGGGCGACCAACCCAACGTGAGGACGGAGAGCGCGATCAGAATCGACAGTGCGACCAGCAGCCCGCCGACGGCGCCCAGGCCGGCCTCCAGGACTCCTCCCAACCACTCGCCCACCCACCCCGAGGCGTCGGTCGGGACGGCGTCCACGAGCCGGCCGAGCAGATGCAGGCCCGCCGGGGCCAGCAACAGCAGCGAGATCGAGAGGAGGGTCCACCGCAGGGCCGTCTCCCGCGGGGCGAGCCCCAGAAGGCCGATCCCCCAGGCGAAGACGGGAACCGTGATGAGCACCGCGAAGGCGCCGAACGCGACCCGTCCCCCCTCGTGCAGGACGGCGCCGGCGGGTCCCACGAGGTTTCGGCCCTCGCCGGCCAGGCCCGCGTCCAGGACGGACAGCGCCACGAGTAGGCCGAGCGCCAGGAGACCCACGCCCAACGCTTCGGCGCGCTGGCGTTCGCTCAGCACCCCTCCACCTCCTCCAGCCCCTTCCGCCGTCCCCTCAACCGCCGCTGGCCGCCGCGCTCCGTCGGCCGGTCTCCGGCGACTCCGCCGCGGGCCCGTCACCGCCGGTCGCCATCCCCGGCGGGCCCGTCCCCAGCATCCGCTCCACGAACTGCGTGTCGACCCGCCCCGCCGCGAAATCGGGATCGACCAGCACCTTCCGCAGAAAGGGGATCGTGGTGTGGACGCCCTCCAGAATGAACTCCTCGAGGGCGTGGTAGGCCCGACGGCGTGCCTCTTCCCGGTCGCGGCCGTGCACGATCAGCTTGGCGAGTAGGGAGTCGTAGTACGGAGGTACCCGATATCCCTGGTAGATGTGCGTGTCGACCCGTACTCCGGGACCGCCCGGGGCGTGGAACGTGGTCACGGTGCCTGGCGAGGGGCGGAAGTCCCGGTCCGGATCCTCCGCGTTGATGCGGCACTCGATGGCGTGGCCGCGCAGACCGGGGGCGGCCGAGATCTCGAGCTCCTCGCCCGCCGCGATCCGGAGCTGCGCCTTCACCAGGTCCAACGCGGTGACCATCTCGGTGACCGGATGCTCGACCTGGATCCGGGTGTTCATTTCCATGAAGTAGAACGCCGCGTCGGCGGCGAGCAGGAACTCGATCGTGCCCGCGCCGCGGTAGTCGATCGCCCGGGCACCGCGCACCGCCGCCTCCCCCATCGCCTCGCGCAGCTCCTCCGTGAGAACGGGACTGGGAGCCTCTTCGATCAGCTTCTGGTGCCTACGCTGGATGGAGCAATCGCGCTCGCCCAGGTGGACCGCGTTGCCGAACCGATCGCCCAGCACCTGGATCTCCACGTGACGCGGGTGCTCGAGGTATTTTTCCAGGTAGACGCTCGGGTCGCCGAAGGCGGCTTCCGCTTCGTTCCGGGCCATCGGGAAGGCGCGACGAAGCCCCGCGTCGTCGCGGGCGACGCGCATCCCCTTGCCGCCTCCTCCGGCCGCCGCCTTGATCATCACGGGGAAGCCGATGCCGCGGGCCTCGGCCAGCGCCGCGTCGACGTCGTCGATCGAACCGCCCGTGCCAGGCACCACGGGGACCCCCGCCGCCTCCATCCTCCGCCGCGCGACCGCCTTGTCGCCCATGGCCCGGATCTGCTCGGCCGTGGGCCCGATGAAGACGAGACCGCTCCGCTCGCAAATCTCGGCGAATTCGGCGTTCTCGGCCAGAAACCCGTAGCCGGGGTGGATCGCCTCGGCACCGGTAATCTCGGCCGCCGAGATGAGGCGGGGAATGTTGAGATAGCTTTCGCGCGCCGGCGCGGGTCCGATGCAGATGTCCTCGTCCGAGAAGCGCACGTGGAGCGAGTCCCGATCCGGCTCCGAGTAGACGGCCACGGTACGGATGTCCAGCTCTCGGCAGGCCCGGATGATCCGGAGCGCGATCTCGCCGCGGTTGGCGATCAGGATCTTGCCGAACATCCCCGCTCAGCTCCCCGACCCGCCGAGTCGCCGGAGGGTTGGCGCCCGGGAAGGACCAGGCATCAACTCCCCCCGTCGACCTCGATCCGGAACAACAGCTGCCCGAACTCGACCGGCTCGGCATTCTGAGCCCCGATCTCGCGGATGGTGCCCGACACCTCGCTCTCGAGCTCGTTCATCAGCTTCATCGCCTCGAGGATGCAGAGCGTCTGTCCCTTCTTCACCGGGTCGCCCACCTCCACGTACGCGGGAGCGTCCGGCGCCGGGGCGCGATAGAACGTGCCCACCATCGGGGACTTCACCTCGTGGAGATCGGACGACGGCTCCACACCTTCGTCCTCCGCGCCGGTCTCGCGAGGCGCCTCGACCTCGGACGCCCTCGCCGACCTCTCGACCCCCGTCGCCGCTCCCGCCTGCGGCGGGGGTGCATGGCCGCCGCTCACCACGCTCACCGCGGGCGACTTGGAGATCTTCACGTGGGTGGCGAGCCGACGCACCTCCAGCGAATCGATGTCCGATTCGTCCACCAGGTCGATCAGACGGCGCAGCCACTCCAGATCGATCACGGGAGTCGCTCCTCCGCGAGGCGTGATAGTCGGGCGATCGGGGAACGGGCGTCCATCAGGAGACTCGCGTCACGTACTTGTCCTCCGTCCGGTCGACGCGGACCACCTCGCCTCTCTCGATGAACAGGGGCACCTGGACGACCGCGCCCGTGACCAGCTTGGCGGGCTTCGTGCCGCCCTGCGCCGTGTCCCCCCGGACTCCGGGGTCGGTATCGACCACCTCGAGCTCCACGAACTGGGGAAGCTCGATGGCGAGCACGTCGCCGTCTCGCACGAGTCCCTCGCACGTCGTGTTCTCCTGGAGATACTGGAGCTGATCCTGGCCGATCGCCTCGGCCGGGAGGGGGATCTGCTCGTACGTCTCCTCGTCCATGAAGTAGTAGAGATGACCGTCCGTATAGGTGTATTGGAGGGGCCGCCTCTCCAGCCGCACCTCCTCCACTTTCTCTCCCGCCCGGAACGTCCGGTCGAGCACGCCCCCCGTCAGGACGTTCTTCAGCTTCGTGCGCACGAAGGCCCCGCCCTTTCCGGGTTTGACGTGCTGGAAGTACGTGATCTGGAAGAGCTCGCCGTCCAGCTCGATGACCATCCCGTTTCGAAAAGCCGATGTGTCCGCCATGATCCACGTAACCTAGAGTTCCTGGAGATCTCGAGAAAACCGCGTGAGGAGCCGCGGGCCCTCGGCGTCCACCACCACGTCGTCCTCGACCCGTACGCCTCCGCGACCCGAAAGATACACTCCGGGTTCCACCGTCACCACGTTGCCGGTCTCCAGGGTGTCCTTCGAGCGACGCGACAGTCGGGGGGTTTCGTGCACCTCGAGGCCGATCCCGTGTCCGGTGCTGTGGCCGAACCGCTCGCCCCACCCCAGGGCCTCGAGACAGCGCCGCGCCGCCCGGTCGACCTCCCTCCCCGAGCGACCCGTCTCGATCGCGGCCAGCGCCGCCGCCTGCGCCTCCAGCACCGCCTGGTGAACCTCCCGCTGCCACGCGGCGGCGGGGCCCAGGACGAAGGTCCGGGTCAGGTCGCAACAATAGCCTCCCGAGGTGGCGCCGAAATCGAACAGCAACAGATCGCCCTCGGCAAGCGGCCGGCGGCCGGGCTCCGCGTGCGGGAGGGCGCTGCGCGGACCTCCCGCCACGATCGGCGCGAACGGCAGCGGGCCGGAGCCGGCTCGCCGGAGACGGTACTCGAGCTCGGCGGCGACCTCGAACTCGGGCATCCCTTCCCGGACCACTTCCAGCGTCTCGGCCAGCGCCCGCTCCGCGACCGCGACCGCGGCCCGTATGCGCTCCAGCTCCGTCTCGTCCTTCCGGGCGCGCAGCTCCTCGACGAGGGGGCCGACGGCCTCCCAGGCGACCCTCCCGCACCGCTCGCCCAGCTCTCGGCGGTCCCGGACGGTCAGATGCTCCGCCTCGAAGCCGAGTCGCCGAGGCCCGCCCGAGTCGAGCAGCCTGCCCAGCTCGGGGAAGAGGCCGTCGCGCGCGATCCGCAGCGACACCCCGCGGGGGCACTCCTCCGCGGCCTGCTCCTCGTACCGAAAGTCCGTGAGGAGGTGCAGGGCGCCCTCGCGGAGCAGAACGAGCAGGGCGCTGGAGCCCGAGAATCCGGTCAGGAAGCGGATGTTCGGCAGATGACCGATGAGGAGACCGTCCAGCCCGGCCTCCCCGACCCTACCCCGCAGCTCCTCCTCGCGTCGCGTCCTTGGATCCGCACCCGCCCCGCGGCCGGCCGGGGGCGTCGTCCGAGAGGCGACCGCGTCTCCGCTTTCCACGTCGGTCTTCAGCGAGCCGACAGATGCGCCAGGAGAGCTTCGAGCGCGAGCCGATAGCTGTGCTCGCGAAAACCGGCGATCACGCCGATGGCGTGCTCCGCCAGCACGGACTTCCGTCGGAACGGCTCGCGGCCGAACACGTTCGACAGGTGGACCTCGACATAGGGCCGCCCGGTCCCGACCAGCGCGTCGCGCAGCGACCAGCTACCGTGCGTGAGGGCGCCCGCGTTCACGATCCATCCGTCGACGGCCCCGCTCCGTTCCTGGATCCAGTCCAGCAGCTCGCCCTCGTGGTTCGACTGGAAGAAGAACAGCTCGACCCCCGCCTGCGCCGCCCGGGACCTGAGCATCTCCTCGACCTCGGGAAGCGTCCTGGTCCCGTAATGCTCGGGAGCGCGGCTTCCGAGGCGGTTCAGGTTCGGCCCGTTCAGGACTCCGATCCGCACGCTGCTGCCTCCTTCCCTGTCCACCGATCCCGTGCGGCGACCGCCGTCGGAGCCCGGACCGGAAAGCTCACTCGTCGCCCGAGCCCCGCAGCCAGCGGGCGAAGCGTGAGCCGCCCGATCCGGGCTCGGCATCGGCCCTCCCTTCGAGCAGCCGCTCCAGGTAATCACGGATCGTGGCGCCGCGGGCCTCGCCGTCCTCGCCCTCCGCGGGCGAGGGGCCGGGGGGCGCCGCCGCGCCCCGCCTCCCCGGCCGAGGCTCGCCGCCGCTCTCGGCCCCGTCTCCCGCCGCTTTCCGTCCGCCATCCGCTCCGTTCGGCGCCGTCGACCACTCGGATGCGGAGCGGATGTCCGTCTCGCCGCTAGCCAGACGGCGGGCCGTGTCCAGCTTCTCGACCAGCAAGGGATCTCCCGGACGCCGCTCGAGCAACCGCTCCAGAATCCGAGCGGCCTGCTGGTAGAGCCCCTGCCGCAGGAACAGCTCGGCCATCGTCGCGGTCACGACCACGTCCTCGTCGTCGTCCGTCGAGGCCGTGTCTTCCCGGATCTCGGAACCGGCCGTCCCGGCGGACTCCGCGGCGGCCTCCGGAACCTCGGGCTCGACCGGCTCCTCC
>CAYMQZ010000139.1:0-7073 GCA_964392705.1 uncultured Gemmatimonadota bacterium
TGGTGAGCGGCCACTCCTGGCCCGACAACACGCAGCGGACCTACGCGGCTCGGCCGTACGTCACCGTCGATCGTGTGGGGAGCGGACAGGTCGTGCTGTTCGCGGACGACCCCCTCTATCGGGCCACGTTCGATGCGCCGGGTCGGCTCCTCCTCAACGCGATCTACCTGAGCCCGTCCCGTGGCCGGGCGGACGCGGAGCGGTAGAGGCGGAGGCGGCGGACCTCGACGTCTCCACGCAGGGTGCCGTAGGCCACCAGGCCTCGCTATGTTTGGGCGCCATGAGCGACGACTCGCTGTGGTCGCGCGTCCGCAAGGCCCGCCTTGTCCAGATCCTCGCCGTTTACCTCGGCGTCTCCTGGGTCATCCTCCAGGTGGTGGGCGAGCTCCGAGACGCGCTGGAGCTACCCGCCTGGATCGGGCCGGTCTCTCTCATCCTCCTGGTGATCGGGCTCTTCATCATCCTCGCCACGGCCTGGGTGCAGTCGCATCCCCTGGTCCGCCGGCGCGAGGCGGCGGACGAGGTGCCGGGCTCGTGGGAGCTGGCGCTCGGCGAGATCAGGGACTCGATCGTCCGGGGAGAGATACCACACCTGACGTGGGGGCGGGCGCTCGTCGGGGGCATGTTCGCCTTCTCGCTCCTGTTCGGCTTCGCGGGCCTGTACGTCGTGGTGAGCGACCGCGGCCGGAGCTTCACCCCCGCGCCCGCGCTTGCCGAGGATGCGGCGCCCGGGATCGCGGTTCTCCCGTTCGCGGTGACCGATCCCGAGCTGGAGGAGTGGCGCGAGGGGATGGTGAACCTCCTCTCGACGAACCTGGACGGAGCCGGAGGCCTGCGGGCCATCGACAGCCGCACGGTGCTGGCCCGTTGGGACGAGCTCGCCCCGTCGCAGGCCCGCCCGGATCTGGAGACCGCGCTCCGGGCGGCCCGGGCGACGGGTGCCCGTCACGCCCTCCTGGGAAGCGCCGTCTCCGCGGGCGAGGGGCTGCGGCTCACCGCGGAGGTCCACGACCTCGAGTCGGGAGCCACCCTCGGACCCGTCCAGGTGGAAGGTCCCGCCAACAGCATCTTCTCGCTGGTGGACCGCCTCTCGATCGCCGTGCTCGGGGTGATCCTGCCGGATGTGGAGGGGGCGTTCTCCGGGGTCAGCCTGGCCAGGCTGACGACCTCCTCGCTTCCCGCGCTTCGCGCCTATCTGGAGGGAGAGGCGCTCTTCCGGCGCGCGGAGTTCGATGCCGCGATCCCCGCCTACGAGCGGGCAGTGGAGGCGGACAGCTCTTTCGCTCTCGCTCACTACCGACTGTCGCACGCTTACGGCTGGGCGGAGAACATCCAGAGCGAGCTCAGCGCGGAGGCGATCGAGCGGGCCGCTCGCTTCGCCCACCGCCTGCCCGACCGGGAGGCTCTCCTGGTACGGGCCGAACGGGCGCTGCTCCAGGGGACTCTCGACGGGATCGAGCTCCTCCGGACAGCGGTTCGACGCTATCCGGAGGATGTCGAGGCCTGGTACCTCCTGGGCGACACGTACGTCCACCTGGGGGCCCATGTGCCGCTCCCCGAGTCGGAGGCGGAGGAGGCGTTTCGCCGGGCGGTCGAGCTCGATCCGGGCTTCTCCCCCGCCTACATCCACCTGATGGACGCGGCGTTCCGGGTGTCGCCCGACAGCGCTCGGGGCCGGGCGCTCATCGACCGTTACGCGGCTGTCGCACCGGGCTCCGAGAGCCACCGCACGTTCGCGCTCGCCTTCGACCTCGCCTTCGGGGACTCCGCCGCCTTCGCCCGGGCGGCCTCGGCCCTGGACACGGCCTCCGTCAACCTAGCCTCCATGGCTATGACGGACCTCGTCCACGCCCGCTTCCTGGACGGCTTCGAGCGGGTGGCCGGGGTACTCCAAGGCCGCTCCCATCCGTTCGCCGCCTCCTTCCGCTTCCTGAGCGGCTTCCTCCAGGGCCGGTACGCCGAGGCTACGGGGATCCTCGCAGATCCAGCTACTCCGGCGCTCGCTCGCTGGCTCCAGCTGCCCCTCCTCTCGAGCCATGTGCCGGCGGTCCCGGACGGCCCGGAGCCACCGGGCTGGGCGGACCAGGACCTCGAGACCGCCGTCTCCGACACGGCTTCGGTGCCCGTGGTGTTCGCGGGGGGGCTGTACGCCTGGCAGCGGGGGCGCGGCCGGGAGCGGGAGGCCGCCGTGCGCCAGCTCCGCGGGAGCGCGGAGCGGCTGCTGACGCAGGGCGACACGGCGGGCTCCCGGTTCGCGCAGGGGGCCGCGAAGGCGCTCGAGGGGCTGGCCGCCCGACGTGAGGGAGACCCGGAGCGGGCGTGGCGGCTCCTGGAGGAGGCGCGGGCGGAGGCGACCGGCAACGGCTACCCCGGGCACGTCCTCAACGGCCTCATCCGCCTCGAGCTGGCCCGGCTCGCCGTGGAGCGCGGCCGCCCGGCCCAGGCCGAGCCCTATTACCGCTCGTTGTGGTGGTTCCCCGTGGCACAGCTGGAGCTGGGGAGGCTCCACGAGGCGCTGGGAGAGCGTGAGAAGGCGCGGGAGGCCTACGTCTACTTCGTCACCGCGTGGCGCGACCCGGATCCGGCGTTCGAGCCGCTGGTCGAAGAGATCCGGCAGCGCGTCGCCGCCCTGATGGACGCCCCCGCCGACTGAGAGCCGTGGCTCCGAGCGTCACCACGAACCGACGCGACCCCCCACCGCGGACACCGAGGAGGACCCGAATCGTGCCTCGTCACCGAAGCTACTCGACGATCGTGACGCTCCCAGTGGTCGCGCTCCTGGCCAGTGTATTCGCGTCCCTCGCCGGCCCGGAACCGCCACTCGCGGCCCAGGCGCCCGACGACCTCCGGCCCCTGCCCCAGGCCAAGAAGACGGCGCTCGCCGAGGTGGACCGGCTCGGCGAGGAGATCCGGACGATGTCCATGAGGCTCTGGGACTACGCCGAGACGGCGATGCTCGAGGAGCGCTCGGCCGCGTTCCTGGCCGATCTCCTGGAGCGCGAGGGCTTCGCCGTCACCCGCAGCGTGGCCGGCATGCCGACGGCGTTCGTCGCCGAGTTCGCCCGCGGCGAGGCGGGACCGAAGATCGGCATCCTGGCCGAGTACGACGCCCTTCCGGGGGTCGGAAACGCGCCGGTGCCCGAGAAGGCGCCGCGCGAGGACGGCGTCTCCAGCGGCCAGGGGTGCGGCCACAACCTGTTCGGCGCGGGGTCGGTCGGGGCCGCGATCGCGATCGCGCGCACCATGGAGGCCGAAGGGCTGGACGGCACGGTGCGACTCTACGGGACGCCCGCCGAGGAGACCGTGGTGGGCAAGGTGTACATGGCGCGCGAGGGCGTCTTCGACGACCTCGACGCCGCGCTCGAGTGGCACCCGGGCCTCGAGACCGAGGTGCGCAACAATCCGGGCCGGGCGCTCAACAACTTCACCGTCGAGTTCCGGGGACAGGCGGCCCACGGAGCGGCCGATCCGTGGAACGGCCGGAGCGCGCTCGATGCCGTGGAGCTGATGAACCACGGCGTGAACCTGATGCGGGAGCACGTGAAGCCGAGCGCGCGGATCCATTACGTGATTCCCTCGGGCGGCGAGGCGCCCAACGTGGTTCCCGAGTACGCCAGGGTCTGGTACTACGTGCGCGACACGACGCGGGCGGCGGTCGAGGAGCACTACGACTGGATCCTCCAGGTGGCCGAGGGGGCCGCGCTCGCCACGCGGACCGAGCACGAGGTCGAGCTGATCACCGGCGTCCACACGGTGTTGCTCAACCGTCCCCTGCAGGACGCCGTCCAGGCGAACCTCGAGCTCGTGGGCGTACCGGACTTCCCCGAGGAGTTCCGCGAGTTCGCCACGGAGCTCCAGGGCTCGCTGGGGATCGAGCGAACGGGGTTGAACACCAAAGTGAAACCGCTGGCCGACGGCCCGGAGCCCGCCACCGGCGGCTCGACGGACGTGGCCGAAGTGAGCTGGATCGCCCCCACGGTCGGGTTCGACGTGACCTCGGCCCCGGAGGACGTGCCCTGGCACAGCTGGGCCACCACCGCCTCGCACGGCCGCGAGGGGGCGGTGCTGGCCGCACACACGGCCGCCCGGGTGCTGGCGCTCACCGGTGTGGACCTGCTCACCGATCCCGAGCTGCTCGCGGAGGCGCGGGCCTTCTTCGAGGAGAAGACCGGGGGCGAGCCGTACGAGTCGCCGCTCCCGCCCGACCAGCCGCCGCCGGTGCCGGGGAGCTGAGCCCGACCGTGGCCGACGGCGGGGCCGATCTCGAATCGTCAGAACGAGCGGCCCGTCGATCTGGCCCCGGCCACCCGACCCGGCCCCGCTCGCCCGACCTGGATCGAACGCCGTGTCCGGCCGACGCCACGAAGCTATCTTGAGCGCATGAGCGACGAAGGCTTCTGGTCGCGTATCCGGAAGGCACGGCTCTTTCAGGTATTGGCCGTGTACCTGGGCGCCTCGTGGGTCGTCCTCCAGGTGACGGCCGAGCTTCGCGAGACGCTGGACCTGCCGCCGTGGATCGGACCGGTGGCCTTCATCCTCCTGCTCGCCGGCCTGGTCGTCATCCTCGCCACCGCCTGGGTGCAGTCCCACCCCCTCACGTCCCACCGCGAGGCGGCCAAGGAAGTCCCCGGCTCGTGGGAGGTCTCGCTGGGGAGCCTGAAGGAGGCGGTCCGGAAGAGGGAGCTGCCGCACCTGACCTGGGGACGGGCGCTCCTCGGTGGGGTGGTCGCGTTCTCGCTCCTCTTCGGGCTGGCGGGACTGTACGTGTTGATTCAGGACCGTGGCCGCAGCTTCATGCCGCCGGAGGCTGTGGCCGAAGAGGCCGCTCCGGGGATCGCCGTCCTCCCGTTCCGCGTACGCGGCGAGGGGTTGGACGTGTGGCGGGAAGGGATGGTGGAGGCTCTCGCGACGAATCTGGACGGGGCGAGCGGCTATCGCGCGATCGCCCCCCAGACGGTGCTGGCGCGCTGGCGCGAGCGCGTCTCGGGCGAGGGAGCGCCCGACCTCGAGACGGCGCTGGAGGTGGCCCGGTCCGCCGGTGCACGTTACGCCGTGGGAGGAAGCGTGATCTCGGCCGGGACCGACCTGCGCCTCTCCGCCGACGTGCACGACGCGAGCTCGGGCGAGACCGTGGATCACGTGCGGGTGGAGGGCCCGGCCGACAGCGTGCTCGCGCTGGTGGACCGGCTCTCGGTCGACGTCCTCCGCTCGCTCGTCGCGGGCGAGCAGCCGACCTCGGCCGTCGGCCTGGCCCGCGTCACGACCGGATCGATCGAGGCGTACAAGGCGTACCTGGAAGGCGAGGCGCTCTACCGACGCGGCGACTTCGAGGGCGCGATTCCGCTGTTCCAGCGCGCCGTGGAGACGGATTCGACCTTCGCGCTGGCCCACTACCGGCTCGGCCTGGCGTACGGCTGGACGCCAGCCACCGGCACGGGTCTCGGGCCGGAGGCGTTCGAGCGCGCGGTGCGGCATTCCGATCGCCTGCCGCCACGGCAGGCGACGCTGGTCCGCTCGGAGCGACTGCGGATCAACCGGAGCATGGCCGCCTTCGACTCGCTCCGCCGCGCCGTGCGGAAGCACCCGGACGACCCCGAGGCCTGGTACCTGCTGGGCGAGGCCTATATTCACAACGGGGATGCCGTGCCGGTCTCGCTCGAGGCGGCCGAAGAGGCGTTCGGGAGGGCGATCGAGCTCGACCGGCGTTTCGCCCCCTACCAGCAGCACTGGATCGACCTGGCGGTCATGACCGGGCCCGACAGCGCGGTGCTCGCCGACCGGATCGCGCACTACCACCGCACGACCGAGCGCGATGACGCGCGGGACCTGCGGGGTCACACCCTGATCCTCTGGCTGGCGGCGGGCGACTCCGCCCACCGGGCGGCCGCGGGCGCCGCCCTCGACACGGTCTCCGAGCAGGTTCTGCAAAGCCTGGCCACGGCCGTGCGCCATCCCCGCATCGCCCCGGAATACGTGGAGGTCGTGAAGGAGCGGTACGAGAGGGCGGAGCCCGGAGATCGTCCCTGGGTAGGCGCGATCGGGCTGTTCGGGGCGCTCGCGGGAGGAACGGGCCGGGTCGCCGAGGCGCTGTCCTACCTGGAGGACCCCGCGCTCCCACCGTTCGTGGGACCCACGAGACTCTACGCGACGAGGGCGCTCGGCGTACCCCTGCCCGAAGAGCGTCTCGCCGCCGCCCTCGACTCTCTGGACGACGCTCCACTCCAGCTCGACGACCCGAGGCCGAGCCTCGTCCTGGCCGCCCACGGAGCGGACAGGGGACAGTGGGAGAGGCACGCCGAGGTCGTGCAGGCGCTGCGGGACACCGCGACGGCCCTCGTCGAAGCGGGAGACAGCCTCCGGGCCGACTGGTGGGAGACGGCGGCGCGGGCCGCGGAGGGGTACGCCGCCCTGGTGCGGGGACCGCCGCGCGCCGCCGTCGAGGCGCTGGAGGCCTCCCACCCCTACCACTTCGGGATCCAGCGCTGGTGGCTGGCGAGCGCCTACGAGGCGGCGGGCCGGCCCGCCGACGCCGTGCGTCTGCTCGAGACCTTCTGGTGGGATCCGGTAAGCTCGGTCGCCAGCTACCGCCTGGGCCGCCTGTACGAGGAGCTCGGCCAGCCCGAGAAGGCCCGGCAGGCCTACACCGACTTCGTCGTCGCCTGGTCGGAGGCCGACCCCGAGCTCCAGCCCATGGTGGAGGAAGCCCGGCACGCGATCGCCCGGCTCATGGACGACCTGGGCAGCTGATCGATCCCCTGTTGCGCGCTTCCCCTGCCCGACCGATCCTCGGACGGGCGACGAATCCGCTAAACGCGCGACCGCGTGTCACATAACGTGCTTCACGCCGACGGCGGTCCGAAACTTCCGCGGTCGTCCAGGTCGTGAGAGGCGGTCACCGATCGCCGGAGACTTCCAGAGCCCCTCGATGAGGCCACGGGAGGAACAGAAGCATGGAGCTCGATGCCTTCATGGCGGAGCTGGTGCGCCGCAACCCCCACGAGGCGGAGTTTCACCAGGCGGTCCGGGAGGTCGCCGAGACCGTCATTCCCTTCATCGACCGGAACCCCGAGTAC
>CAYMQZ010000140.1:0-1673 GCA_964392705.1 uncultured Gemmatimonadota bacterium
GGGGCGCGACCTGGATCCCGTCCCGGAGCGCCGCCGGGAGCTCGGAGGCGGTCCACTCGAGCGCGCCGTGCGGCCCCCTCACGTGGACGACGCGCATCGTGCCGCGCGCGACGACCGTCGCGCCGGAATTTTCGTTCCGCGTGAAGATCACGTCGTAGCCGATCGCGCGGGCGGTCTTGTCGCGCACGATGAGCCGCACCTCCAGCTCCTCCGCGTAGCGCACCGGGCGCAGGTACTCGCAGCCCGCCGCCACCCGCGGCAGCCCTTCGACCCGGTCCGGCTCCCGGCGGTAGGCGGCGGCGCCGAGCGAGCGGTAGAACGCGTGCTCGGCCTCCTCCATCCAGCGGAAGTAAGCCGAGAAGTGGGCGACCCCCGCCGCGTCCGTCTCGGCGAACTCGACTCGCCGCCGATAGGTGAACTCGTGCGCCACCGTCAGAGCTCTTCCAGCGTCTCGGCCAGCGCGGCGAGGGCGTCGCGGAGCTGCCGGTCGCTCAGGTACGGAGCGGGCCCGAGGCGCAGGAGATCTCCACGCCAGTCCGTCCAGACCCCGCGGGCCCGAAGCCGGCGGCACAGCTCGGCCGCCCGGGACGCGCGAAGCGCCAGGAATCCTCCGACGGCCTCGAGCGGCACGGATCGATCCCGGTCGATGAGGGCGGGATCGGGATCCAGCTCGTCGAAGCCTTCCGCCAGGAGCCGCACCTGGTGCCGGCTCACCTCGCGCAGGAAGTCGGGCGTCAGGTCCCATTCCTCGAAGAAGGCGAGCACCTCGGCGGCCCGGTAATGGCTGGTGGGATCGTAGGTGCTTCCGGCGAAGCGATCCGGACCCTCCCCATAGGTCACCCGCCGCCCGGCCGCGACGGAGGCGCGGTCGGCGGCCTCGCCGGCGGGTGCCCGATCCGCGGTCGACGAGCCGGATCCGGCCGCCGGGCCCTCGAGCGCCGAGAACTCGCTGAACCATCCGGTGATCACGGGCCGGAGCTCGCGGTCGGCCGGGAAGCGGAGGAAGCAGTTCCCCTCGCCCAGCTGGCAGTACTTGTACCCGCCGCCGACCACGAACGCGTCCTCCAGCCCGTCGAGCGAGAAGGGTACCACGTTCAGGGAGTGGTAGGCGTCCACCAGGAGCCGGGCGCCGGCGTGGCGGCAGCCGGCCGCGGCGGCCTCCAGCCCGCCGGCGATGTGGCCCGTCGTGTAGAAGACCGACGAGACGAGCGCCGCCGCGGTCCGCTCGTCGGCGGCCGCCGCCAGGCGCTCCCCCACGGAGCCGGCGGGGTGCGCCGGCACCTTCACCACCTCGAGCCCCTCTTCGGCCAGCCGGTCGAGCTGCCGGCGGATGGTGTGGAACTCGGCATCCGTGGTCACGAGCCGCGGGCGCTCGCGCAGCGGAAGGGCCGACAGGAATCGGACCACCAGCTCGTGCGTGTTGGCGCCCAGCGCGATGTGCCCCGCGGCGTCGCCGAGCAGCCGTCGGAAGCCCTCGCGCACCCGATCCGCCCGCTCGAACGCCCGCTCCCACTTCTCGTCCACCCTCTCGGCCGCGTCCCACCACGCCCGCTTCTGGCCCTCGAACCCGCGGTCCGGCCAGGCCTGGTGCGAGTGCCCGGTCAGCAGCAGGCGCTCGGAGACCCGGAACCGCGAATAGTGGGGCGCCAGCGCGTTCGGCGACCCGAAGAGCG
>CAYMQZ010000140.1:1773-7047 GCA_964392705.1 uncultured Gemmatimonadota bacterium
GCTCCCGGTCGTCGGACGAGGACCCGGCGCTCACAGGCGCGTCCGGATCTCCCACAGGTCCGGGAAGACGGGCCTGGAGAGCGTGGCGCGCAGGTACGCGGCCCCCGTGGTACCGCCGGTCCCGGGCTTCGCTCCGATCGTCCGCTCCACCATCTTCACGTGCCGGTAGCGCCACTCCTGGAGCCCCTCGTCGAGATCGACGAGGCGCTCGCATAGCTGCGAGATCCGCGGATCCTCGCGGTAGACGCGCACCAGCGCGTCCTGGACGCCGGAGTCGGGCTCGGGAGGTCTCGTCACGTCCCGCTCCAGCGCGGATTCCGGCACCTCGTACCCCTCGTCGGCCAGGTAGCGGAGGAACGCGTCCCACAGGGTGGGCTCGGCGAACCGCGCCTCCAGCCTGGCCCGCGCCTCGCTGCCTTCCGGGTACCGCTCCACCACGCCGACGCGCTTGACCCCGAGCGCGAACTCGAGCTCGCGGAACTGGCGCGACTCGAGCCCGCTCGCCGCCTCGAGCCGCTGACGGAAGGCCAGGAACTCCAGCGGCGTCATCGTCTCCAGGATGTCGAGCTGGGCCACCAGCACCTTCAGGATCGTGAGGATTCGCTTCATCGTGTGCAGCGTCCGCGGCAGGTCGTCCTCCCCGAGCAACCGTCGGGCGTAGTCCAGCTCGTGGAGCAGCTCCTTGAACCAGAGCTCGTAGACCTGGTGGATGATGATGAACAGCATCTCGTCGTGCTCGCCGGCGCGCGGCCGCTGGAGCGAGAGCAGCGCCTCGAGCTCCAGGTAGCCCGCGTAGGTCAGATAGCGGGACTCGCCCCCCGGGACCGGCCCCATCCTCGACCCGTCCCCCGGATCCCGGCCGGCCCCCGACTCCCGCGCATCGGCGCCGCGCGGGTCGGCGGGGTCCGCGTCCCTCGGCTCGCCCATCAGTACCCCCACTCGAAGCGGGGCGTGTAGTCGTCCAGCGTCGAGTACGGCTTCGGCCACGGAAGCTCGTGGTCGAGGACGTTCGCCGCGTGCCGCGTCCAGTACGGCTCCCACAGGTGCGCGCGGGCCATGCAGCAGAGGTCCGCCCGCCCCGCCGCCAGGATCGTGTTCACGTCCATGAACGAGGAGATGTTGCCGACCGCCATCGTGTGGATGCCCGCTTCGTGGCGGACCCGGTCGCTGAACGGGGTCTGGAACTGGCGCCCGTACCGGGGCTTCTGGTCCGGTACCGTCTGCCCGGCGGAGACGTCCACGATGTCCGCGCCGGCGGCCCGGATCATCCGCGCGACCTCCACGGCGTCATCCGCCGTCATGCCGCCCGGGGCCCAGTCGACGGCCGAGATCCGGGCCGACAGCGGCCGGGGGACGGGCCAGGCCTCGCGCACGGCGCGCAGCACTTCCAGGGGGAAGCGCATCCGGTTCTCGAGCGGACCTCCGTACTCGTCCTCCCTCCGGTTGGTCAACGGCGAGATGAAGCTCGCCAGCAGGTATCCGTGGGCGAGATGGACCTCGACCAGGTCGAAGCCCGCCGCGTCCGCCATGCCGGCGGCGCGGACGAACTGGTCGCGGACGTCGTCCATGTCTCCGCGGTCCATCTCCCGCGGCACCGGACTGTGGGAGAAGTAGGGGATCGACGAGGCCGCCATGATCTCCCAGCCTCCCTCCTCCAGGGGCTCGTCCATTCCCTCCCAGGCGAGCTTCGTCGAGCCCTTCCGGCCCGCGTGACCGAGTTGGAGCCCGACCTTGGCGCGACTGTGCCGGTGGATGAAGTCCACGATCCGCTTCCACGCCGTCACGTGCTCCGGCCGGTACATCCCCGCGCAACCTGGGGAGATGCGCCCCTCCCGGCTCACGTCGGTCATCTCGGTGAACACCAGCCCCGCCCCCCCGATCGCCCGGCTGCCGAGGTGGACGAGGTGCCAGTCGTCGGGCGTCCCGTCCTCGGCCATGTACTGGCACATGGCGGACACCACGATCCGGTTCACGACCACCAGGTCGCCGAGCCGGAACGGCGTGAAGGCCGGCGGCGGCGGCGGGTCGAGGGGCACGTCCACGCCGCTCTGCTCCGCCGCCCGCTCCGCGAACCAGCGGTCCACCCGGGCCGTGAACGCGGGATCCCGGAGCTTCAGGTCCTGGTGCGTGATGCGTAGGCTGCGGGTCAGGATGCTGAAGGCGAACTGGGTGGGCTCGGTCTTCATGTACCGCTCCGTGCCCTCGAACCACTGGAGGCTGGCCCGGGCCGCCCGCTGGAGGCTCTCCACCTCGGGGCGGCGCCTCGCCTCGTAGGCGGGGAGCGCGCGGGCCGGATCCCCGCAGCTCTCGGCCAGCGCGTCGCGCAGCGCGACGGCGTCCAGCATCGCCATCCGCGTCCCGGAGCCGACCGAGAAGTGCGCCGTGTGCGCCGCATCGCCCAGCAGGACCACGTTCCCGTGCCACCAGCGCTCCGTCCGCAGGGTCGGGAAGCGCCGCCACACGGACCGGTTCGGGATCAGCGGGTGTCCCGCCAGCTCTTCCGCGAACAGCGCCTCGCAGTAGGCGAGGGTGGCCTCCTCGTCCTCCGCCTCCAGCCCCGAGGCGCGCCACGTCTCGTCCCGGGCTTCGACGATGAACGTGGAGGGCGCCCGCCCGTCGCACTCCGGCTCGTACTGGTACGCGTGGACGCGCCACAGGCCGTGCTCGTCCTCCTTGAAGTGGAAGGTGAAGGCGGGAAACGGCTTCGTGGTGCCGAGCCACACGTAGCGGTTGGGGCGGAGGTCGACCCGGGGACCGAACGTCTCCCGGCCCAGCTCCCGGACGGCGCTGTTCACGCCGTCCGCCCCCACGATCAGGTCGGCGTTCCCGTAGGGCTCGAGCGAGGTCACCTCCTCCTCGAACCGCAGCTCCACCCCGAGCCGCTCGGCGCGCCCGCCGAGGATCCGGAGCAGCTCGGTGCGGGCCAGGCCGGCGAAGCCGTGCCCGGTGGAGGAGAGCGCCTCGCCCTGGTAGTGGATGTCGATGTCGTCCCAGTGATGGAAGCCGGCGGCGATCTCCGCGTAGCTGGGCGGATCCGCCCCGGCGATCTCCTCCAGCGTGGCGTCCGAGAACACGACCCCGAACCCGTAGGTCACGTCCGGCGGGTTCCGCTCGATGACCGTGATCTCGTGCGACGGATCGGCCTTCTTCATCAGGATGGAGAAGAAGAGCCCCGCCGGGCCGCCGCCGACGCACACGATCCTCACGACCGGACCTCCGGATCGCCGGGTCCGCCCTCGTCCGAGCCGCCGCCCGTCGGACGCGCCTCGGCCTCCCGCCGTTCCTCCCGTTCCGCCTCGAGCTCGGCTCGACCGCTCTCGATCAGGGCGCCCGCCACCGCCAGCCGCTGGATCTCCGTCGTCCCCTCGTAGATCCGGAGCGCCCGCACCGAGCGGTACAGCCGATCCACGACGCTGTCGGCGAGCACCCCCCGTCCCCCGAGGATCTGTACGGCTTCGTCGACGATCCTCTGCGCGACCTCCGTCGCGTGCGCCTTCGCCATCGCCGACTCCAGGTTCGTGCGCTCGGCGCCGCCGTCCCGCTCCCACGCGGCCCGGTAGACCAGGAGCCGGGCCGCCGTCAGCTCGGTGGCCATCCGCCCGAGCTTCTCGCGGATGAGCTGGAACTCGGCGAGCGGACGACCGAACTGTTCGCGGACCAGGGCGTGACGCAGCGCCTCGTGCAGGGCCCGGCCCGCCATGCCGCAGGCCGCGGCGCCCACCGTGGGTCGCAGGCGATCGAGGGTGGCCATGCCCAGCCGGTAGCCATCCCCCTCCTCCCCCAGCCGGTGCGACGCCGGCACGCGGCAGCCTGCGAGCCCTACCTCGCCCAGGGGATGCGGGGCGGACATCACCTGCGGCCCCAGATAGCGGAGGCCCGGGGCGGAAGCGGGAACCAGGAACCCGCTCAGGCCGCGGCGGCCCGCCTCCGGGTCCGTGGACGCGAAGACGATGTAGAAGTCCGCGATCCCCGCGTTCGAGATGAGGCTCTTGCGGCCTTCGAGCACGTAGCGGTCGCCGTCCCTCCTCGCCCGGGTCGCGATCGCCGCCACGTCGGAGCCGACCTCGGGCTCGGTCATGGCGAACGCCCCCACTACCTCTCCCCGCAGCGTCGGACCCAGCCACCGCTCCCGAAGCTCGACGTCGCCCGCGAGGAGGAGCGGCGTCCCGGCCAGCGCCTGGAGGGCGAAGACGGCGTCGGCCAGCGGGGAAGCGGCGGCCAGCACCTCGCGGAGGATGCAGCAGGCACGGAAGTCGGCCCTTCCGATCGGTTCCAGCCAGCCGCCCTCGCCCAGCGCGCGGGCGATCGCGCGCGCCCGGAGCCGCGCCTCCTCATCGTCCTCCGGCTCGGCCCGGTCGGCCAGCTCCTCCGCGGCCCAGGTCGCCGCCCGCTCGGCCAGCTCCGTGTGCGGCTCGGCCAGGAAGGCCCGGATCGGCGTCGGATCGACGGCGATCGCGGATCGGACGGGGTCGGCGCGGGTCAAACGAACCTCGGCTCTCGTTGCTCCACGAACGCCCGATAGGCCTCGCGGAAGTTCGGGTTCTGCATGCAGACCGCCTGCGCCTGCGCCTCCGCCTCGAGCGCGCCGGCCAGGTCCATCGTCGCCTCCCGGTTCAACGCGTCCTTCGTCACCTCGAGCGCGAACGACGGGCCGCGCGCCAGCTTCTCCGCGAGCTCCCTCGCCTCCTCGAGTACCCGGTCGACGGGAACGACCCGGTTGTAGAGGCCGATCCGATGCGCCTCCGCGGCGTCGATGAAGGCGCCGCTCATCAGCAGCTCGGTGGCCCGTCCCAGCCCCACGATGCGGGGAAGGAGCCAGGAGGCGCCCATGTCGGCGCCCGAGAGGCCGACCTTGGTGAACAGGAAGGCGATCTTCGCCGTATCGGCCGCGACCCGGATGTCGCAGGCGGAGGCGATGACGGCGCCCGCCCCCGCGGTCGTGCCGTTCAGGGCGGCCACCACGGGTCGGCGGCAGCGGCGGATCGCCAGCACCAGGTCGCAGGTCATGCGCGTGAAAGCGAGGAGTCCCTCGTAGTCCCTCTCGAACAGGGGGCCGATGATCTCCTCCACATCCCCGCCGGAGCAGAAGCCGCGGCCGCGGCCGGTCAGCACGATCGCCCGCACGCCGGGCTCCGTGTCGAGCGCGCGGAAGGCGTCCCTCAGCTCGTCGTAGACCTCGAAGGTGAGCGCGTTGAGCCGCTCGGGACGATCCAGGGTGATCGTCGCCACCGAGCTCTCGGTGTCGAGCTCGTAGCGGAACGAGCGCGGGGAAAG
>CAYMQZ010000141.1:0-2531 GCA_964392705.1 uncultured Gemmatimonadota bacterium
GGAGCCGGCCTGTTCGTCATCCAGAAGCACGCCGCCCGTCGCACCCACTACGACCTCCGCCTCGAGATGGACGGCGTGCTCAAGTCCTGGGCCGTTCCGAAGGGCATCTCCACCGACCCGGCGGAGAAGCGGCTGGCGGTCCACGTGGAGGACCATCCGCTCGAGTACGCGGACTTCGAGGGGGTGATTCCGGAAGGGGAGTACGGCGCGGGCGAGGTGATCGTGTGGGACCAGGGCCGCTGGGTCCCGCTCGAGGACCCGGCGGAGGGGCTGGAGAGCGGCAAGCTCCTGTTCGAGCTTCGGGGGCACAAGCTCCGCGGGGTCTGGACGCTCGTGAAGCTCCGGAAGGGCGAGACCGGCAAGGAGTGGCTGCTCATCCGGGAGCGGCGCGGGGGCGGGACGCTGCAGATGGACGAGCGGATCCCCGAGGCGTCGATCTTCTCCGGCCTCACCGTCGAGCAGCTGGCGCGGCTGGAGGAGGGCTGGGATCCGGGGACTCCGGTCCGCGAGGCGCTCGAGGCGCTCGCCGGATCCGAGCGATCGCGGGATGCCGCCGCCCCGCCCCGCCGGCGGCGGATCGAGGCCGCGGCCGTGAAGCTGATGCTGGCGCGGAGCCGCGAGGAGCCGTTCTCCAGGCCCGGGTGGTGGTTCGAGCCCAAGCTGGACGGCTTCCGGATGCTCGCCGAGGGCGGACGGGCCGGAGTCCTCCTGCTCACCCGGAACGGGAAGGACGCCACCGGCCGCTTTCCCGAGCTGGCCCGGTCGCTGAAGGCCCTCCCGTACGAGCACGCCCTGCTGGACGGCGAGGTCGTGGTGGCCGACGAGCGGGGGCTTCCCGCCTTCCAGCGGCTGCAGCGTCGCGCCCTGCAGCGTCGCCCCACGGACATCCGGCGCGCCTCGGTCGAGAGCCCCGCCACCTTCTACGCCTTCGACCTCCTGGGCTTCGAGGACTTCGACCTCCGCCCCCTGCCGCTCGCCGAGCGAAAGCGCCTGCTCCGCCTCGTGCTGCCGCCCGCCGGCCCGCTCCGCTACTCCGAGCACTTCGAGGAGCGGGGCGAGGAGCTGTTCGACCGGGTGACGGAGATGGGGCTCGAGGGCATCGTCGCCAAGGACGCCTCGAGCCCCTACCGCGGCGGCCGCTCGGCGAAGTGGCTCAAGGTGCGGGCGGACCGCACGGCCGACTTCGCCGTCGTCGGCTTCACGGAGCCGGCGGGGTCGCGCATCGGGTTCGGGGCGCTCCACCTGGCCCTCCGGAAGCCGGCCGGCCTCGACGAAGCCTCGGGCGCGGATGGAAGCGGCCGCTTCCTCTACGCCGGACGCGTCGGGACGGGGTTCTCCGAGGCGCAGCTGGAGGAGATCCGGACCGCGATCGAGCCGGACCGGGTCCCGGCGCCGCCCTGCGAGGGCCGGACGCCCGCCGGCGACGAGCACGTCTGGGTCCGGCCCCGCCTGGTCGTCGAGGTGCGCTACAAGGAATGGACCGAAGAGGGCCTGCTCCGGCAGCCCGCCTTCCAGCGAGTCCGCGACGACAAGAGGCCGTCAGAGTGCGACGTCGGCGGGCCGCCCGACGGCCCGCGGGCGCCGTCGGCGTCCGGGGCGGGAGGATCGCCTCCGGAAGGCTCCGCCCTCCCGGAACGCGACGCGCTCCTCGCCGGGCCGGCCCGCCCCGCCGACGCCGCGCCCGCGGTCGAGGAGCTCCCGCTCACGAACCTCGACAAGACGTTCTGGCCCGAGGAGGGATACACGAAGGGCGACCTGATCGCATACTACCGCAAGGTCGCCGACTGGATGCTCCCCTACCTGGAGGACCGTCCGGTCGTCCTCACGCGCTATCCGGACGGCATCGACGGGAAGCACTTCTTCCAGAAGGACGCCCCGGGGTTCGTCCCCGACTGGATCCGCACCGAGTCGATCTGGAGCGAGAGCGGCGAGAAGGAGATCGCGTATTTCGTGGTCGACGACGAGGCCGCGCTCGTCTACCTGGCCAACCTGGGCTCCATCCCGATCCACATCTGGTCGAGCCGCGTGGGTTCGCTGGACCGGCCCGACTGGTGCGTCCTGGACCTCGACCCGAAGGGGGCCCCGTTCGAGCACGTGATCGCGATCGCCCGGCACCTGCACGAGCTGTGTGGGGAGCTCGAGCTCCCGACCCACGTGAAGACGACGGGCTCGACCGGGCTCCACATCCTGATCCCGCTCGCCGCCCGCGCGGGCTACGCGGAAGCGCGAGGGCTGGGCGAGCTGATCGCGCGACTGGTCGCCGCCGAGCTCCCCGAGATCGCCACGGTGGTGCGGAATCCGCGGAAGCGAGAGGGCAAGGTGTACGTCGATTTCCTGCAGAACCGCCGTGGGCAGACGATCGCCGCCCCGTTCAGCGTCCGTCCGGTGGGGGGTGCGAAAGTCTCCGCCCCGCTCCGCTGGAAGGAGGTGCGACCGGGACTCGACCGGGACCGCTTCACGATCCGCAGCCTGCCGCGGCGGATGGCGGCCATGAAGGAGGACCCGATGCTCCCGGTGCTGGAGGAGGCGCC
>CAYMQZ010000141.1:2631-7008 GCA_964392705.1 uncultured Gemmatimonadota bacterium
GCGAACGCGATCCGGGCCGCCTTCTACGGCTCGATCTTCCTCCTCCTCTGGGGCTGGCTGGCCCTGCAGACCCGGGCGTTGGACCCGGTCCTCGGCGGACGGCTGGGCGGCTGGGCGCGACCGGCCGGCACCGCTCTCCTCGCCCTCGGAGCCGTCCTCGCGCTGGCCTGCGCCGGGCTGTTCGTGGCGCGCGGCCGCGGGACGCCGGCGCCGTTCGACCCCCCGCGCGCCTTCGTCGCCGCGGGTCCCTACCGGTGGGTGCGCAACCCGATGTACGTGGGAGGGCTGACGGCGCTGCTCGGCTTCGGCCTGTGGCACCGCTCGCCGTCGATGGCGCTGTTCACCGGCCTCGTCTGGGGCGCCGCCCATCTCTTCGTGGTACGGGTCGAGGAGCCGGGCCTCGTGCGGCGCTTCGGCGAGAGCTACGAGGCGTACCGCCGCCGCGTGAACCGCTGGCTCCCTCGCCCACCGGGCTAGAAGCCTCGCCCCGCGGGAACCGAACTTGCCTCCCCGGCGTTGTCGCGGCGGCCGCGGACCGCGCGGGCGGCATTCACGACCGGCCCGGAGGCGAGGGGTGGAAGGTCCCGGGCGGGCGGGTCGGACCCGACCGAGGGAGGAGAAGCGATGAGACCGGACATCGGAAAAGCGATTCTCGGAGGCCTGGTGGCCACGCTCGTGCTGACGGGCATCATGTACTGGGTCGCGCCGCTCATGCTCGGGCAGCCGATGGACGTGGCCGGCATGCTGAGCGGCATGATCGGCATCTCCTGGGGAACCGGGATGGTGCTCCACTTCATCAACGGCACGCTCGTGTTCCCTATCGTCTACGCCCTCTTCCTCTACGGCGTCCTTCCCGGTGGCCCGTGGCTCAAGGGAGCCGTGTGGGGATTCATCCTGTGGCTGATCGCCGAGATCGTGGTCGTGCCCATGGCGGGCGGCGGCGTCTTCCACTCCGCGATGGGCGGAATGCTGGCGGCCATGGCTTCCCTGATGGGGCACCTCGTGTACGGCGCGCTCCTCGGCGGAATCGCCGGAGAGGCCGGCGCGACGGAGCCGCACCCTCGAGCCGGCGAGTTCGCCGGCTGAGCGTCGAAGCGAGGCCGGGGGACATATCGCACTCCCTCGGTGGCTGGCTCGAACGGGCCGAGGACCGCCCGCTACAGCTTCAGGAAGAGTCCGCCGTGGAACCGGTCGGCGACCCTTCCCACTCCGGTTCGGTCCGTGGGATCGAAGAGGTCCTCGCCGTCCACGATGTAGCGCCGCCACTCGACCCGGATCCCGAAGGCCCCCGACAGATCGGCGTCGAGGCCGGCCCCGAACGCCACCGCGCTCTGGGACTTGGTGACCAGCCCGGCGGACTCGGGATCGTGCACCACCGTTCCGAGCCCGATCGTGCCGAACGGGACCACCCCGGCCTGTCGGAGGGGGGCGACCGCCAGGCGTAGGGCGGCCACGACATCGGCCACGTACTGGTTCAGGTCGGCCGACGTCGTGTCGTTGGCGGCCGTCGTCCGTCCGTAGCCGCCGCTCAGCCGGAACCCCAGGTAGCCTGCGACCCGGCGCTCGACGTCGAGCCCGACCAGCGCCCCGTCGTCGAGGCTCCCGCGCCTCGGCTCCTCGGCCCAGGAGAGCGCGCCGCCCGTGACGGCGACGCGGAACTGCTTCGGGGCCTCCGCCATCTCCGGCTCCTGGAGGGCCTCTTCCGGCGCCGGTCCGCGCGCGGGCTCGACCTCGACCTGGGCGGCCCCCGGAGTCGGTCCGACGAGGCCGAGGGCCAGCCCGAACCCGAGGACCGCCGCGCCGCGGGCACGCCGGCGACGGAGCGGCCACGACCGGCCCGCGGCGGGTCCCCGCCCGTCGGGGCGCGGGATGCCGGCTCCCGGCCGTCGCGCCCCGCTCACCGCTCGCCCAACGCGGCCCCGAGCCGGGCCCGGGCCACGCTGTAGTCGTACAGCGCCTGCGCGTAGTTCGTGCGCGCCCGGGTGGCCGCCAGCTCCGCGTCGTTCAGCTCCACCTGCGTCGAGAGGCCGTTCCGGAACCGGGTCTGCGCGATCTCCAGCGCTCGCTCGGCCCTGGTCACGTTCGACTCCGAAGCGGTCACCTGCTCGCGCGTCGCCTCCAGGTTCTGGACCGCCTGCTGCACCTCGAGCCGGATGTTCTCGGCCAGGGCCTCGAGCCGGTACCGCTCGCGGTCCATGGCCGCCTCGGCCTGCTGCACGAGACCCGCCCGCTCGCGGCCGTCGAACAGGGGGAGGGAGAAGGCGATACCCGCGGTGGCGCTCTGCGAGAAGTCGCGCTCGCCGGGAAAGAATCGGTCACTCGAGCCTCGTCGGGAGAGGGTCGCGAACAGGTCGAAGGACGGAAGCGCGGAGCGTCGCTGGGCGGCCAGGTTCTGCCGCTGCAGGTCCACGTTCACTCGCTGCGCCCGGAGGTCCGGACGCTGTCGGACCGCCAGCTCCGCCGCGGAGTCCACCGGCAGCGGCTCCGCCCCCTCGGGCCGGGCCAGCTCGTCCGTGAGCCCGACCTCGACGTCCAGCGGCAGCTCGACCGCCCGCTTGAGACGGTTCATGTCCAGCGCGAACCGGTTGCGAGCCTGGATCAGCAGGGGGCGGATGTTGTCCGCCTCCACCTGGGCGGTCAGCAGGTCGAAGTCGGAGGCGGTGCCGGCCCGGTGCATCATCTCCACCTGCTCCAGGCGCGCTTCGGCCTGCTCCAGCGCCTGCTCCTGCACGCGCACGAGCTCGCGATCCAGCAGGGTCGTGTAGTAGATGAGCCGCGCGTTCAACGCCGCCTCCGTGCGCGCCGCCTCCACCTGCGCGCCCGTGGACTCGGCCGAGAGCCGGGCCGCCCGGCGGGCCGGGCCCAGCGAGAAGTCGAGCAGACTCTGTTCGAGCCGGAGGCCGAACGTGTAGTCGTTGTCGTTCCCGATCGAGATCTGCTGCACGCCCTCCTGCGTGTTGAAGAAGAGGACCGGCCGCTGGATGTTGCGCGTGTAGTCGAAGTCGGCGCTGATCGACGGAAGCGACTGGGCGCGCACCTCGCGGACGATCCCGCGGGTGCGGGCCTGCTCGGCGCGGGCCACGAGGACGTCGACGTTGTAGGTGACCGCGCGTCGCACGGCGTCCTCCAGGCTCAGCTCCACGCTCTGCCGGACGCCCGCGGTCGCGACGCCGACGGCGCTCGTGCCGCCGGCTTCGTCCGGCTCCTGGCTCGTGGCCCACGCGGGAGCGACCAGTCCGAGGCCCCACGCGAGCGCGAGGACCCGGACCCGGCACCCACCGTAACTGGAAATCACGTTAAACATATCTAGTCAACGGTCAATGTAATACGAACTTATAAGACATCGACATCACCGACCGCCGCCCTCGGTCGCCAGGTTCCGCCCCCCACGCAGCCTCCGGACGCGCGCCGCGGCCCACCCCAGCGCGTCGTCCAGCACGAGGTAGAAGACGGGCACCACGAACAGGGTGAGCGCGGTGGACATCACCATCCCGCCCACCACGGCGACGCCGAGCGGCCGGCGCACCTCGGCGCCCGCGCCCAGGGCCAGAGCGATCGGCATGACGCCGATGATGATCGAGCAGGAGGTCATCAGGATCGGCCGCAGCCGGACCGCGCCCGAGCGGACCACCGCCTCGGCCCGCTCCATCCCGCGGCTCCGGAGCGTGTTCGCATAGTCCACGAGCAGGATGGAGTTCTTCGTCACCAGCCCCATCAACATGATGATCCCGATCATGCTGTAGATGTTGATCGTCATGCCCAGCGCGGCCAGCGAGAGGACCGCCCCGAACAGCGCCAGCGGCAGCGCCAGCATGATGGTGAGCGGGTGCACGAAGCTCTCGAACTGGCCGGCGAGCACCAGGTAGATCGCGAGCACGGCCATCGCGAGGGCGAAGAAGAGGCTCGCCAACGATTCCTGGAAGAGTTGGGCCTCCCCCGTCACGTCCGTGACGAAGTCCGCGCCCAGCACCTGGTCGGCGATCCGGTCCACGCGCTCCAACCCCTCGCCGAGCGGGATGCCCTCGAGGTTGGCGTCCAGCGTCACGCCCCTCATCCGGTTGAAGTGATTGATCTGGCTGGGGCCCACCTCCTCGACCACGTCCACCACGTTGGCGAGCTGGACCAGCTCCCCCCCTTCCCCGCGCACGTAAATGGAGCGCAGGTCGTCCGGCGTCGCCCGGTCGGCGGACCGGAGCTGCGCGATCACGTCGTACCGCTCGTTGCCGCGCCGGAACTTGCTCAGGTCCTGGCCGCCCAGCAGCACCTGCAGCGTCGTGGCCACGTCGGCCACCCGGACGCCCACGGCCGCCGCCTCGTTCCGGTCCACGGTCACGGTCAGCTTCGGCTTGTCCAGCTCCAGGTTGCTGTTCACGTCCG
>CAYMQZ010000142.1:0-4817 GCA_964392705.1 uncultured Gemmatimonadota bacterium
CGCCGCGGCGCTTCGCGCGGGCGATGGCCGCCCGGGCGACCAGGCTGACCGGGTCGGACTCCCTCACGGGGCGTCACGAAAGCGGCGGCGGCGGGCCCCGGAGCCGGCATCGAGGTTTCTCACATAGCTATTATAATTTGTTATCACTCGTTGTCAACAATATGTGGGGAACGCCGGCCGATCGTGATCCATGCGCCCCCCCTGCGGGCCGGTGCCTGCGGGCCGGTGCCTGCGGTCACGGTGCGCTCGGGGTCGCGGCGAGGGAGGGTCGCCGACGATCGTGGCTTCGTGTGGTGTGGTCCGGCGGCGGGGGGGCGGGAGTGACCTCCCGCGGGGCCCGTTCGAACAAACCGGCCTCCGGGACCGTCCCATTCATGGAACGAGTCGAACGGGAGGGAGTGACGCGGCCGATGGATCGCGGGCGTTCGTGGGTCAACCGCTGAGAGATCTGGTGGCGAGCGCCCGGGAAGGGGATCCCGGCGCCTTCGACCGGCTATACCGCGAGCACGTGGGGCGCGTGTACGCGATCTGTCTCCGCATCACCGCCGACCGACGCCGCGCGGAGGAGCTGACCCAGGACGTCTTCGTTCGCTGCTGGAAGAGGCTGCCGAGCTTCCGCGGGGAGAGCCGCTTCACGACGTGGCTCCACCGGGTGGCGGTGAACGTGGCGCTCGACGACCGGCGCCGGGTCCACCGGGAGCGCCTCCGGCGGGCCGACGTCGACCCGGACGACCATCGGTCCCGTCGCGACCGGGCCGACGAGCGGATGGACCTGGAGCGGGCCGTGGCCGGGCTCCCGCGCGGGGCGAGGGTCGCGGTCGTGCTCCACGACATCGAGGGCTACCGGTACGAGGAAGTGGCGGAGATGATGGGAGTGGCCCTGGGCACCGTGAAGTCCCAGATCCACCGGGGGCGGCGACTGTTGCGCGAGAGGCTGAGCCGATGAAGGACGCCGAGCCGATGCAGGACGAGGGACGGCCCGTCCACGTGCCCGAGGCGCGGCTCCACGACTACGTGGACGGCGCGCTCGGGCCGGAGGAGGAGCGGGGCGTGGAGCGCCACCTGAGGGCGTGCGTGAGCTGCCGGCGGGAGGAGGAGGCCCTGCGCGGCCTGAGGGCCGACCTGGCCGCGCTCCCGAGGGAGATCCGGCCGGCGCGGGACCTCCGCCCCGGCATCGCCGAGCGGATCGCGGGGAGGAGCGCGCCGGGCCCGCGCCAGGCGATCCGCACGCTCCGCTACCCCCTGGCCGCGGCGGCCGTCCTGCTCGTGGTCGCCACGGCCTGGCTCACCACGGCCATCGTGGGCGGGAACGGCGCCCCGGATCCGGTGCTCGCGGATGCCCGGAGCCTGGAGGCGGCGTACCTGCCGGCGATCCACGAGCTCGCGACGCTGCTCGAGCGCCGGCGACCCGAGCTCTCGCCCGAGACGGTGCGCACGCTAGAGGAGAACCTGCGGGTCATCGATCGGGCGATCGAGGAGTCCCGCCGTGCGCTGGCGGCCGATCCGGGCGACCCCGTCCTCCGGGAAATGCTGGCCGGGGGGTACGAGGCGAAGGTGGAATTCCTGACGCGGGCGGCCGCCCTGACCGCTCGCAGCTGAGGCGCCGACATGCGGGTGGGAGTCGCGATGAGAGACAGATGAGGGACACGAGAATGCACGCTACGGGGCGCCGACGCACCGCCGGGGCGCTCGCGCTGGGAGCCGCCCTGGCGGTCGCGGCGCTCGCGACGGGCGCCTCCCCGGCGTCGGCCCAGGAGCGGGTGGACCGCCGGCTGGCGATCGCGCCGGACGCCTACATCCGGGTCATGACCATGGCCGGGGACGTCCGGATCGAGGGGTGGGAGGAGGACTCCATCCTCGTGCGCGGGTCGGTGGATGCGGGGGGCGAGTTCTACATGGCCGGCTCGGGCCGGAGCGCCAAGCTGGGCGTGAGCCCGGGCGGCCAGGCTTCCGGGGGCCAGGCTTCCGGCGGCCCGCCCCGGGCGAGCCTGCGGGTCAAGGTCCCGCGCGGAGCGACCGTGTGGGTGAAGACCGAGAGCGCCGACATCCAGGTCGAGGGGCTCGCCGGCGGCCTGGATGCCCTCTCGGTGACGGGTCGTATCGAGGTGCGGGGACGGCTGCGACAGATCTATGCCGAGTCCATGGGCGGGGACCTGACGATCGAAGCGTCCGCGCCGACCGTCCGCGCCAAGACGGCCGGCGGCTCGGTGCGGTTCCGGGGCGAGGCCGAGGACATCACGGCCACCACCGTCGCCGGCGACGTGGCCGTCGAGGTGCCGCCCGTCGAGCGCGGGCGGTTCGAGTCGGTGACGGGGGACGTGCGCTTCCGGGGAAGCGTCCGCCGGGGGGGCTCGCTCTCCTTCCACACCCACAGCGGGCGGGTGGAGCTGGCGGTGCCCGCGGACCTCGACGCGGATTTCTCGGTGACCACGATCGAAGGCGAGATCCTCAACGATCTGGAGGACGCGGGAGCAGGGGCGAGGGCGCCGGGTGGTCCCCGCGAGGTCGCCTTCCTGCGGGGCGGCGGCGGCGCCAGCGTGACGATCCAGACGTACAGCGGATCCGTCGTGCTCCAGACGCCCTGACCGGGTCGCCTCGGCCAATCGCGCCGCTCGCGACGCCGTCCACTTGATCAATCCCACCCCGAGCGTGGCCGTCCGCTCGAACAATCCCGCCCGTCGCGTCGTCGCATGAATGGAAGCCGGCGAGACGGGGCCGCACGGGGCGGCCCTCCGCCGGCCACGCACCTCGAATAGGAGGCTCCCATGCGACCGATGCGACCTCCGCCGCTCCGGCGGCGGTATCCCGTGCTCCTCGGCCTGGCCGCGGCTCTGGCGGTGGCCCTGGCGGCCCCCGCGCTCGTCGAGGCCGGCCCGCCCTGGATCACCGTCGAGTACCCGCCCAACCCGCTGGACCGCGAGACCCGAGGGGCCCTGCTCGTCGTGCACACCTACCACCACGCGGGCTCCGTCGCGGCGGAGATCTCCGCGGTCGCGCACCCGGCCGGGGAGGGCGACGCGCGCTCCATCGAGCTGGATGTGGGGCCCACGTCGCGGCCCGGCGTCTACGCGGTGCGGGGCGAGCTGCCCGAGCGCGAGGCCTGGGTCGTGGTGGTGACGATGCGGGAGGGCGACGCCGCGGCCTCGGCGCTCGTCGCGATGGAGCCGGGCGGCGAGCTCACGGCCGTCCGGGTGCCCCACGAGCTCCGGAACGGGTGGCCGATCCCCCACGCCGCCACCGAGGCGGAGGTGCAGGCGATGCGGGAGACGGCGCGGGCGCTGGCGCAGGCTCGCCGCGACCTCCGGCTCGGAGCCGCGTCCGCGGGTGCGGCGCTGGCCGGCGTGGTCCTCCTGCCGCTCGGGGCGCTCGCGCTCCGCAGACGCCGCCGCCGCTGAGCGCGTCCGGCGGACGCTTCGAACGGCTCACGGGCCGAGGCCACAGGCTCGACGAAGTCGGGCTCGGCCTGGCCCGGCCTCCGGTTCGACCCGCAGCAGCGTCCAGACGCCCTGGGCGCCGCAGAGCTCGTCCACCAGCTCGATCGCATCGGGATTCCGCGGATCGACACGCAGGGAGGCCAGCAACGCCTCGATCGCCGACTCCCGGTCTCCCATGGCCTGGTAGGTTTCCGCGAGGTTCTCGTGGCCTTCGGCGGAGTCCGGATAGTCCAGGGCCAACCGCCGCCACACGGGAAGCGCCGCCTCCCAGGCCCCCTCGCGCCAGTAATGGAACCCGAGCCGCCCGAGATCGTCGGCCGCCCAGTAGTAGCGCCGCTCCGGTCGCGCCATGAAGTCACGGTACAGCGCCAGGGCGTCCTCGACCGGACCGTTCCGTGCCACCGCGACCAGCCGGTCGCCCAGCGGCTCTTCCAGCCGGTACGCCTCGATGGCCGCCAGGACGGGGTCCCGCCCCGCCGCGTAGTCCGCGAAGGTCGGTTCGCTCGTGATCTCCGGATCGATCCACGGACGCTCGTCGTAGGGCCCCGCCGGCTGGAAATACCGCTTCGAGTAGGCCACGGCGAGACTACTGGAGGGCAACGTGAACGTGTCCAGGTCGCCGTAGGTGTTCGGCCGGGCGCCCGTGGGCTCGCCCACGAAGACCGCCTCCGTGCGCCGGTTCACGAGGGCGGCGAACACGCCGGCCGCCGAGAAGGTGGCCCGACCCGTGAGGACGAAGAGCGAACCACGGCCCACGGTCGCGTCGAACCCATCGAGCACGTCCACGAGCGGGAGGGCGAGGGCGAAGTTCCCGCCGTCGTTGTGGCGAAGGTCGACGATGAGACGCTCCACGTCGTTCGCGCCGAGGTGGTCGCGGAGACGGTGGGCGAACGCCTCCAGGGTCTCGTCCTCGTCGTTCACTACGGCGTTGAACTGAACGTAGACGCTCCGGCCGTCCTCCAGCGCCTCGAACCAGTAGGCACAGTCGTTGTCGCGAAGCCAGATGGGTCGGGGGTGTCCTTCACGGCGAAACGCGTCGACAGCGCCCGGATCGGCCGCCGCCAGCGGTCGGAGCTCCCGCCGGAGGCGCTCCCCGTCGCGCGTCTCGAACTCCATCGGTATGGACGTGAGCCCATTGATCGCGCCCGCCGCGCGGACGAACGCGGGTCGCACGAGGAGCCACGGAATGCCCAGCCGCAAGGTCATCGGGTTGTCCCGGTGCATGAAGCGCCGAACGCGGTCGGCGGCTTCCCGGGTGGAGAACCTGCCGACCTTCAGCAGCCGGGCTCCGACCAGGTCGCGGTGTTCTTCGGCGGCGGATCGGACGTGAATGCCATCGGCGAACCAGTACAGGCGAATCGGAACGGGCACGAACCCGCTGTC
>CAYMQZ010000142.1:4917-6983 GCA_964392705.1 uncultured Gemmatimonadota bacterium
AGAACGCTTGCCCGGAGCAATGATATAGTATAGTATATCAATATGGCGAGTCAAACGCTCGGGCTCTCGCTCGATCCGGCCGGCCCCCTGCCGCTGTACCATCAGATCGCCGTCGCCCTGCGCTACCGCATCGCGACGGGTCGGCTCGAGCCGGGCGAGCGACTGCCGCCCCTCCGCGATGCCGCCGGATCCTGGGGCGTCAACTACCATACGGTCCGGAAGGCCTACGGCCTGCTGGAGGAGATGGGCCTGGTCGAGCGGCGGCGGGGCGCGGGCACCCACGTCACCGCCTCGGGCCTGGCCCGTGGCTCGCGCCCCGACGACGAGCTCAACCGGTTCCTGACGGGGATCGCGGAGCAGGCCCAGGGCCGGTTCGGGCTGTCTCCAGAGGATCTCGCGAGAGCTCTCGCCGCCGTGGGCGCCGTCGGAGAGAGCGCTGCCCGGGACGGGCGGGCCACGGTGGTCGAATGCAACCTGCACCAGTGCCGCGACCTCGCCTCCCAGCTCGCGCGCCGGTTCGAGCTCGAGGTCGCTTTCCACCTGCTCGGATCCTCGGCGGACCTGCCGCCGGGGCCCCTGATCGGAACGCACTTCCATCTGATCGAGATGCGGCGAGCCTGGCCGGAGCGGAATCACGAGATGTACTTCCCCGCGGTTCATCCCGACCCGGCCCTGCGCTCCCGGCTCGAGCCCTACGCGTCGCCGGATGGCCCCCTGAAGGTCCCGCTCTGCGAGCGAGAGGCCAGCCTCGGGGCGGCCATGGCCGAGGACGTGCAGCTCCTGCTCTCCGCGGACGCCTTCGAGGTGGTTCCCGAGGTCGCTCTCGACCCCGGACGGCTCCTGTCCGATCGCCCTGGCCTCCCGGTGCTGGTCGCACCGCGCGTCTGGAACGGTCTGGACCGCGAGCTGCGCGCCCGTTCCGAGCTGATAGAAGTGCGCTACCGGTTCCGGGAGCGGGATCTGAACGCCATCGCGGGAGAGCTGGGCTGGGAGGTCCGGTCCGGAGCGAGCGCCCTCCAGCCGGCGGCGGCGAACCGCGGCTCCACCTCCGAGTCCGCGAAGGAGTAGACTCGTGCGGCCCCGCTTCGCCCGCGAGGCCTACCGGGGAGCCCGCTCGACCCCGCCGTAGCTCGCCGGCTGCCCCTCCTCCGGGATGGAGGCGCGGATGAACTCGCGGATGTGCTCGTTGGCGTCGCGGAGGTCCTCTCTCCGCAGGTACATCATGTGCCCGCTCCGATAGCCCTCGAAGCGCATCCGGTCCCGCAGCCGCCCGCCCGGATCCAGGTTCCAGAGAACGTACTTCGCCGTGAAGTAGTCGGTGGCGCCGTCGTAGTAGCCCGACTGGACCATGACGTGCAGGAAGGGGTTCTGGGCCATCGCCTGCCGCAGGTCCTCGCCGGCGTTGTGGTCCTCGTCGCCGCCGGACCACGGGCGCACGGGTCCGAACAGGTAGTACTGGAGATCGGTGTCGAAGCCGAGCTGGTCGCGCAGGTAGTGGTTGATGGCCGGGGCGAAGGCGTGGTTCCAGGCCGTGAGCTCGGGCGGGTAGTCGTAGCGGTCCCCCGCGTCCTTCCGGTCGACCCCCAGGTACCGGGAGTCGAGGCGCCCGATCGTGTAGCCCTCCTCCCGGAGCAGCTCCTTCCAGAAGAAGGACGCGGGGACGGCCAGGTTCTGGTCCAGCACCGTCTCCTCGGTGAGGCCCGAGTAGCGGGCCACCCGCCGGGCGATCTCCCGCCGGCGCGCCTCGTCCAGGAAGCCGCCGCGGGCGAGGGCGGGCAGGTACTCGTCCAGGGTGAACTCCTCGACCTCCGGGAGGAGCTCCTCCAGCTCGCGGCCCTGGAGCTCCTCCGGCAGTTGCCCGTGGTAGTGGGCGGCCGCCGTGTAGTAGGGGAGCTTGAGCACCGAGGAGCGGGGCTCGGGACCCTCGGGCCGCAGGCCCAGGCCGGTGGGGGAGACGAGGATGACGCCGTTCAGGTACATCCAGTGCCCGTCCTGCAGCTCGCCCGCCAGGCCCGCCACCCGGGTGGTGCCGTAGCTCTCCCCGATCAGGTACTTGGGCGAGGTCC
>CAYMQZ010000143.1:0-6971 GCA_964392705.1 uncultured Gemmatimonadota bacterium
CGCGGCTCGGTAGCGGACAGATCGGGGCGACCTTGCCCTCCGGAGCGAGCTCGAGTCGAGCCCCGGATACCGGGTGTTCTTGGAGCGGATGGGTTCCCGCACTGACGCACCCGAGGCCCGGCGGCGACGCCGTCGTGGCGGACGCGGAGCGTCGCGCCGTCCTCGAGCGCATTTGACGGCGGGGACCGCCGCCGGCCCGCCGCCCGCGGCTCAGCTCTCCGGGTCCTCGACGACCTCGATGTCCCAGGCGGAGTTCATGTGCGCGTAGACCAGGCAGGGCTCCTCCGACACGCAGCCGGTCGCGTGCACGGCGCCGGCCGGCGTCGACCAGTAGCTCCCGGGCCCCATCTCGGGCGGATCCTCCTCGCCCTCGTACGGGTTCACCACGGTTCCCGAGATGACCACCCCGTGATAGCCGGCGCCGTGCGTATGCATGGGGGACATCACGCCCGGCTGGAAGCGAGCCAGCTTGCCGTGAGCCTCCTCCGACCAGGTCCCGAACAGGGTGCCAAACTCCACGCCGGGGACGATCTCGGTCCACTCGACGTCCGCGAGCTCCACCCACCCGATCCGTTCGGCCTCCGCCTGGGCGGCGAGGGTCCCCCCACCCACGAACACGAAGCCCCACGAGAGGGCGAGGGGCGCGAGGAAGCGGAAACGAACTCGTCGCGGCATGGCTCCTCCTCTGGTAGAAATGACGCGGCCTCGGAACCAAGTTAGCGCGCCGAACGAATCCGACAACCGTCGGGCGCCGAACCCGGCGCGGGCCCTGGCTTCCTCCGCACCCTCCCGGCCGGGATCCGACTCCGCCGCGAGGAGGCTGTGGTAGCGCCGGGGGGCCAGGTGCCCAGCGACCGCCGGTACGCCTCCAGCGCTTCCTCGGGACGGCCGGCCGCCGCCCGACTTCCTCGCCGATGGTCGCCGTCTCGTGGAACGCGCCCGCATCGAAGCTGTATGTGGGCGCGGCATTGGAAGTGACTCCACGGAAGGCGACGGTGTCCCCCACCCTCCGCATCGGACTCCTGGGCGGCTTCTCTCTCGTCAGCGGCGACGAGCCGGTCACGTCCGTCGACAAGGGGCGGCTGCAGTCACTGCTGGCGTACCTGCTCCTTCACCGCCACGCGCCGCAGCCGCGCGAACGCCTCGCCTTCCTCCTCTGGCCGGACACGACCGAGAAGCAAGCCCGCACCAACCTGCGCCGCGAGCTGCACCACCTGCGGCGCGCCCTGCCGCTGGCGGACCGGTTCCTTCGCGTGGATCCCCGGGCGCTGCAGTGGCGGGCCGATTCTCCGTTTCTGCTCGACGTCGCCGAGTTCGAGGACGCCGTCGACCGGGCCGACGGGGCCGACGAGACGGGGGATGCCGCCGCGCTGCGGACGCACCTGAGCGAGGCGGCGGACCTCTACCGCGGTGACCTGCTGCCGAGCTGCTACGAACGGTGGATCGACGCCGAGCGGGAGCGCCTGCGACGCGCTTGCGGGCGGGTCTTGGACCGGCTCATCCGCGCCTGCGAGGACGGGCGTGACCACCCCGCGGCGATCCGCCACGCCGAGCGCCTCGTGAGCCACGATCCGCTCCGGGAGTCCTCCTACGCCCGCCTGATCGGACTGCACGTCGCCGCCGGCGACCGCGCGGCCGCCCTGCGCGTCTACGCGGAGTGTGAAGCCGTCCTGGAGCGCGAGCTGGGCATCGAGCCCGGCCCGGCGACGCGGCAGGCCCGCGAGGCCGCGATGGCCGCCGATGCCGTCGCCAAGCCGCCCCGGGCCCTGCAGGTCGAGCCGCCGGCCGCCCCGCCGAGCCGGAAGACCGCTGCCGACGCCCCGCCCCTGGTGGGCCGCGAGCGGGAGCTCGCGGTCGTTCGAAGCTGGATCGAGGGCGTGGGACGGGAAGACGGCGGCGCCCCCGGGCAGACCCTGCTCCTCCTCGGCGAGCCGGGGATCGGGAAGACGCGGCTGCTGGACGAGCTGGCCGCGACGCTGCGCGACGCGGGCGGCCGGACCATCCGCGGGCGTGGCTTCGAAGCCGAGACGGTGAGGCCCTACGGGGCGTGGATCGACGCGCTCCGATCGGTCCCCCCCGAGTGGTTCGCGGGCTCGGCGGGCCTCGGCTCACTGATCCCTGAGATCCGCGGCGCGGCGGACGTCCCAGCGGACCGGAGCCGGCTCTTCGACGCGGTCGCCGGGTTCCTCGCCCGGCTCTCGGCGGATGGCGGGCCCTTCGCCGTCCTCATCGACGACATCCAGTGGATGGACGAGGCGTCGGCGGCCCTCCTCCATTACCTCACGCGCCTGTGGGTCGATTCCCCGATCCTGGTGGCCTGCGCCGCGCGACCGGGCGAGTTGGAAGGGAACCCGCCCGTGTCCGGACTCGTGCGCACGCTCGAGCGCGAAGGGCGCGTCCGCACCCTCCATCTCGCCCCCATGAACCGCGAGGAGATCGGCGCCCTCGCCCGCTTCCTGGACGCCGATGTCGACGGCGACCGCATCTTCGCCGACAGCGGTGGGAACCCGCTGTTCGCGATGGAGCTCGCGCGGGCCCGTGGCGAAGACGGCGGCGGCGAGAGGGGGAACGTGGAGGAGCTGATCCGCCACCGGCTCGCCCGCCTGGACGAGCCGGCGCGCGAGCTGCTGGCGTGGGCGGCCGCGCTGGGCCGCAGCTTCAACCCGGGGACGCTCGCGCGGGTCGCCGAGGAACCGCTTCCGCGGCTCCTCGGCGCGCTGGAGGGGCTGGAACGCCACGGGATCCTCCGGCCCGGCGAGACCGGGGAGGCCGAAACCTACGACTTCGCGCACGACATCGTGCGGCGGACCGCCTACGCCGGGCTCTCCGGGCCTCGCAGGCGGCTCGTGCACCTGCAGATCGCCCGCGCGCTCTCCCAGTCGCCCGACCCGGACGGCTCCATGGCGGGCGACGTGGCGCACCACGCCTCCCTGGGCGGCGACCCAGCGCTGGCGGCCTCCGCCTCGGTCACCGCCGGCGAACGCTGCCTGCGCATCTTCGCCTACGCGGAGGCCGCCGAGCTCGCGCGGCGCGGCATCGAGCACTGCCGACGACTGGACGATCCGGAGCGGGTCCACCGGCACATGGCGCTGCTCCGGGTCTCCGTCGCCGCGGGCGCGCGGCCCGGCCGGGCGGCCGACCTGGAAGAGGAGCTACGCGCCCTCATCGCGGATGCGCGATCGCAGGGGCTGGTGGACGAAGAGGCGGTCGGGTACAGCCTCCTCTCCGTGCTCAACTACGAGCACGACGACTTCGGGGGGGTCCACGAGACATCGCTCCGGGCCGCGGAGGCGCTGCGGGAGGTGGAGCCGGACCCCGACCAGGACCCCGGCGTCAGGGCGCGCACGCTCTGCCAGGCGGGGGCATGCCTCGCCTCCATCGAACGGGAGATGCCGCGCGCCGAGGCGCTGCTGCTGGAAGCGAAGTCGCTCGCCGGGCGGGTCGGGATGGAGCTCATCGACATTCCCATGGGTCTGGGGATCGTGCGGCATTTCGGCGGCGACCGCGACGAAGCCGAGCGGTACCTCCGGCGTGCCCTGCGGATGGCACGGCGGGAGCGGGATCATTTCCGGGCGTGCGAATGCCTGACCTACCTGGTCATGCTGGAGCTGGAGGCCGGAGCGCCCGATCGGGCGCTCGCGCACTGCCGGGAGCTCGCGCCGGTCGCGGCGAAGCTCAAGCAGGGGAGCGAGGCCCCCTTCGCCCGCGCGCTGGACGCGTTCGCGCGGTACGCCCGGGCCGCGGCCGGCGCGGGGGGCGACTCGGCCGCGACCGACCCGAGGGACGACGCGGCGGACGACGCGGACGCGACCGACCCGAGGGACGACGACCCACGAGACGGTCTGGCGCGGGCGCTCGACGCCCTGCGGCGCATGGATGCCTCCCGCAAGCTGGCCTACGTGCTGACCCAGGCCGCCGACGTGGACCTGACCGCGGGCCGCGCCGATGCCGCGCTCGAGCGGGCGGAGGAAGCGCTCGCGGCCGCGCGCGTCGTGGATCACCGGAGCGGCATCGCGCTGGCCGGGGCCACCCTCGCGCGGAGCGCGCTCGCGCTCGGCGAGGGGCGCCGTGCCGGGGAGGAGCTGGACGCGCTCCGCCGCGAGCTCGGCGGCACCGGCGACCTGAGCGCCCGCGCCCGGGCGGCGCTCGAGGCGCTGGAGACGTTCGCGGCGGCCGACGAGGGATCGCTCCCGGCCGACGACGGGTCGCTCGCGGCCCGGTCGAGCGCATGACACGCAGAGGAGGAGAGGAGGACCGCATGGCCCGCATCGTCCTGGAACGCACCTTCGACCCCGCGACCGGCCAGGCCGAGTTCGACCGCGCCGCCGGGGACCTCGAGCGCTGCCTGGAGACGCGCGAGGTGCGGCCGATCCGGAGCGTCGTGGCGGCGGACTTCAGCCGCGCCGTCTGCGAGTTCGAAGCCCCCGACGCCGAGGTCGTGCGGGCCGCCCTCCGGCAGGCCGGAGTCCGCTTCGAACGCGTCTGGAGGGCCGACGTGATCGACTGGTAGCGATGCTCCCGCGCCGGGCCGGCGTCCTCCGCCCGACCGGTCTTCGCCGATCCTCCCCATCGAACGGTCGCCGCCGTCCTCCAGCCGAACGATCTCCGAACGCTCCGCGAACGTTCCCGGAACACCCCTCCCTGTATGCTGGCGGCGATGGACGGGCGGATGGCCCGTCCCGTGCCACGAGACCAGGGAGGTTTCCATGTCCGTTCAAACACGAGCAGGCCGCGAGTCTGCCCGGGACCAGCCCGCCGGTGAGGCGCGGGTCCGGAGTGAACAGGATCGGGACGCCGCGCGGGATCGCGTCAACGGGTTCGACACCGCCGCGCTCGGCGGTCTCTTCGACGCGCTGAAGCAGGACCGGAACGCCGGCCGCGCCACCTTCTTCACCCGGAGCCGCTGGCGGGACGGCGCGCCGGGGGTCTCCACCCGCGTGGCGGGCTACGAGATCGACGGCGAGCTCCACCACGAGGACGAGCGCCAGCACGTCGTCACGAGCGACGAGTACGTCGAGCTGGGCTCGACCGACACCGCGCCCGCCCCCGGAGAGCTGCTGATGGCCGCGGTCGGCTCGTGCGTCACGGCGACCGCGAGAGCCTACGCCGCCGTCAGGGGCCTCCACCTCACCCGCATCGAGGTCGCGCTCGAGGGCGACGCGAACCTGCAGGGCATGTTCGGGCTGGACGCCAACGTGCGCCCGGGGCTCGGCCAGCTCCGAGCCACGATCACGATCGCGGGCGACGGGGACGAGAAGGCGCTGCGGGAGGTCGCGCTGCTCGGATACCAGTTCTCGCCGGTCCGCGACACCGTCCACGAGGGCGTGCCCGTGAAGCCGGACGTCGTCGTGGCGGCCTGAAGAGACCGAACAGGAACGCGGGGCCCTCGCCCCCGGCGTGGGCCCTTCACACCGGAAGAACGGAGGAACTCGATGGATTACAGAGCGGCAGCGACCGTGGGGATCGTGCTGGCGACGGCCGCGCTCGTCCCGCTGGGCCTGGAGCGCGCCTCCAGCATGGACGACGAGTCCGTGTTCGTGAAAGGCCTCGAGCCCGGCGAGCACGAGGAGGTCCTCTACATCTGGACCCGTGACGCCGACGGCCGGGACTCCGATTTCCTGGCCACGGTGGACGCCGACCCGGAATCGGAGCGCTACGGCGAGATCCTCGCCATGGAACCAACCGGCTCGGCGGGGAACGAGGCGCACCACATGGGCTACACGGTGGACGCCGACCGCATCTTCGCCGGCGGCCTCTTCTCCAATCGGCTCTTCATCTACGACGTGGAGACGAACCCGCGCCGGCCGGAGCTGATCCGCACCGTGGACCTGGACGCGACCGGCTACAGCGGGCCGCACACCCTGTACGCCGTGCCAGGCGGGGTGATGCTGGCCATGCTCGGCTCGACCGAGGGGGGCGGCCCGGCGGCGCTGGTCGAGGTGGATGACGACGGCGACTTCGTGACCGCCTACCCGCAGGCCGGCCGCGCGGGCGTCCCCGAGTACATGTACGACGTCGGCGTGAAGCCCGAGATAAACCGCATGGTCACCTCGAGCTGGGCGCACCCGCAGCACGTGACGATGGAGGGCGGCTCGCCCCCCGAGCACACCGGCGACGAGGTCGTGGTGTGGGACTGGGAGAGCAAGGAGATCCTGCAGGTCGAGACGCTCGACAAGGCGCCGCTCGAGGTGCGCTGGCTGCACGGCCCCGAGGGGCTGGGCGGTTTCATCAACTGCGCCTACGGGAACACGGTGTGGTACTGGGAGGACGCGGACAGGGACGGACGGCTGGAGTTCCACCGCGTGATCGAGCTGCCCGAGGGCTCGGCCCCGGCGGACATGCGCGTCTCCTACGACAACCGCTTCCTCTACGTCTCCAACTTCGGGGGCGGCTCCGTCCAGCAGTACGACATCGGCGATCCGCGCGATCCGCGGCTGGTCGACGAGGTCCGGCTGGCGCACCCGAACATGATGAAGCTCTCGCCGGACAGCGAGCGGCTCTACGTGACGAACTCGCTGCTCTCGACCATGGACCCCGACGAGGACTTCCGGGTGTGGCTCCTCCGGGTGAGTCCGGACGGCATGCGCGTGGACGAGCGCTTCGATCCCGACTTCCTGAGTCTCGCCACGGGGCCCGCCGGGCCGCACGACATGTTGTTGAAGTAGCTCGGACGTCCGGCGCGGGCAACGCGCCGGGGCGACACGGGCTCGTTCGTCGCCCCGCCTCGGAACCCCGAGCCACCCGGGACATCGAGTGTCGAGGAGGCGTAGGGGAGCGGGCGGTGGGTCCTGGAGGTGGATCACCTGCACCGTGGCTGTCCCGGGCACGTCGCTGCCCGCCGCCACGTCGAGCGTGAGCGGGTCCCGAGCCGCGCCTCAGGGCGGGCCTACGCGCGGTCGGGTGCCGGCGGGGATTCCGGCGCCGGCTCGATGTTCTGGTTGAGGCGGAAGAAATTCGTCGGGTCGTATTTC
>CAYMQZ010000144.1:0-6950 GCA_964392705.1 uncultured Gemmatimonadota bacterium
GGGCACCGGAGGAGTGGCGACGGACGTGAGCAAGAGCTCGGTGACGCTGGGCATCCCTCACCAGACCGACGCCCTGGAGCTCCAGTGGACCGCGAGCGGCACGCTGGAATACACGTTGCCTCCGGCACAGCGGAACGTGTCTTCGTTCGAGGTGCTGAGCTTCCGCGTGGCGCAGAAGGACTCACCACTCAACCCCATGAGTGGAACGCAGGACGTGCTGGTCGAGCTGGTTGGTGGGGGAAACACGAAGGGCGTCTTCGCGGCCCGCTTCGATCCGATTCCCGTGCGATACGATCATCCGACGTACGGGTCTTATGAGCACGAGGTGATGACGACGGTGCGCATCCCCCTGCACTCGTTCATCATGAACAACTCGGGGGTCACGCTGGGGAACATCGACACGATCCGATTCAGGTTCCTGTTTCCATCGCAGGGAGAGCTCAATGTGGACGACATCGAGTTCTCACGCTGACGGACGCCGGCGCATCCGTTCGCTGTCCACGCTGCCCCTCGCCGGTTTGCTGGTGGCTCTCGGGTGCACGAACGAGGTGCCACCCGACACACCCGCGCCGGCCCTGGAGCAGGTCCAGCCCGAGAGGCCCGAGACGACCGCCGTGAACTGGGCTGCGCCGGTGGAACTCGTCCGTGCCGAAGCCCGCGCCCTCGACGATGACCTCAGGCGCCTCGCGCCGGCCGCATTCCTGGAGGGCCTGGAGCGTCCCATTGCGATCCTGGTGACGGTTCGGAACCGTATCGATCCGACACCCCGTGATGCCTTCCCCATCGTGGAACTGAACGGTCGGGTCGTCGAGATGACCAGGGTGCGGGACGAGCGAACGCTGGTCGCCTTCCTGCCGGACGACCGGGGTCTCGGGCAACGGAATCAGGTGTTCGTCTTCTGGGTCGGCGCTGAGCGTCGCACGCGGAGCCCTGAACCCGTCTTCTTCAGTTGGCCTCCGGGGTAGGGAGCACGAACAGCCCCAGCCCACCTCGTTGGTGGCGGCGATCGAGCTGGTCCGCGGGGGCGCGAGCCAGCGCGAGGCCGCCGATCGGCTGGGCGTGACGCCGCAGGCCGTGAGCAAGCGCCTCAAAGCCGCGCACTGGGAGGCGTTTCGAGCCGGAGAGCAGGCTCTGACGAAGCTCCTGAGCCGCTACGATACGAGCGACGCCTGGGGTGAGCGATGAGCTCGGCCTCTCCTCGGACGCGGGCCGGCTCTCGGTGTTGCTGGTCGCCATCTCGAGTCTCGTCTTCTCGCGCTGGTGGTCGGGCTCGCCGTGCGCGCCCTGGCCGCGGCGTGGTGGTGACCGGCCGGTGAGGGGCGAGTCCATGTCGACGGAAACTGGCGCGCATCGATCGGTGAGGTGAGGGTCGTGGAGTCATTCCTGGGTCCGTCTGCGATGGCGAGAAGCGACGCACGGTGCCGTTGAGACCTGGAAGGGCGGGATCTCCGCTGGCGGCGAGGCGGCGAGCGCTCGGGCGACCGTGTCGAGGGCGCCTCCGGTCGCCCCGGGGTCCGTCCACCCCCCTCCTCCTACTCCTCCTCGTCCTCCCGCTCCAGGAGGCCCTCCACCGCGTGGCCCGGGTCGTCGACGGCGACACGATCGAGATCGAGCTGGACGGCGAGCGGGAGCGGGTGCGCTACATCGGGATCGACACCCCCGAGAGCGATGACCCGCGCCCCATCGTCCGCCGGCTCGCGCGACGCGCCACCGAGGCCAACGCGGAGCTCGTGGCGGGCCGCCGGCTGCGCCTCGAGTTCGACGTGGAGCGGCGCGACCGGTACGGGCGGCTTCTCGCCTACGTGTGGGTGGGCGACACGCTGGTGAACGAGCGGCTCGTGCGGGAGGGCCACGCGCGGGTCTTCACCTATCCGCCCAACGTCAGGTACGCCGAGCGCTTCCTGGCCGCCGAGCGGGTCGCGCGCCTCGAGGGAAGGGGCGCGTGGGGCGAGGAGGGGACAGCGGCCGAGCGGGCGGCGGGCGGCGCGCCGGAAGGGGAGCCGGTTCCGGCCGACGAGGCGGGACGGCACGTGGGGAACGTGGCGACCGTGTGCGGGCGGGTCGCGGGCGCCCGCTACGTGGCCGGGATCCGGGGCCGTCCGACCTTCCTCAACTTCGGGTCTCCGTACCCGGACCAGGACTTCACCGCCGTCATCTGGGGGGACGTGCGGGCCCGCTTCGAGCGTCCCCCCGAGCAGGCGTTCGAGGGCAGGGAAGTGTGCGTGGAGGGGACGATCACCCGCTACCGGGGCACGCCGCAGATCGTGGTGGACGATCCGGCGCGGATCCGGCTCCGGGGAGGGTAGCGCCCGGCCGCACTGGACGGCCGCGGTCGTCGCCTTGTCTGCCTCTCTACCGGCCTCCGGCCGGGACGAGCTCGAGCGACCCGGCCAGCTCCCGGAGCTTGGCCTGAACGCGGCGGGCGTTCTCGGGACCCAGCAGCAGCAGCTGCTTCTGGGCGGCGGTCGACTCCTCCAGGGCCGGGTCGCGGTGCACGTACAGGGAGTCTGTCCGCTCGATCGCGATGGGGCCCTCGGGCACCGGCACCGCAAGGAGGTGATCGATGGCGAGGGCCAGCGTCCCGTCGAAGGAGCCTCGCCGGAAGCCCAGCTCCTCGTAGGCCTCCTGAAAGAGCGGGCGGAGCCGGCGGTAGGCTCGCGTCGTCCCCTGCGTGTCCAGCGAGACGAAGATCGCCGTGGCGAGGTCGTACCGCCGGTAGCTGGCGGGATGGACGAAGAGGGAATCCCCGGACTCCCGGACACGGAACCTCCCCTCGGGTCTTAGGAACTCCACGTGCTCGACCGGGCTCTCTCCGGCCGAGACGGCGATCACGGCGCGGACGAAGCGGCGAACGAGTCCCTCGGTGGCGAGCCAGGTCAGCCAGCCGGGGCGGGACGAGAGGGACGCCATCATCTGGCGCACGAACTCGTCGCTGGCGTCCAGTTCGGGAAGCCCGATGCCGGACGCCCCGCTCGTGTCCGGGGCACCGAAGCCGGATTCGTCGGAGGGGGCCGACGACACCACGCCCCGGTCCTGAGGCCCCCGGGCGTCCGGTACGGAGTCGGGCCGGGAGCGAAGCCAGAGCCAGCCGACGACGACCACCGCCAGCAGGACCGGCACGGCGACCGCGGCGGCCCGCCGGTTCCGTAGCCCGCGCCTACGCCGGAACGCGCCGGCGAATCCGCCGCCCGGCCCGGCTTCCTCGTCGCGGTTTCGCACGTGATCCTCCCTCGCCCGGGCGCCAGTGGCCCGAGCGCGCTTGCGGTCCGCGTCCGCGGTGGGACTACCAACCCACACGGAGGACGGTTCCGTCACGGATGGAGTGCCCTTCCGACGCGCGTAAGGTACGGCTCGCGGAGCGGGCACGGATAGCTGCGGGCCGCGGTGCGGAAGGAGTCCGGATGAGGCGGAGGCCTTCGCGCGCGATCTGAAGGCGAGATTCGCGATCCGTGCGCTGGAGCGACGACCTCACGCCCAATCCTAATCTAGCTGGTCGTCGGCCTTGCCCTTCCCTTGCTTCTCGCCGGCCCGCCGCTTCTTCTCGGCCACCAGGTTCGCGAAAATGCGGGCCGAGCTGGCGGCCGACTCCACCTCGCCCAGCGAGAGGCCGGCGATCTTCTCGGCGACGACGGCGCCCACCTCCAGCCCCCGCTCGGCCATGAAGGTCGCGGCGCCCAGGGCGTGGCGCTTCGAGCGCAGCTCGGTCCGCTGCAGGAAGTAGTGCGAGATCATGTGGAACACCTCGCCGGCGCCGTGGCGGAGGGTCACCGCCACAGGCGCCTCGCCGTACTTCCCCTCGAGCTCCTTGCTGGAGAGCAGCACCTCCACGCGCTCGGGCTCCAGGATGCGGATGGGGTAGGAGGAGCTCTCGAGCCACCACACGGGCTCGTCCCCCTCCTCCATCACGCCCTGCAGGAAGCGGTGCTCGCGGTCGTGGATCTCGATCCGGACCACGTCGTCGGCCGTGGGGCGGTCGTTGTACTCGAGGACGCCGGGGAAGGCGGGCTCCAGCACGTTCCGTAGCGTCCAGTCGGTGCTGAACAGGGTGCCGCCGCGGCGCACGAACTCCTTCACCTGCCGGATCGCGGGCCCGGGCAGGTGGCCGGGGCAGTTGAGGACGAGCACCTGCTCGGGCCGGAGCCCGACGCGCGGGAGCTGCGCGGCGTGGACGGTCGTGAAGGGCAGCTCGAGCGCCCCCAGCACCAGCTCCACGTGGTCGTAGCTTCCCGGGACCACGACGATGTCGGCCGCCTCGACCGCGGCCAGCGCCTCGGCGTCGAGCGGCGCGTCCCGCTCCATCTCGCGTCGCGCCGCCCAGCCGCCCGCCTCGTACGCCTTCTTCCGGCGCCCACGGTCTCCGAGCGCCTTCTTCGAGAACGGCTTCTTTCCGTCGTCGCTGCACATGGCTGCCTCCCGGCTCGTGGGTCGTGGGCTTCGTGCCCGGGCTTCTCGGTCTCGGGTTTCAGTGCGGAGGGAAGATCGCGGCGGGGTATGACAGTGCGGCGGAGACGCTTCTCGTCCCGCCTGCCTACCTCGGTTCGCCACGCGTGCCTCGAGACGCGCGATCTGTGACGGTCGGGTCCAGGTTGCGGCGCCCGCTGTCACAGCCTTCGGGTACTCTTCGGTCGTGGCGCTTTTCCTCGGCCGGCAGGACCCGTATTCATGGAGGCGTCGGAGTGGGGGAGGTGACGGACATGGGCGAGTCTCCGGTGGTGTCATGAACGCGATCTCGAAGACCCAGCGCTGGCTCGATCTCATCGCCTGCCTGGTGGGTCGCCGCTTCCCGGTGGCGGTCGACGAGTTGATGGAGAAGGTCCCCGCCTACGCCGAGCAGTGGGTGGAGGGGAGCGAGACCGACCGGGCTTCGGTCCGCCGCGCCTTCGAGCGCGACAAGGACGAGCTCCGCGAGCTCGGGATCCCGATCGAGACGGCCGCCTGGCGCGACCAGTGGGGGCAGGAGCACCAGGGTTACTCGCTCTCCCGCCGCGACTTCTACCTTCCGTATCTGAGGGTGGTGGAGAGGGCGGCCCGTGAAGCGGAGGACCAGGGCGTGCGGGACGATCGGCTCGCGGAGAGGGAGCGTCCGGTCGACCCGGAGAGGCGCACGCTCCGAGCCGACGAGATCGGGAGGCCCGAGAGTCGCGCGGTCCACAGGGTCGGGGAATCCGCCGAATGGTTCACAGGCGGGCCGGAGGTGGAGCTGACGCCCGAGGAGGCGGGGACCGCGCTCGACGCCCTTCGCCGCGCGGCCGCGCTCCCGCTTTTCCCCTTAGAGCGCGAGGCGCGCTCGGGGTTCCGGAAGCTGGCCTTCGACCTCGATCCGGAGCGCTTCGAGCGCACGCCCGTCCTCTTCCTGACGGACCCGGCGGAGGAGGGCCGTGGCGAGCAGCTGCGCCAGCTGAACGAGGCGCTCCTGGCCCGGAAGCGGGTCGCGTTCACCTACCACGGGATCTACCGGGACGAGACCACCGAGCGCGATGTCGCCCCCTACGGGCTCCTATTCCAGTCGGGCCACTGGTACCTGCTCGGGCACGACGCCCTGCGCGACGACGTGCGGGTGTTCCGGCTGAGCCGGATGGAAGACGTGCGTCCGAACCGGGCCTCGCCGGGCACGCCCGACTTCGAGGTGCCGGACGACTTCCGCCTCTCCGATCACGTCTCGCGGGAGGCCTGGGAGCTGGGCGGGCCCGAGGAGGAGCCGGTGGAGGCGCGCGTGCTGTTTCGCTTCCCCCGGTCGCTGTGGGCCGAGCGGAACGACCGGGGCGAGCTCGTCGAGGAACGGCCCGGCGGCGGGGCGGTCCGGAGCTTCGAGGTCCGCCAGGTGGACCCGTTCCTCCGCTGGATGCTGAGCCTCGAGGGGGACGCCGAGATCCTGGCTCCTCCCGAGCTCCGGCGCGCGCTCCGTGACCGGGCTCGGCAGGTGCTGGCGCTCTATGGGGCGGGCTCCGCGGCTCGTCCGGGGGCGGAGAGGGACGAGGCTCCGGGCCCCGGCGGGGAGACCGACCCCGGAGACGCATGACGTCGCGCGACACGGCGGACCGGCAGCTCGAGCGGATCCTCTACCTGCTTCCGGCGGCGGCGCGCGAGGGCGGGACGGATCTCGCGGAGCTGGCCGGGCGGCTGGGGGTCGAGCCCGACCGGGTGCTCCGCGACCTGGAGGAGGTGTGGAGCCGCGTCTTCTACCATCCCTCCGGCGGAGCGGACGACATCCAGATCGCCGTCGAAGCGGACCGCGTCCAGGTGCGGGCCGGCGAAAAATTCCGGCGGCCGCCCAAGCTGGGATTGCGCGAGGCGTTGGCCCTTCACCTGGGCCTTCGGATGGTGGTGGCCGAGCGGGCCGGGGCCGCCGAGGGCGGGGTGGCCCGCGAGCGGATCCTCGAGCTCGGGCGCCGGCTCGAGCGGCGGCTCGCCACGGCGCGGACCGACGACCTCCGCCCCCGCTACCGCCTGGACGACGGGGCCGAGGGCGACGAGATTCGGGCGCTTCTCTTCGAGGCAGCTCGCGAGCGCCGCCGCGTCCGGATCCGGTACCTGAAACCCGACGCCGAAGAGCCCGAGGAACGCTTCGTCGAGCCCTGGGTCCTGGCCCACGCGACCGGCCGCTGGTATGTGCTCGGGCGCTCCGAGGCGCGGGACGACGCGCGCGCCTTCCGGCTCGACCGGATCGTGGCGATCGAGGCGACGGACGACACCTTCACCGTGCCTGGCGATTTCGATCCGGCCGACTACCTGGAGGACGGCCGCGTCTACCGGGCCGACCGGGAGATCGACGTCCGGATTCGCTACTCCGAGCGGATCGCGCGCTGGATGGCCGAGCGGGGCTGGGGCGAGCCGGCGGAGGACGGGAGCCTGACCTACGCCCACCGGGTGGCCGACCCCGGCTGGGCCGTGCGTCACGTGCTGGTCTACGGCCCGGACGCCGAGGTGCTGGGGCCGCCGGAGATTCGCGA
>CAYMQZ010000145.1:0-6770 GCA_964392705.1 uncultured Gemmatimonadota bacterium
TCCCGGGCGAGGGAAGATGTTGACGCTCGCTCGGATCCTCGGAGGGAGGGCGTGGAGCGACGCCTCCGGGAAGGGAAGGAGACGTGGAACCGCAAGGACAGATTGTAGTATATTTGACATGCAATTGCATTACACCAGACGGCGGAGTCTATCGTGAACGACCAGATCACGGTTCGCCTTCCGGCCCCGCTCCTCGAGCGGCTGGACCGGTTGGCCGATGAGAGGGGAGCGCCCCGCTCGGAGCTGGTGCGCGCGGCGATCCGCGCCTACCTGGACGGCTCGAGCGCGTCGCCCGGCCATCCCTACGAGCTGGTGGAGGACCTGGTCGGTTCCCTCGAAGGCGGTCCGGGCGACCTGGGACGCCGGCACCGGGAGTACCTGAGGGAGCGGCTGCTTGGCGGCTGAGCGCGCCCTGCTCGACACGAGCGCCCTGGTCGCCCTCCTCCACCGGGACGACGCGGCGCACGAGGAGACCCGCCGCGCCTTCCGCACCTTCCGCGGCACCCTGCTCTCGACCGAGGCCGTGCTGACCGAGAGCGCCTACTTGCTGGAGCGAGTGCACGACGGTCCCGCGACCTGCCTCGAGTTCTTCATCCGTGGCGGGGCCGTGCTCGTCCCTCCTTCGCGCTCCTCCCTGGTCCGGGCCAGGGCGGTCCTGTCCCGCTACCACGATCTCCCGGCCGACTACGCGGACGCCGGTCTCGTCGCGCTCGCGGACGAGCTGGAGACCTTCACGATCTTCACCCTCGATCGCCGCGGCTTCTCGGTCTATCGGGGCGCCGGGGGAGAGGGGTTCACGATCCTTCCGTAGCCACCTGGGCGACCGCTTGAAGCCGCGTCGACGCGGAGAAGCATGTGCGGCAAGAGCTCGCCGCCCAGCGGCAACCGCCGCTGTCCCCCGGGGCGGCGCTCGTCCGGACCAGGTCCACCCGGGTCTCGCCCATGCTCCACGGTGCCGTGTCGGGAAGCCTCCGTGCAACGGCCCCCGGCGACGGAGGTCCCGACATTCCGGGGGCCCGCAGGGTTGCGGGAGGCTCGCCCGCGAGGGATCATCGTGTGCAAGGGCACCCACGGCGGAGGCGAGAAGGCGTGGGCCTACAACCAGACCGAGACCCGGGCGAAGAGGCGGTCCGAGACCCGGGCCCGAGGCCGGGCACGGGCTCGCGAACCGATGGGGCGCCGGGTTCAGGCCGAGGGCGGGACGAGGGCCTGACGCGGCTGATCGAGGCGGCGCGCGACGGAGACGAAGCGGCCGTAGCGGCCCTTTTCTCCGCGGTCTACGACGAACTGCGCGCGCTTGCGCGCCACGTGCGCGCGGGCGAGGCCGGCGAGACCCTGAACACCACGGCGCTCGTCCACGAAGCTTACTTCAAGTTCGTCCCCTCGAAGGGCCTGCGCGTGGAGAGCCGCGCGCACTTCAAGCACATCGTCGCCCGGGCCATGCGTCAGGTGCTGGTCGACGCCGCGCGGGCGCGAGCCGCCCGGAAGCGCGGCAGCGGCGAGGCGGTCGCGGTCACGCTGGACGAGGACCTGCACGGGCGGACGATCGATGACCTTCAGCTCCTCCAACTCGACCAAGCCCTCACGGAGCTGCAACGGGTCGATTCCCGCAGCGCCAAGGTGGTGGTGTGTCGCTTCTTCGGCGGGCTCGACATCCGGGAGACCGCCGCGGCGCTGGAGATCTCGACGGCGACCGTGAAGCGCGACTGGCGGGTCGCCCGTGCCTGGCTGGCCGAGGCCATGGCCTGACTGGTATGCCCCGACCTTTGGACCCCGAAACCTGGCGGCGCATCCGGCACCTCTTCGAAGAGGCCCTCGAGCTGCCCCCCCGCGAACGGCTTGCCTGGCTGGCGCGGTCGGAGTCGGACGAGCCCGTGCGCTCGGTCGTCGCCCGGATGCTGAGCCGAGATGACTCCGGGGGTGGCCTCTCCGCGGCGGACGACCACGATCTGCCCCTTCACGTCGCCGAGCTGGCTCGGAAGGCAGGAATCTCGCCTCCCGAGCCGAAGGATATGGAAGCCGACCTGCGGGGGCGACGAATCGGCGCCTACCGGCTGGTGCGGCTCCTCGGCCGCGGCGGCATGGGGGCGGTGTACCTGGCGGAGCGGGCCGACGGGCAGTTCGAGAAGCGGGTGGCGGTGAAGCTGCTCCCCCTGGGAATGGATTCCGAGCAGACCCGCCGGCGCTTCCTCACCGAGCGCCAGGTCCTGGCCGGACTGGAGCATCCGAACATCGCGCGACTGCTGGACGGGGGAATCGCCGAGGACGGGACCCCCTACTTCGTGATGGAGTGGGTGGAGGGCCGGCCGATCGACCGGCACTGCGACGAGGAGCGCCTGCGCTTCCGGGAGAGACTGGAGCTGTTCCTGGAGGTCTGCCGGGCGGTCCAGTACGCCCACCAGAACCTGGTGGTGCACCGAGACCTGAAGCCCTCCAACGTCCTGGTGAGGCCGGAGGGAAGGGTGAAGCTCCTGGACTTCGGGATCGCCAAGCTGCTCTCCGACGATCCGGCCGTGCCCGGGACCCGTACGGGGATGCGGATGATGACCCCGCGTTACGCCGCTCCGGAGCAGATACGCGGCGGCCCGGTGACCACGGCCACCGACGTGTACGCGCTGGGCGTCCTGCTGTACGAGCTGCTGGCGGGCGTGGGCCCTTTCGGCCCACCCTCGGGCGATGGGCTGGAGGCGGAGCGGGCGGCCCTGGAGAAAGAGCCCCGGCCGCCCGGTTCCACCGTGGGGCGGGCCGAGGGGAACCCCGGTGCCGGGGAGCCGGCGATCGACTGGAGGGAGATCGCCGCCTGCCGCCGCACCACGCCCGAGGGACTCCGGCGCCGGCTGCGCGGAGACCTGGACAACATCGTCCTCAAAGCCCTGGAGAAGGACCCGGCGCGGCGCTACCCGTCCGCCCGAGAGCTCGAGGAGGATGTGCGCCGTCACCTGGAGGGACGGCCGATCGTCGCCCGCCCGCAGGGCCGCGCCTACCGCGCCGCCAAGTTCGTGCGGCGTCACCGGGTCGGTGTCGGTCTGGCGGCCGTCGTCGGCGTACTCGTCATCGGCTTCGCGGCCGCCATGGTCCGGTCGCAGGCGACGACGGCGCGCGAGCGCGACAGGGCACGCGAGGAAGCGCAGAAGGCTAACGAGGTTACGAACTACCTCGTCAACTTGTTCCAGGCGGCCGCGCCCGGTGAGTCCGGGGTGGCGGAGCTGTCCGCCCGAGAGCTTCTCGAGCGCGGCGCCGCGCGGATGGACACAGAGCTCGTCGGTCAACCGGAAACGCGGGCGGAGCTCATGGCGAAGCTCGGGGCCATCTACATCGAGCTGGGGCTCTACGACCAGGCCGAGACCTACCTGGAGCAATCCCTCGCGCTTCGCCGCGAGCTTCTGGGGCCGCAGCATGTGGACGTCGCGAGCAGCCTGTACGGCCTCGGCCGGCTGCACTTCTGGCAGGGCCGGTACGACTCGGCTCAGGCGCTGTTGTCGAAAGCACTCGAGTCGCGTCTCTCCCTGCTGGATGAGGTGGACCCGGCCATCGTCGACAACCTGAACGGCCTCGCCGTGGTTCATTGGGCGAAGGGTGAGTATGACGAGGCCGAGCGCCTTTACAATCGGACGCTCGATCTGCGACGACGCCTCTTCGGGAACGAGCATCCGGATGTAGCCCAGAGCCTCAACAACCTCGCCGCGCTCGCAAGCGCGCGCGGCGACTACGCGACTGCGGAGCGTCTGGCGCGCGAGTCTCTAGAGATCCGGCGCGGCCTTTTCGGCGACGAACACCCTGAAGTAACCCGCAGCATGCACAACGTCGCTATCCTGATGCGGAACCGAGGCGACCTGTCTGGTGCCGAGGCCCTCATGGAGCGAACCGTCGACATCCGTCGCAAGGTCCTGGGCGCGACGCATCCAGAACTGGCACTCAGCCTGGTAGCTCTCGGCGAGCTGCGGCGGCGGTCTGGAGCGCTCGATGCGGCAGAGGCCCACCTGGAAGAGGCCCTCGAGATCCAGCGAGGCTCCGTCGGGGAAGACCATCCGAACGTCGCCATCGCCCTGAATCATCTGGCGAGGGTAAAGCACGATGTCGCGGACCATGGCCGAGCCGAGGACCTCTTTCGCCGAGCCCGCGATATCGCCCTACGTAAGCTCTCCGAGGAGCACCCGGACGTCGCCGCCATCTCGGTCGGGCTGGGAGCGTGCCTGGCGGCACAGGGCCGCTATGACGAGGCCGAACCGTTCCTGCTGCAAGGGTACCGGTATGGTACGGGCGAGGACCGAGAGGATGCACGGCTCGCCCTCGTAGACCTGTACACCGATTGGCGAAAGCCGGAAAAGGCCGAGGAGTATGCGGCACGCTAGCTGCTAGCAACCCGCATCCCGGGGGGCCAGATGGAGGGAGGCCGTCCACCGCCTGGCCGAGCTGCACGAGGCGCGCGGCAAGGCGGCGGAGGCGGCGAGCTACCGCGGGATGCTGCGCGCGGCCGGCTCATCGGCTGCGCTCACGGAAAGCAGTGGAACACCGGGAACCCGTGCGACGTCTGGCCGTGGATCCCTCCCTCATGAATCACGTACGTGTCGACGCCGTCGGGCACGCTGACGCACGCGGTGTCGATGGTCCAGAGCACGCGAACCACGTGCATCTCGGATTCGAACACCGGGACCGCCAGCTCCTGGACCACCTGCGGCTGCGTGCCGCCGTACAGGTCGAGGTTGAACTGCAGCGTCGCCCGGATCTGCTCGTGGGTTTCGTCGATACCTCCATCGCTGATGACCTTCGCATCGAGGGCGTAGTTGCACATGGCCGCGTCGAGGTCGCCGGAGGCGAGAGCGGCGCGGAGATCCTGTAGCACCTCCTCGGGCGTCCGCTCCTCCCACTCGTCCGGGCAGTCGTCTGGCAACTCCGCGGCGCTCACCGGACCGGGCGGCTCGTTCGGCTCCACCGGAGAGATCCCCTCGCAGCCGGCCCATGCGATGACGGCGGCCAGCAGTCCGTTTCGGATCGATCGCGCGCGGTCCATGTGCGCCTCCTCTCCTCTTCGGGTCCTCTTCGCGATCGTGCACCGACGCTCCTGTGTCCATTTGCGTGAGAACCGCGCGCAGGGGATCAGGGCCGATCGAGAACCTCCCCTACCACCACCCCGGCGAGGTAGCGGGCCGACGCCGGGTGAGCGGTGCGTAGTCCTCGACACCAACGTGCTCGTCTCGGCCCTCGGATGGGACGGACCCGAACGCCGTGTCTACCAGCTCGTCCGCAGGGGAAAGCTCGGATTCGCCAGGTCGCGGGCCCCAGCACGCCCAGGAGACGTGGAACCGCGAGCACAGGTTGTAGTACATTTGTCATACAACCGCATTACACGAGACGTCCGATCGGGAAGCGCCTCCAGCCCGGCGTCACCCTTCATCGTTCGCCACCGGCCGAGAGCCCCCGGTAGCATTCCAGACAGTGGGGCGGACTGCTGATCCGGCCCGGGGGCAGCCAGTAGCGCGCATGCTTCCGCTGGATCAACCGATCGCACCGCGCGCAGCGAGAGAACACGTCGAACTCGACCGTCAGCCCGCTGCGATCCTCGAGCGACTGCCGCCTCAGGTCCCCGCGCGCCATCGTCTCCAGATGGTCCACGGCGCCGGGAAGCTCCCCGTGCGCCTCGCGCAGCGCCCGGACGCGCTCGCGGAGGCACCGGGGACACCGGACGGCGATCCCTCCCTCCCCGTCCGCCCAGGCGGTCCCCTCGTGCCCGCAGCGGGCACACCACCGGTCCAGGAAGCGGTCCTCCCCCAGGGCGCGGCGGTAGAGGGGCTTCCAGCTCGCCTCGGGAACGCGCTCCTTCGTCTCGGCCGGGGCCGGCTCCCGGAGGGAGGGGAAATCCGGTCGCACCAGGATCCACTCGTAGAGAATCCCGGAGACCATCAGGCCCACGATCACGCCTCCCACCAGCGTCATGGCTCGCCTCCCCGGGTTACCCGGCAGCCTCCGGCTCTCCGGAGCGCCGGAGCCGGGCGCTCGCGAACCCGACGGCCGCGCCCACGAGCCCGACGATGAGCCCCTTCTCCAGGGCTCCCGCCCACCGCATCCCGGCTCCGGCGGACGAGCGCGAGGTGAAGGCGGGATCCAGGCGCGCGGAGCGGAGCACCTCGCGGGCCGTGGCCTGGAGGCTCCCCGGGTCGCCGCCCGGGCGCGCGTAGACGTGCAGCATGAGCAGCCCGCGCTCGTAGGGGCGCCAGCCGCTCACGCCGTGGACCCGGCCCACGTTCGCCACCGTGCTCGAGATCGGCATCCAGAAAAGGCCGGCCGCCTCCTCCCACACGAGCTCGCCCACCTCCACCTCGCCCATGAACCCGCTCTCGTCGAGTCGCGAGGCCGTCCTTTCCACGATGCGCCCCCCGCGGGCCCGCCACATGTCGAGCAGGGCCTCGGCCTCGACCTCCCGCCCCACGTCCCTCACCTGGACCAGCGCGTAGGGGTACTGGAGCCAGCGCTCGAACGGGCCGATCTGGAAGCCGGCCGCGTACTCGACCTTCTCCCCCGTGACGGCGGACACCGTGTCCGCCAGCTCCCGAACGACGGGCCCGGGCATCGCCTCCCAGGCGCCGGGCACCTCGAACGCGAGACCGAACTCGTCGAGCCGGACCTCGCGCGCCACACGCTGCTCCGCGCTTTCGCGCGCCGCGCGCTCCTCCGCGCCCGAGCTCGGTGGGACCGGGTCCTGGGCGTGGGAGGCGAGCGGAGCGGATGCGAGGAGGGCGAGGGGGACCGCGACGGGCGCGAGGGAAGCCGAA
>CAYMQZ010000146.1:0-6737 GCA_964392705.1 uncultured Gemmatimonadota bacterium
GCTGCGGCGCACCCCCAGGGTCGCGGCGCGCCGCTCCACGGCGCTCAGGTTCACCTGGACCTCCCGGACCCGCTCGACGTCGAGCGGCATGCCCGGGTTCCGGTCCGGGATCGCCTGGAGGTGCCGCACGGTCCGCTCGCGGCGGCCCGCGGCCGAATCCGTCGTGTTCGTCATGCTCGCAATATCGCCGCGGGGGGGCGGGACGGGCAAACGAAACGACCGGGCGAGAGCCACCGCGCTCCGGCCGCTACGGCGACCCGACGCCCCTCGACCGTCCCCTCTCGCAATCGGTATCCATCGCTGGATTCTCCCAGGCAAGCGTCATTCGCTCTACCCTGATCACCAGCGCCCGGACCAGCGGATGGTCCGAGCGAACCAGCCGGTCGCCGAAGAGCTCCTCGCTCCGGGCGTCATCCCGCAGGTCGCCGTGCAACCGCCGGTTGGACGCGGAGTCGGGTCCGAGGAGCAGGCGCAGGCCCCCCTCCCCCTCCTCCCACCAGAGACGGCCCCCGTGGTCCCATCCGAAGCCCGAGAAACGGACCGGCTCGCCCCGCAGCGCCTCGAGCTCGGTCAGCGTCGTGCCGAGACGAACGCCCCTCGGCGTGTGCCAGGGCCCCTCGGTGCCCGAGACCCGCGCGAACGCGGTCAGGCTCCGGGCGGAGTCCGCCCAGGTCACCTCCATCTCCCACGGGGCGCCGGGGAAGACGCGGGCGCCCGGCGTGCAGACCCCCTCGGCCAGGTGGACCTCGGCCGGCTCGACCGCATCGCGCCCGTAGGCGCGGACCAGATCCTCCTCCGAGGTCCCGGCGCTCACGTGTCCGAAGCTTCGTCCCGGCAGGATCTCCCAGGCGAAGCCGGCGGCCTCGGGTACGAGGGCGAGCGAGTCCAGCGACAACCCGTCCGCGGCGATGGACAGCCCGGCCGACGCTCGGAAGGAAGGGCAGCAATTGGCGTCTGCCGGCAGGTAGACGCCGGTATCGAGCCGAGGCCCTTCCGGATCGATCCACACACCCTTCCAGGTTCCCCACCCCTCCGGCAAGCGTTCGTCCAGCTCGGCCAGGTAGACGGGCCGAAGGTCGTCGACCGTGGCATCGGGAAGGAGCGCGTACGGGTGATCCATGCACCCGCCCGTGCCGTTCAGGCAGCGCCGATGGACCAGCAGCGCGGAGGGGGCCGGGTCCGCGGGGCGCATCGCCGCCCGGGGCGGGCGAATGAACGCGAATCTCGCGTCGGACCGGTCGTGCCAGACGGGCCGCAGGAGGGTCGCCTCGGCCGCTGCGCCGGCGGCCTGCATTCCCTCGTCGACGGCTTCGACGAACAGCACGAGCTCGTCCTCGCGGACCGTGTCGGGAAAGAACCGCAGGTCCTCGGGCCTCGCGCCGGCCCCGGCCTCGTAGACGAACTCCCTCCGGTAGAGAACCCAGTGCCAGTCCACATCGTCCGCCCGGATCAGCGAGCCGGCCTCCGTCACGCGGCACGCCTCCGAAACGAGGCGCGCCCCCTCCAGCGCGAACGGCTCCTCGGACCGCGACAGCTCGAGGCAGCGGTGTGACGCCTCCCCGGGCGGCACCGGAGCGACCTCGGACAGCGCCTCGCCGGGCGGCCGCTCCCTCGTCTGGGCGCCCAGCGCCGCGCAGGGGACGAGGATCGCGAGGGCCGCGACGCCCGCGACGGCCGGTGCCGCGCGAGCCCGCCGACTCCTGAACCCACGGCCCTGTTCTACCGTTTTCACATCGGGACGAGATCGCGTGCCGTCTGTCGTCGCAGTCTCCCGTTGGTCGCCTGCATTCCCTACACCTCTCCCGCCTCCGCGAACCGCTGGATGGAACGGATCACCAGCCCCTGGAAGGCGTCCGCGGCGCGGTCGGCGGTCTCGAACACCTCCTCGTGGCTGAGCGGCTGGTTCGTGATCCCGGCGGCCCAGTTGGTCAGGCAGCTCACCCCGACGCAGCGCATGCCGTTCGCGCGGGCCGCGATCACCTCGGGCACGGTGGACATGCCGACGGCGTCGGCGCCCAGCCGCTCCAGCATGCGGATCTCGGCCGGGGTCTCGTAGCTCGGGCCGGTGAGCCAGCAGTAGACCCCCTCGTGCAGCGGGAGGCCGCGCTCGGCCGCCGCCGCCCGCACCTCGGCCCGGAGCCGGCCGTCGTACGGCTCGGACATGTCGGGGAAGCGCTCCTCGCCCGGCTCGACCGGTCCCCTGAGCGGCCCCCGAAAGGCCAGGTCGATGTGGTCGCGGATGAGCATCAGGTCGCCGGGGGGGAAACGGCGATTGATGGTGCCGGCCGCGTTGCTCACGAAGAGGACCGGGACCCCGAGGCGGGCCAGCGCGCGCACGTAGAAGACGACCCGGGCCGGCGGATGCCCCTCGTAGATGTGGACCCGGCCGGCGAGGCCGAGCGCGGGGACACCGCCCAGCGTCCCGGCCACCGCGTGGCCGGCGTGTCCCTCCACGCCGGTCTCCGGCCAGCCGGGAAGCTCGCCGTAGGGGATCTCGATCGGGTCCTCGAAGCGGCCGGCCAGGCCGCCCAGCCCGGAGCCCATCGTCACGGCCACGCGCGGCTCGAGGCCGCCCAGCCGCTCGCGGAGCGCCGCGGCGGCCGTCCGGACGGCCCCGGCGCCGGGGCCCGCGCTCCCGAACCCGCCACGGGTCCCGCCCCCGACGCCGTGGCCGACCCCGGTCCCGGTCCCGGTCACACCAGGACCCCGGCCAGCGTGGCCGTCATCCAGGTGGCGGCCGTCCCGCCCAGCATCGCCCGCATCCCCAGCTTCGAGAGGTCGTGCCGGCGGGACGGCGCGATGCCGCCGATGCCGCCGATCTGGATCGCGATGGAGGAGAAGTTGGCGAAGCCGGTGAGCGCGTAGGTGGCGATGATGACCGCCTTGAAGGACAGGTCGCTCCCCCCCGCCAGGCCCTCGGCCAGCGTCTGGAAGGCCACGAACTCGTTCGCCACCATCTTGATCCCGAACAGGCTCCCGATCTCGACCGCGTCGCGCCACGGCACCCCGATCAGCCAGGCCACGGGCGCGAAGATCCAGCCGAAGATCCGCTCGAGGGTGATCCCCTCCACCCCGACCAGGCCGGTCAGGTAGGCCAGGATCCCGTTCCCCAGCGCGATCAGGGCCAGGAAGGCCAGCAGCATGGCCCCCACGTTCAGCGCCAGCCGGAGGCCGTCGGCCGCCCCTCCGGCCGCCGCGTCGATCGCGTTCACGTTGGGCTGCTCCAGCTCGACCTTGAGGCTGCCCCTGGTGACCGGCTCCTCCGACTCCGGGAACAGCATCTTCGAGATCACGATGCCCGCGGGCGCCGCCATGATCGAGGCCGAGAGCAGGTGGCCGGCGATGGTCGGGAAGTAGCCGGAGAGCATGGCCACGTAGGCGGCCATCACGCCCCCGGCGACGGTCGCGAAGCCTCCCACCATGACGGTGTTCAGCTCGGACATCGTCATCTCCTTCACGAACGGCTTCACCAGCAGGGGCGCCTCCGTCTGCCCGACGAAGATGTTGCCCGCCGCCGAGGTGGTCTCGGCCCCGCTGGTCCGGAGCGACCACTGCATCGCCCGCGCCACCACCTGCACCACCTTCTGCATGATCCCCAGGTAGTAGAGCAGGGTCATGAGCGAGGAAAAGAAGATGATCGTGGGCAGGACCTGGAAGGCGAAGTTGGCCGAGACCTCGACCACGCCCTCGCCGCCGCTGACCGGCACCTCCCGGTCGATGAGCCGGCCGAACAGGAAGGCGGCCCCCGCGTTCGTGTAGCCGATGAGCGCCACGAAGACGTCGTTCACGGTGTCGAAGAACCGCTGGCCGATCGTCGTCTTCAGGACCAGCAGACCGAAGAGGAGCTGGAGGGCGAGACCTTTCCCCACCAGCGCCCAGTCGATCGCCCGGCGGCGGACCGAGAAGGCAAACCCGCAGCCCAGCAGGAACGCGAGGCCGAAGAGCCCCCGCATCACCCGCATCCACATCGGCTCCGCCACGTCGCCGGCCTCTCCCAGGCGGCGGGCCTGCGGCGCCTCCTCGGAGACCGGCGCCGGCTCGGCCACGGCCGGGCTGTCCTGGGCGGCGGCCTCCGCGGCCGGCGAGGCACCCGCTGGAGCCGGCGCGGCCGCCAGGCCCGGCGTGCCCGCCAGGGCCACGACGACCACCGCGGCCGTTCCCAGCGCCCCTCGTCGGGCCCCCGGCCTGAGCGTCCGCCGGGCGGCCCGGCTCAACCGCGCCGCCACCTCAGTACCAGCCCAGCCGCCGCAGCTCCTCCCGGCTCAGCTTCCGATGCTCCCGCTTCGCCTTCACGAGCGTCTCCTTTTCGAAGAGCTTCACCAGCACCACCCCCGCCACGAAGCCGCCGATGTGCGCCCAGTACGCCACGCCCCCACCCTCGGTCCCCAGGGTCATCCCGCCCGAAAAGAGCTGGATGAAGAACCAGTAGCCCAGCATGAACCAGGCGGGCAGCGGGATGATCCGGATGATGATGATGAACCAGAAGAGCGTCATGACGCGCACGCGCGGATACAGGATCGCGTACGCTCCCATCACCCCGCTGATCGCCCCGGAGGCGCCTACGGTGGGCACCTGGCTGGTCTGCGCCGTCAGGACGTGCGCGGCCGAGGCCGCGATCCCGCACAGCAGGTAGAAGAAGACGAAGCGGAGGTGGCCCATCGAGTCCTCGATGTTGTTTCCGAAGACCCAGAGGAACCACATGTTCCCGATCAGGTGGAACCACCCGCCGTGCAGGAACATCGAGGTGAGGGCGGTGCTCCAGGTGAGGCCGCCGGCCGGGCAGGCGTAGGGCCCGAAGCGGACGGTGTCCCCGGGCCCCAGGCTTCCCGTGATCTCCCCCGGGATGGTCCCGAAGCGGCAGAGCGAGTCCAGGAAGACCCCTGGATCGAGGCCCGCCCCCTGGACGAGGATCCAGACCGCCACGTTCACGACGATGACCGCGACGGTGATGAAGGGGGTGAGCTCGGTGGGGTTCTCGTCCCGGAGCGGAAACATGCCGGGAGCTTAGGCGCCGGATGCGGGAGGCGCAACGCGCCGGGCCGCGGCGGCTGGGGCGGTCCTCCGGCGTCGCGGACGGCGCTCCCGTCACCTGGACGTCCCGGGCGGCCGACCGGCGGCGGTCCTCCTGCCGTTCTGACACCAGGGCGGCCGCCGCTTGTCATAATGTCGGGAAAAAACGCCGCTCGCCGGGCCATACGGCCGCCCGCACCCGGCACATCGCTTGCACCCCTTCCCCCGGGCCCGACTCCTCCGGCGGCGCGCCCGGCAGAGACCGGAGCGGCCGAGACCGACCGCGGCCGAGCCGACCGGAGGATCGACGAGAGGCGGACCGAGGAAAAGAGAGACGACATGTCCAAGATCATCGGCATCGATTTGGGAACGACGAACTCCGTGGTCGCCGTCATGGAGGGCGGGGATCCCGTGGTGATCCCGAACGCGGAGGGATCCCGGACGACCCCCTCCGTGGTCGCGTTCACGAAGGACGGGGAGCGCCTGGTCGGACAGGTGGCGAAGCGCCAGGCGGTCACGAACCCGGAGAACACGGTCGCCTCGATCAAGCGCTTCATGGGGCGCAAGTGCTCCGAGGTGGAGTCGGAGCGGAAGCTGATCCCCTACAAGATCGAGTGCGACGCCCAGGACCGGGTCCAGGTGAAGGTCCCGAACGCGGACAAGACGTTCACGCCGCCCGAGATCTCGGCCATGGTCCTGCAGAAGATGAAGCAGACGGCCGAGGACTACCTGGGGACCGAGGTCACGCGGGCCGTGATCACGGTCCCGGCGTACTTCAACGATGCCCAGCGACAGGCCACCAAGGACGCCGGCAAGATCGCGGGCCTCGAAGTGCTCCGGATCATCAACGAGCCTACGGCCGCCTCGCTGGCGTACGGACTGGACAAGAAGGCGGACGAGAAGATCGCCGTCTTCGACCTGGGGGGCGGCACCTACGACATCTCGATCCTGGAGCTGGGCGACGGCGTGTTCGAGGTGAAGGCCACCAATGGGGACACCCACCTCGGGGGCGACGACTTCGATCAGAAGGTGATCGACTGGCTGGTCGCCGAGTTCAAGAAGGACCAGGGGATCGACCTCTCGCAGGACGCCATGGCGCTCCAGCGGCTCAAGGAGGCGGCGGAGAAGGCGAAGTGCGAGCTCTCGACCACCCAGCAGACCGACATCAACCTGCCGTTCATCACGGCGGACCAGTCGGGCCCCAAGCACCTGAACCTCACGCTGACGCGCTCCAGGCTCGAGCAGCTGGTGGACGACCTGATCCAGCGCACCATCCCGCCGATGAAGAAGGCGCTGGCGGACGCGGGGCTGGACCCGAACCAGGTCGACGAGGTGATCCTGGTGGGCGGCTCGACGCGGATCCCCAAGGTCCAGGAGATCGTGCGCGAGTTCTTCGGCAAGGAGCCGCACAAGGGCGTGAACCCCGACGAGGTCGTGGCGATCGGCGCGGCCATCCAGGGCGGCGTGCTGGGCGGCGACGTGAAGGACGTCCTCCTGCTGGACGTGACGCCGCTCTCGCTCGGGATCGAGACGCTGGGCGGCGTGATGACCACGCTCATTCCGCGGAACACGACGATCCCGACCAAGAAGAGCGAGGTCTTCTCGACCGCCGAGGACAACCAGAGCACCGTGGACATCCACGTCCTGCAGGGCGAGCGGAAGATGGCCGCCGACAACAAGACGATCGGCCGCTTCCAGCTCACCGGCATCCCGCCGGCGCCCCGGGG
>CAYMQZ010000147.1:0-6681 GCA_964392705.1 uncultured Gemmatimonadota bacterium
GGTGCCGAAGGGCGAGGCGCGCATCCGCTGCCAGGTCTCGGCCCGCCACGAGCGCACGCACCTGGACCGGGCGCTCCAGGCGCTGAAGACGGTGGGGGAGCGGCTGGGCGTGATCTGACGGTTCTCCGCTGAGCCTCCCACCCCCGGGGTCCGGAGGTGGGAGCCAGGGTGCTTCTCGCTCAGCGCGATCGTCCGAAGGGTGGGCCGGAGATGTTGTCGATCGTCCAGATCTCGCCGGTGAGCGTGACGACGTAGGCCTTGTTTTGGATGATCTCGAGCGAGGTGGGCAGGTTCAGCTCGTCGACGACCTCGGAGAAGGTGCCGTCCCCGTTGACCTTGACGAGCGAGCCGGTGTTCGGCAGCGCCGGAGAACCCTCGAAGGCGCCGTCCCAGACGCCCTGCGAGAGGGCGAAGAGCGTACCGCCACGGCCGCGTTCCACGTCGACGAGGAGCCTGGCGCCGGAGGCTACCTCCCTGGCGGTGGTCGACCCTGGTCGGAACGCCAGGACCTTGCCGTTCTCGGGCAGGTGTGGGACGGGGCCGGCCTGGGCCATGTAGATCGTGTTGCCCCATACGTCCAACCCGGTCGGTACGATGTTGCCGAACGTCATGAACTCCGTGATCTCGCCATCGAGCGTGACGTGCAGCACGCGGTTGTGGTGCCCATCAGTGACGAGGAATCCGCCCCGGTAGGTCTCCAGCGCGAACTGGAGTCCGGTCGCGAGCTCGAACGACGTGCTCGGCGGGTTGACTACGTTGAACGCGCCGATGTCCGCGATGACCGTGAAGCTGTTCGGGGCGTCGACCCGGTAGATGCCGTTGATCTGGCCGGTGGGGAAGAACGGGTCATCGACGAGGGTGACCAGCACGTAGGCGGTGCTGCCCATGAAGGCGACGTCGATCGGCCCGCCTATCTCGATGACCGCGGCCGGGAGGCCGCTGGCGAACGTCGTGACATCCCCGGTCTCCGAGTCGACCCGCGAGACCCTGCCGACCGCGCCTTCGGTGACGAAGAGCGCACCGCCGGGACCGACGGTGCTGCCGGAGGCACCCTGCAGGCCCGTCACGAGCTGAGCTGGCGTGCCTACCTCGTGCAGGTGGGCCGCCGACGTCGAGACCTCCTTCGGTTCCAGGGGCGTCGGGGCTTCGGAGCAGCCCGCGAGGGCGAGGCCCGCCAACAAGAGACAGACGACCGAGAACAATGTGGAGATGCTGCGCTGGAGCGGGCACGTACCGAAGCTGGTGGCCGGCGGCCAGCCGGTGAGCGAGCGAGGGAACATGGTGGCATCCTCCTTGAGTAGGGCCGGCCGCGAGAGGGGCCCCACACCGTTGGGGGGTCACGCCCGGTGCGCATCGTCCACTCTTCCGGTCGGCGACTCTGTCGCGGGCCGTCCCGCGGCATTCGGGGGCGGGCGCGGCCCCGGTTCATATCGGTGTACGGAAAAAGCTCCGGGATTGGCTCAAGCATCCGGCACCATGCCCCTTCCCGTGAAGCGGTTGTTGCCATCGACCGCCGTTCTGGCCCAGATTCGAGGGACAGCGACCACTGGGCCTGTCTGCGGCAGGCGACTGCCAAGAGGGTGTGGCGAGGTGAACGACCGGCCGCAGAGTTCCGTCACCCGACTTCTCGAGCAGGCGCGAGCGGGGAGTCCCACCGCCTTCGACGAGCTATTCCCCCTCGTATACGAGGCGTTGAGGGAGCGTGCGCGGGCGCAGCGCCGTCGGTGGCAGGGCGATGAGACGCTGAACACGACGGCCCTGATCCACGAGACGTATCTCAAGCTGGCGGGAGCGGAGCAGCGGGATTGGGAGAGCCGCGCCCATTTCCTGGCGGTGGCTTCCAGAGCGATGCGCCAGATCCTGGTGGACTACGCGCGGCAGAAGCGGGCGGAGAAGCGAGGGGGAGACCGGAAGCGTGTCTCTCTCGAGGAGCTCCGTCTCCAGCCCGGACCCAGCTTCACTGGTGAGCAGATGGAGGCTCTCCTGGCGCTCGAGGAGTCGCTGGCGCGGCTCCAGGAGCACAATCCGCGGCACGGCCGGATCGTGGAGTGCCGGTTCTTCGGCGGCATGACGATCAAGGACACCGCCGCGGCCCTCGGCATCTCCCCGGCCGCGGTGAAGCGCGGTTGGTCGATCGCGCAGGCGTGGCTGTACCTCGACATGCAGGGCGGACCGCGGACTTCAGATGCATAGGCCGATGCCCGTGGTTCCATTGGAGAGCCTGGAGGAGCTGTTCGAGGAGGCCTGCGCTCTGCCCTCTCGAGAGCGGGCGGTCTTCCTGGAGTCCTGCACGGAGGACCGCGGCGTGCGCGAGGAGCTCGCCTCCCTGCTGGCCGCGGTCGGGCGGGCCGAGCCCTTCTTCCAGGCGCTAGGCGATGTGGTCTCGTCTCCCGGCGCCTGGATCGGCGAGGAGTGGATCACGGACGTCCGCGCCGATCTCGAGCCGGGCCGCAAGGTCGCCCAGTACCGGATCGACCAGAAGCTGGGGGCGGGCGGCATGGGGGTGGTGTATCGGGCGAAGGACACGCGCCTCGGGCGCGACGTGGCCCTCAAGTTCCTCCCTCCCCACCTGAGCGCCGACGAGGCCGCCAAGGGGCGCTTCCTGGCCGAGGCGCGCGCCGCGGCCGCCCTCGACCACCCGAACGTGTGCGCGATTCACGAGATCGGCGAGACGTCGGCCGGCGACCTGTTCATCGCGATGCCGTTCTACGACGGCGAGACCGTGGGGGAGAAGATCGCCCGAGGGCCGCTGGAGGTCGCCGAGGCGCTGGACCTCGCGCGCCAGACGGCTCGGGGACTGGCGGTCGCCCACGCCGCCGGTCTCGTCCATCAGGACGTCAAGCCGGCCAACCTGATCGTGACCGCCGACGGCACAGTGAAGATCCTCGACTTCGGGATCGCGAAATCCCTCGAGGCGGCGGTCTCCAGCTCGGCTCCGCGGATGGGAACTCCGGCCTATATGTCGCCCGAGCAGGCACACGGCGACGAGTTGGGCCCCGCCGCCGACCTGTGGTCGCTGGGCGTCGTGCTCTACGAGATGCTCACCGGGCGCCGGCCGTTCCGCGGCGAGACCGTCAGCGCCGTGCTGGACGCGATCCGCAACGCGGAACCGGAGCCGCCGACCGGGCTGCGCGAGGACCTGCATCCGGAGGTGGAAGCCGCCGTGCTCCGGCTCCTGAGCAGGGACGCCGAGGCACGCGCCGGGGGAGCGAGAGGGTTGGAGAAATCCGCCGTGGACCGGGCGGCGCTGGGCGGCGCTGGGACGAGTCCCGGCTTCCCGCACGCGCGGATCGCTTCCGGCACGCTGGGTCTCATGGTCCTCGCGGCGATCGGCGCGACCGGGTATCTGGTCGTGGCCGACCGGAGTGAGCCGGTCGCGGCGGCGGCGGCGGCGACGGAGCTGGCGGCTCCTGCTCCGCGCGTCGCGGTCCTGCCGTTCGAGAACGCGAGCGGCGCGGGCGAGCGAAACGCCTCGCTGGCGGACGGCCTCCACCGGGAGATGCTCAGGCTCCTCTCGACCCTCGGGTTGCGGGTCACCGCTCCCACCTCGGTCATGGCGTACCGGGGATCGGACGCGAGCATTCACGAGATCGCCGGGACACTCGGGGTCGGTCACGTCGTCAGCACGCGGGTCGCACGATCCGGCGAGCGAGTGGGGATCGAGGCTCGCTTGATCGAGGCGGAGACGGGCGAGACACGCTGGACCCGTTCGTACTCGGATTCGCTCAGCGTGTCCAACCTCCGCGCGATCCAGATCGACATGGCGCGAAGCATCGCCGGCGCGCTCGAGAGGGAGGCGCCGCCGACCGATTGGAAGACGCTGGGATCCGAGTGGACGGACGACTTGGAGGCGTACGAGCTCTACCTTCGTGGTGTCACAGCGCTCCGGCACGGTGGCTCGGTGTTGCTCCGCTCGCAGCTCGAACTCGCGATCGGGATGCTGGACCGGGCGGTCGCGCGGGATCCCGGGTTCGTGGCGGCTCGCGTCGCCCTCGCGAGCGCCCAGATCTTCCTCCACTACCTCGGGGGCGATCGATCGGGGCGCTTGATGGCGGAGGCGAAGAGGCTCCTCGACGAGGTGCTGCGCGAGCACCCCGACCTGGCGGTCGCCCACAACGGGCTGGGTCACTATTACTATCACACTGGCGACTACGCCCGGGCGCTGCTGGCCTGGCTTCGTAGCGAGGAGCTCGCGCCGGGCCAGCTGGGCCTGGAAGGACGGCTCGCGACCGTCTACCGGCGGCAGGGTCGGTGGGAGGAAGCGCGCGCGTACGGAGAGCGGGCGCGCGAGCTGGATCCGCTCAACCCGGGCGTCCACCTGCAGCTGGCGGTCACCTACCATTACCTCCGCCGGTACGAGGAAGCCGGGACCGCGGCGAAGAGGTCTCTCGAGCTCGAGCCGGCGTCGCCCCATGCGCTGGCGTACGCGGCGAGGGCCGCCATCGAGGCGGAGGGACCCGACGCGGCGAGAGCCATCCTCCGGGGGGCGCCGAGCGAGGTCGCGACCGATGCCGGTGTCTTGGGGCTCCTCCTTCGCCTGGACGGGTGGGCCGGGGAGCACCGGAGCGCTCTCCGGCGAACCGACTCGGTGGTGGACGCGGTCCCGATCGGGGCGGCTGGGATCATCCCCTTCGGTTTGTGGCGCGCCCGATCGTGGATGGCGCTGGGGGACTCCGTCGCGGCCCGTGCCGAGCTGGAGCGCTCCACGGAGCTTCTCGAACGCCTGCTCGACGAGAAGCCAGATGACCATCGGGTGCACGGGGCGATCGGGATGGTCTACGCCGCGCTCGGCCGCGAGGAGGAGGCGATCGCCGCCGCCCGTCAGGGCGTTGAGCTCCTCCCCGTGGAGAAGGACGGGTTCTTCGGTCCGCTCCGGGTCTATGAGCTCGCGCTGGTCTACGCCTGGACCGGACATCTCGACGAGGCGGCGGAGAGGCTCGAGTTCCTGCTCTCGATTCCCAGCTCGACGACGCGGACCTGGCTGCTGCACGACCCCGCGTGGGACCCGCTCCGCGGGCACCCGCGGTTCGAGGCGTTGCTCGCGGCGGAGACGAGCGGGTAGCGCCCAGGCTGAACGTCCTCAGGGACCCCGCGGAAGCGACGGATGGGGGATACGTACCTCCCGCGCGTCGGGCTCGAGCGTGGTCCGGGACTCGACCCCGTCCGGCCAGCGGACACGCACGGCGGTCGCCCCCTCGACGCCGCCCATCACCTGCACGGCCCCGTCCTGCGACCAGTACCCGGAGCCCGCGTGCACTTCGCGGGCGGGCCCGAGCCGGACCCGACCCTCCGTTCCGGCCGGGTAGACGAGCCGGACCGTGGCCCCGACGGCGTCCGGGTTTCCCGGCGGCCCCTCGAGCCGCACCCGCAGGCCCGGTCGCGCCCCGACGTTCCGGTAGAGCTTCGTGGCCGCCCCGTTCTGCGACACGACCAGATCCGTGCGGCCGTCCGCGTCGTAGTCGGCGAACGCCGCGCCCCGTGAATCGCCGTACACCTCGATCCCGGAGGCCTGGCCGGGCACGGGCGTCAGTCCCCCCGACCCGTCGCCCAGGAGCAGGAGCCCTCGCCCCGCGTCGTAGCGCGGCTCCTCGGTCGGAGTGGAGAAAAAGTTCTGGCTCAGGAAGACGTCCTCGTTCCCGTCCCCGTCGAAGTCGGCCACGCCCGCGTAGAAGGCGGGTGCGAGCTGGGCCTCCGTCGGCAGCCGTTCGGGCTCGAAGCGGTCGCCGCGGTTGAGGAAGAGCGCGTGCTCGTACGTCTCGGCCCGCACCTGCAGGACCTCATCGGAGGGCTTCCCGATCAGCTCGCCGGCCGTGGCGGCCGCCCAGGAGGCGAAGCTGTCCAGCCCGCGGCCCCCGCCCCGGAGCGCGCGGACCAACCGCAGCGGGTGCTCCAGCGGATAGAGCGCCTCCCCCCGGCCGCGGTCCTCGAGCTGGGCCAGCAGGACGTCGACCGTGCGGTTCCCGTCGAAATCGCCGTACAGCAGGTGGAGCGGCCGGCCCGGCTCCGGACGGTGCACCGTGTTCCGCCCCCAGGCGGTGGCCACGATGTCCGGCCGGCCGTCGCCGTCCAGGTCCCCGGTGGTGATCCCGTTCCAGCGGCCCGGGCGGCCCTCGAGCCCCCACTCCGCGCCGGTGGGGATGAATCGTCCGGTATCGTTCCGGAACAGCTCGATCGGCCCCCACTCCAGCGCCAGCAGGAGGTCGGGATCGCCGTCCGCGTCCACGTCCGAGAAGACGGCGGCCGAAACCAGCCCGACGGACTCGAGCGCCGCCGCGCTCGCCTCATCCAGGACGAAGCGTCCCCCCTCGTTCCGCAACAACCGGGAGGTGGCGGGGGCCGGGTACACGCCCGGCACGGCGCGCCCCCCGACGAAGAGGTCCAGGTCCCCGTCGCCGTCGTAGTCCGCCAGGGCCAGCGCGCCGGTGCTCGCGCGGACGCCGGGGACGACCTCCTCGACCTTCTCGGGCGACCCGGCCCGGCCGCGCGCCAGCGCCTCGCCGTCCAGCCGCACGACGGCGGGCACCGCCTCCGCCTCGGCGGGGGAGCCCGTCTCGTAGCTCGCCACGCCGACGAGCAGGGAGGCGCTCCCGCGGTCCGCTCCGCCGGCCGGCGAGCGATCCCCCGCGTCGGCCGCCGGCAGGCCCAGGACCGTCGTCCAGTCCTGGTCGGCCGGGGCAGCGC
>CAYMQZ010000148.1:0-6638 GCA_964392705.1 uncultured Gemmatimonadota bacterium
GCGGCCGCCGTCCCGCGGGAGCTCGGCCCCGGCGATGTCGCGTTCATCCCGGCGGGCACCGTGGTTTCCGGCCGGAACGACGGGGAGGAGGAGGCGGTGGTCGTGGTCACCTTCTTGAGGACGGGGCGTCGGGGGCCCCTCACGGTGCCCGGGCGGCCGGGGGGTTAGCCCTCCGGCCGCCCGGTTAGCCCTCCGGCGGACAACCCCTCGGGGATGTGGGGGACGCGGCGGCACCCCCCCGCGGCCGCCACGTCAGACCGTGGGCTCGATGTTCTGGTTCATCCGGAACAGGTTTCCCGGGTCCCACTCCTCCTTGAGCGCCACCAGCCGGTCGAAGTTGTCGCCGTACGCGGCCCGGATCCGCTCGTCTTCGTCGCGGTCCAGGTAGTTGACGTAGACCCCGCTCCCGTACGGCTTCATCGCGTCGAAGAGCTCCCGCGCCCACGCGATATGCCGGTCGTCCCCGGCGGGATCGTGCCACCCGGGGGCGACGGCGAAGGTGTAGCCGGCGTTCCGGTGGGGATACGCCGTCGCCCCCGGATCCACGCGGCCGATCGCACCCCCCATCGGCTCGAACCAGGCGAACGTCAGCGGGCCGGACAGCGGATCCACCCGCTCCAGGAGCGTCTCGATCGAAGCGTCCGAGATCTCATCGCAGAAGAGCGACTTGAGGTACCAGCGGTTTCCGGGCTGCTGGGCCTCGTCGAAGCTCCTCTGGAGCGCGGTGTACGGCATCGGCTGTACGGCATCGAGCATCGGATCGCCGAACTCGCGCAGCGGCCGGAGAGCCTCCTCGCCGTCGGCGACGGGACCGGCGTAGCAGACCGCGAAGTAGAGCGCCGTGCGCCCCTGCTGGGCCTCGGGAAACGGGGGCTCGGGAGGGACGTTGCCGAGCAGGGGGTAGCAGGTGAGCTCATCCGGCGCCTCGGCCATGAACTCCCGATAGAACCGCAGACCGTCGGCTGCCGCCTCGAAGGGATGGATCAGGAAGCCTCCCAGGACCTCCGGTCCCAGCTCGTGGAGCCGGAACTCGAACGAGGTCACCACCCCGAAGTTGCCGCCGCCGCCCCGGAGCCCCCAGAAGAGGTCGGGGTTCTCCGACTCGCTCGCGTGCACGAGCTCGCCATCTGCCGTCACCACATCCGTACCCACCAGGTTGTCCAGGGCGAGCCCGTGCTTGCGGGCCAGATAGCCGATCCCGCCGCCCAGGGTGAGCCCCGCGACACCCGTGTGGGAGATGAGCCCCCCTGTGGTCGCGAGCCCGAACGCCTGCGTCTCGTGGTCCACGTCGGCCCACGTCGCGCCGCCCTGGACCCGGGCCCTTCTCGCTTCCGGGTCCACCCTCACGGCTCGCATCGGAGAGAGGTCGATCATCAGCCCGTCATCGCAGACGGACTTGCCCGGAAAGCTGTGCCCTCCACCCCTGACGGAGAGGAGGAGCTCCTGCTCCCGGGCGAGGTCGACGGCGGCCATGACGTCGGCGGCCCCCCGGCAGCGGACGATGACCGCGGGCCGCCGGTCGATCATGCCGTTCCACACCCTGCGGGCGTCGTCGTAGCCGTCCTCCCCGGGTCGCAGCACCTCGCCGCGCACTCGAGCGATGAGCTCGTCCCCGATCAGGCTTCCGATCGCCGTCGCTGCAGACATACGTGCCTCCGGAGTCCGGATGATCGATGCCGTGCGGATGATCGACGCGGTGCGGATGATCGACGCCGTCCGGCACGACCTCGGCGCGATCCCGCGGCCGGGCCTACTGGACCGTGAACTCCCTCACCTGGCGGTCCGTCGTGGTGGCCTCGGAGACCCAGGCGTAGCGGCCGGGCTCGAGAGTCACGGTGAAGTAGGACGTCGTCCCGACCGGCATCTCCTGCGCCCCGCCCACGAACTCGACCGGGGCCGGCGCCTTGAGGCCGTCCAGGTTCATCCAGTCCATCCACGCGGAGACCTCCTCCAGGCTCGTCCCCTCGTCGAGCCGGGCCACGTGCACGTCGTTCCCGAGGCCGAGCTCGGGGTGCTCCCGGTAGTGGACCGCGAAGGTGCGCTCGCCGGCCATCACCGGGCCCTCGCTCCCGATCGCGGTGCTGGTGAGCGTCATCTCCATATCCGCCTCGGGCTCCGCCATGCCGGTCGAGTCACTGGTCACGGTGAGCTGCGCGATCATGCCGAGCTCGCCGTGGAACTGCCCGTCGGGCGTCTTGATGTAGCACTCCACGACGTATGTGCCGGGCTCGAGGTCCACCGTCGCCTGGCCGACGCGGCCGGGCGTGAGGATGCCAGGTCCTCCCATCGGCTGGACGGCCCCGTACCACTCGGGAAGGCGCTCGCCCAGGATCCGGCCGGCTCCGGCCGGGTCGACCGTGCCGGCCTCCAGCGAGTCGTACGCCGTCACGAAAGGCGTGACCACCTGCTCCATGTAGTCCCGTAGAGTCCTCCCCTCGGGGAGCTTCCACAGGACCAGGAAGTGGGGCTCCTCGCCCTCGTTCGTCATCCGAAACGTCGTCCATCCCGACGGCACCTCCGCGGGCATCCGGAAAGCGTAGTCCACGGCGGCCACCTCGACCACCCCGTCGTCGGGAGACGGCTCGGCGTCCGCCTCGGATTCCGCATCCGCCGCCTCGTCGCGCTCGGCCGGCTGGCAGGCCACGAGGCTCGCGGCGGCGAGCGCGGCTCCGAAGATGGGGAGATAGCGTCGAGCGATCACGGGTTCTCCTCCTTCAGGGGGGTGAGGACGGTGTCGAAGCCGTTCCGATGAGCAGAACCTCGGCCCGCTCCCCTGCCGTCGCAAGGAAGGAGCGCGCGTGTCGCCGGCGACGCGCCGCCACGCGGCGACGCGCGGTCACGCCGGTCGAAAGATTTTGCAGAGTGTGAGGAACCGTGCCATGGGCAGGGCGCCGGCCGCGAGTGTGCTCCGGTGCGGGCGCGTCCGGCCATGGGAGCGACCGTTCGCCCGGCTCCCGGCTCTCCCTCGATTCGCCGCAACTCCCTTTCGTATCGCCCTCTAGGCGCCCGGCGCCCGACAGCGCGCGCGGCGTCGCGGGGGCTCCGCCACGCGGCCCGGCACCGTCCGGCTCCCCGCTCGCTCGTCTTCCGCGGGGCGGCGGAAGCCCGTGGCACGCGGGCTGCTCGATGGCAGCGATCGTCCACGTTTCCGAGACCCGTCGTCCGCAGATCCGGAGGAACCATCCCCCGTCCGCGTCCGATCGCCGAGGCCGCAGACGTGACCGCGGTCGCGGCTCCATCCGTACCGGCGCCGGGCGTCTCCCGGCCCCGCCCTCGCGTCGGCGGCAAGTTCCTGTTCGCCGGCGAGGAGAAGCTCTGGGTGCGGGGCGTCACCTACGGGGCGTTCCGACCCAACCTCGACGGGGAGCCGTTCCCGGCCAGGGACGTCGTGGAGCGGGACTTCACCTCCATGATCGACGCGGGCGTGAACGCGGTGCGCACGTTCACGGTACCGCCGCGCTGGCTGCTGGACCTGGCCGTGGACGCCGGGCTGCGCGTGATGGTGGGAATCGCCTGGGAGCAGCACGTGGCGTTCCTCGAGGGGCGGGGGCGGACCCGCGACATCGAGCGCCGCGTCCGCGCCGGGGTGCGGGTGTGCGCGGGCCACCCGGCCCTGCTCGCTTACGCGGTGGGGAACGAGATCCCCGCCGGGATCGTGCGCTGGACGGGGCGGCGTCGCGTGGCCCGCTTTCTCCGCCGCCTATACGAGGCGGCCAAGGCGGAGGACCCGACCGGACTGGTCACCTACGTCAACTATCCCTCCACCGAGTACTTGCGCCTGCCGTTCCTCGACTTCGTCTGCTTCAACATCTACCTGGAGAGCGCGGAGCGCCTGACCGCCTACCTCGCCCGCCTGCACAACCTGGCCGGCCACCGTCCCCTCCTCCTCGGCGAGCTCGGCCTGGACAGCCGGCGACACGGGCAGGAGAGGCAGGCCCGCCGCCTCGCCGAGCAGGTCCGCGCCGCGTACGCGGCGGGTTGCGGGGGCGCCTTCGTGTTCTCGTGGACCGACGAGTGGCACCGTGGGGGCGTCGAGATCGAGGACTGGGAGTTCGGTCTCACAACGCGGGACCGCCGCCCGAAGCCGGCCCTCGCGGCCGTGCGTTGGGCGTACGACGAGGCCCCCTTTCCGCCGGAGACGGCCTGGCCCCGGGTGTCGGTGGTCGTCTGCATCTACAACGGCGAGAGCACGGTCCACGACTGCCTGGAGGGACTCTCTCGACTGGACTATCCGGATTTCGAGGTGATCGTCGTGGACGACGGCTCGACCGACCGCACGGCGGCCGTGGCCGAGGAGTTCGGCTACCGTCTCATCCGCACGCACAACCGCGGGCTGAGCGCCGCGCGCAACACCGGCATCGAGGCGGCGACCGGAGAGATCGTGGCCTTCATCGACGGGGACGCCAGCCCCGACCCCCATTGGCTGTCCTACCTCGCGCTGGCCCTGTCCGGCGGCGAGTACGCCGGCGTCGGCGGGCCGAACATTCCTCTCCGGGCGAACGGCGCGGTGGCGGACTGCGTGGCGGATGCGCCGGGAGGGCCGGTCCACGTCCTTCTCTCCGATACCGAGGCGGAGCACATCCCCGGCTGCAACATGGCGTTCTGGAAGGACGCCCTGCAGGAGATCGGAGGCTTCGATCCCCGGTTCCGCGTGGCCGGCGATGATGTGGACCTGTGCTGGCGGATCCTGGAACGCGGATGGAAGCTGGGCTTCCAGCCGGCCGCGGCGGTGTGGCACCACCAGCGGGACTCGGTGGTCGCGTACTGGAAGCAACAGCGCGGATACGGGGCCGCCGAGGCGCTGCTGGAGGCCAAGTGGCCGGAGAAGTACAACCTGGCGGGGCACGCGACCTGGGGCGGCCGGGTCTACGGCCACGGCCTGTTGCGCAAGCTCGCGAGCCGGCGGCGGGTGTACCACGGGACGTGGGGAGAGGCGGGGTACCAGTCCCTGGAGGAAGCCCCCTCCGGGCCCGTGGCCGGCGTGTGGGAGGCCGCCGCGATGCCCGAGTGGTACCTGCTGCTGGCGGGTCTCGCGCTCCTCTCGCTCCTCGGGACGCTGTGGTCGCCGCTGCTCCTCTGCCTTCCGCTCCTCGCCCTCGCGGCGGGCACCAGCCTCTTGCGCGCCTGGGCGGGCGTGGTGGGCGGACGCCGCCGGGAGGGTTCCGTCCCGGCGCTCCTCCGCTGGCGGCAGCGGGCCCTCACGGCCCTCCTGCACCTGCTGCAACCCGCGGCCCGCCTGCGTGGACGGTTCCTGCATGGGCTCACGCCGTGGCGCTCCCGGGTGGCCGAGCTCTTCGCGTGGCCGGCGCGCCGGAGCCTGGAAATCTGGCGCGAGCGCCCGGAGAGCCTCGCGGCGACGCTGGAATCGGCCGAGAGCCAGATCCGGCGCGCCGGCGTGGCCGTGATCCGGGCCGGCCCCTACGATTCCTGGGATCTGGAGCTGCGAGGCGGCCTGCTGGGCGTCGTCCGATGGCGGAGCTGTCTGGAGGAGCATGGCCGCGGGCGACAGCTCCTGCGCGTGCGGCTGGAGCCGGAGACGTCCTCGGCCGGCGGCCTGCTCGTCATCCTGCCGACCCTGCTGGCCATGCTGGCCGCGCTGGATGGAGCCGCGGCGGCTTCGCTCGCCCTCGTCGGCCTGGCCGCCGCCGCGGCCGCTCGCATCGTGCTCGAATGCGGGAGGGCCCAGGCGGTCGCGGAGCGCGCCGTCGCGGGCATCCGGAGCCGGGCGGCCGCGGGCCGCTCGGGACCGGCGTTCTCGCTGTCGCCCGATGGGATCGCGCCGAGACGGCCGGGCGGCGGGGGCTCCATCGACCGCAGTCGCCGTGGCGAGCTTCAGCGCCCGGAGCTCGGAAGGCGCTCCGTGGGGGCGAGGCCGTGAGGTACTTCCTCCGGGTCCTCCGCTACGCGCGACCCTACTGGCCCTGGGCGGGCGTGTCCATCCTCTTTACGGTGTCGGTCTCCCTGCTGGCCCTTTTCGAGCCGTGGCCGCTCAAGATCCTGTTCGACAGCGTGCTGGGGAGGCACCCGCTGCCGGGTCCGGTGGAACCGTTGCTCGGTCCGCTCATGGACGATCGCTTCCTGCTGATGGTCGTCGTCGTCGTTGGGGGGTTCGGGCTCACCCTGCTGGGGAACGGGCTCACGGTGCTGAACAGCTACGTGGACACGCGCCTCGAGCAGGGGATGGTCCTGGACTTCCGGAGCGACCTGTTCCAGCACGCCCAGCGCCTCTCCCTGGCGCAGCACGAGCGCCGGCCAGCAGGAGGCCTGATCTACGCCATCAACTTCCAGGCGGACGCGGCGGCGGGGCTCGTCATGACGATCCAGCCCCTGGCGCAAAGCGCCCTCACCCTGGTGGGCATGTTCTGGCTCACGTGGACGATCCATCCCCAGCTCGCCCTCTTCTCGCTCGTCGTGGTGCCGCTCCTCTACTTCCTGGTCGGCTACTACATGAGCCACATCGAGGAGCGCCTCCGGCGGGTGAGGGATCTCGAGAAGGAGTCCCTCGTCATCGTCCACGAGGCGATGTCGATGATCCGGGTGATCGTGGCCTTCGGCAGGGAGCGCCACGAGTTCCGGCGCTTCCGCCGGCAGGGGAAGCAGGCCGTGGACGCCCGGGTCAAGGTCACGGTCCGCCAGAC
>CAYMQZ010000149.1:0-4493 GCA_964392705.1 uncultured Gemmatimonadota bacterium
GCCATGCAGATCGGGTTTCCGCCGAAGGTGGAGATCGACGGACCCTGCCAGGCCTCGGCGATCTCGTCGCGGGCCAGCGTGGCCCCGACGGGAAAGCCGTTGGCGATGCCCTTGGCGGCGCACAGGACGTCGGGCTCGACTCCCCAGCCCTCGATCCCGAACCAGGCGTCGCCCGTGCGCCCGAAGCCTGCCTGCACCTCGTCGATCACCAGCAGCCCGCCGTAGCCCCGGATCACCTCGGCGGCCCGTCGGAAGTAATCCCGCGGAGGCACGATGAAGCCCCCCACCCCCTGGATGGTTTCGGCGATGAGACAGGCCGGCCGGCGGGAGGTGGTGGTCTCGATCACCTCGACCAGGTCGTCGATGTAGAAGTCCGCGATCTCCCTCTCCGTCGCCCCGGGACCCAGGGGGCAGCGGTACGGGTCGGGGGAGCGCGCGTGCTTGATCCCGGCCACGGTCGCGGGCAGGGCCCGCCAGGAGGCGTGCCCTGTCAGGTTGGTGGCCAGCGTGCTCCGCCCCGCGTACGCGAGGCGGAGCGCCACGATCTCGGACCGGCCCGTGTAGGCGCAGGCGGCGGTGATCGCCGACTCCACGGCTTCGGTCCCGCTGTTCGTGAAGCAGACGCGGGCGAGCCCGCCGGGGGCCATCTTGACGAGACGGCGCGCCACGTCCACCTGCCCCTCGGTCACGTACAGGGTGGAGGTGTGCCCGAGCCGCTCCATCTGCTCGCGGACGGCCGCGTTCACGACGGGATGCCGGTGGCCGAGGGAAAGCGTGAGGATGCCGCCGAAGAAATCCAGGTACTCGCGCCCCTCCGGGTCGCGCGTCCACACCCCCTGGCCCTCGACGAGGACCAGGGGATCCTCGTAATAGGGGCGGACCCAGGGGAAGAGGAGCTCCCGATGCGCCTTCACCAGCGCGTCGGGCTCGAGCCCGTCGTGGAGCGCGGTCCCGGACGCGGCCCTGGCACCGGTCTCCGGGGCGCCGGCTTCGGGGGACCCGGTCTGCGTCGTGCTCATCGTACGTCTCTCTCGCGGCCGTGGGCTGGTCTCATTCGTTCCACGTGTAGAAGCCCTCTCCCGATTTCTTTCCGAGCTTCCCCTCCTCGACCATTCGCTCGAGCAGCGCCGGCGGATCGAAGCGGGGGCTCTGCAGCTCGCGATGCAAGTAGCGCGCGATGTCGAGGCGGACGTCCAGCCCGACGAGGTCGGTGAGGCGGAGGGGCCCCATCGGGTGCCGGTACCCCAGGGTCATGGCGCGATCGATGTCCTCGGCCGACGCCACCCCCTCCTCCAGCATCCGGATCGCCTCCAACCCCAGCGCCACGCCGAGGCGGGAGGAGGCGAAGCCGGGCGAATCCCGGACCACGATCGGCGTCTTCCCCATCGCCGCCGCCAGGGCCACCGCGCGGCGGACCGTCGTGTCGGAGGTTCGCTCGCCCCGTACCACCTCCACCAGCTCCATGATGTGGACCGGGTTGAAGAAATGCATCCCCACCACCCGCTCCGGGGCTGGAAGGGGTGCCGCGATCGCCGCGATGGAGAGGGAGGAGGTGTTGGTGGCGAGGAGGGCGCGGTCGCCGGCCGCCGCGCCCGCCGCGGCCAGCGAATCGCGTTTCAGCTCGAGCCGCTCCGGGACCGCTTCGATCACCGCGGACGCGTCCGACGCCGCGGCCTCGAGCCGCTCGGCGGCCTGCAGCCGTCCGATCGCCGCGTCGCGGGTCGCCGCATTTACTTTCCCGAGCTCGACGCCCCTGTCGAGATTCGCCCGGATCCGCTCCATTCCGGCTTCGAGGGCGTGCGGGTCGATGTCGAACAGCCGCACCCGGCAGCCGGCCATCGCGGCCACCTGGGCGATCCCGTGGCCCATGGTTCCCGCCCCGAGGACGGCCACCGTGTCGATCCCGTCGGGACGCCTCACCATTTCGGCTTCACCTGCTTCTCGGGCGGGGCCCGCCAGTCCAGACGGCGTCGGCGGACGACCTCCACCGCCTCGAAGCCCAACTCCTCGGCGATCGCGTTCGCGACCAGGTTGTCGGCCCCCATGTGCAGTCGGATCTCCGTCATCTCCTGCTCGCGCGCCCACACGAAGGCCGCCTCGAGAAGACGCTTCAGGTTGCCCCTCCGGCGGGCGTCCCTCCGCACGAACGGCGTCTGCAGACGGGCATAGCGCGGAGGAAGGAAGTAGGGCTCGTTCCTCTCCACGAAGCAGACGAGCATCCCGTCCAGTCCGCCGTCGTCTCGCGCCAGCACGAAGACGGCGGAGCCGTCCTCCTCCAGACGGCGCGCGAAGGCCTTGCGCCGCGCATCGAGGGCCTGGGGAGGGAGCCGCCGATAGGCGGGGTTGGACTGGTGCTCGCGCATATAGTGCGACCAGAGCGCCACCAGCTCCGGCAGGTCGTCCAGCGTGGCCCGGCGCAACGACATCCCTTCGCTCATCCCGTCTCCCCGCCGCCTCCGTCCCCTCCGAACTCCGGAGGCCGCTTCTCGACGAAGGCCCGCACGCCTTCGGCGGCGTCCTCCGACCGGAAGCAGGCGCGCTGCGCATCCTCCTCGAAGGCGAGCATCTCCTCCAGGGTCGCGCCCGCGCTGCGCCGGATCGCCTCCTTCGCCAGCCGCAGGGACAGCATCGGCTTGGCGGCGAGCCGACGGGCCAGTCCGACGGCCTCGTCCATGAGGCGGTCGTGGGGGACGACGCGGTTGACCAGCCCCAGCCGTTCCGCCTCGTCCGCCGGCACCATGTCGGCCAGGAAGAACAGCTCCGCGGCCCGGGCGGGTCCCACCAGCCGAGGCACGAACCAGGTGCCGCCCCAGTCGGGATGCAGTCCGATGCGGTTGAAGGTCTGGCCGATCGAGGCCCGATCCGACGCGATCCGCAGGTCGCAGGCGAGGGCCATGTTCGCGCCGCCCCCGGCCGCGGGTCCGTTGATCGCGGCGATCACGGGCTTCGGCATCCGGGCGATCGTGGCGACCACGCGTCGCCCCGCCTCCACCAACTGCATGAAGGTGTCCTCGTCCTCCCGCTTACGCAGCTCGGCCATGTACGTCACGTCGCCCCCGGCGCAGAAGGCGCGGCCCGCGCCCGTCAGGATCACGGCGCGGACGCGCTGGTCGCCGGCCAGCCGCTCCAGCGCGTGCGCGATCTCGTCGCGCATCGCGCCGGAAAAGGCGTTGAGCTTCTCCGGCCGATCGAGCAGCAGCGTGCCCACCGGCCCGTCGACGTCCACCAGGACGCCCCCGACCGCCGCCTCATCCGCGCTCACGGCTCGCTCCCCGACCTCGGCCGCCTCATTCCGCCCCTTCCTCCTCCTCGTCGCCGCGCTCGCGATGCACGACCGTCGCGATCCCCTGTCCGACCCCGATGCACATGGTGACGAGCCCGGTCCGGGCCGCCCGCCGCCGCATCTCGTGCACCAGCGAGGTGAACAGCCGGGCGCCCGTGCAGCCGAGGGGGTGCCCGAGGGCGATGGCGCCTCCGTTCACGTTCACCCGCTCGGGGTCCAGCCCCAGCTCCCGGATGCAGGGGATCGCCTGGGCCGCGAACGCCTCGTTCAGCTCGACCAGCTCCAGGTCCTCCGGCGCGAGGCCCTCGCGGGCGAGAGCCCTCCGGGTCGCGGGGATGGGCCCGAGCCCCATGCAGGAGGGGTCCACCCCGGCCACCGCCGAGGCGCCCAGGCGGGCGAGCGGCGCCAGGCCCAGCTCCCGGGCGGTCGCCCGGCTCGCGATCAGGACCGCCGCCGCCCCGTCGTTGATCCCGGAGGCGGTGCCGGCGGTGACCGTCCCGTCCTCCTGGAAGGCGGGCGAGAGGCGTCGTAGCTTCGCGGTCGTCACCCCGGGGCGTGGGTGTTCGTCGACCTCGACCACGGCCGTCTCGTCCTTCCGCCCGGTCGGGGCTTCGATCGGCACGATCTCGTCGCGGAAGCGGCCCTCCTCGAGGGCCCGTGCGGCCCGGCGCTGACTCTCGGCGGCGAACGCCTCCTGCTCCTCGCGGGAAACGCCGTAGCGTTCCGCCACGACTTCGGCGGTCTCGCCCAGGCCGATCGTCCAGCGCCCCGGCATCCGGGGGTTCGTGAATCGCCAGCCCACCGTGGTGTCGGCCACCTCCGGCGCCCGCCGGGGAAAGCCCTCTTCGGGCTTGAGCGTCACCCAGGGCGCCCGCGACATGCTCTCGACCCCGCCCGCGATGAACAGCTCGCCCTCGCCGCAGCGGATCGCGTGCCCCGCCGACACGATCGCCTGCAGACCGGAGCCGCACAGGCGGTTCACCGTCTGGCCCGCGACCTCGATGGGCAGCCCCGCCAGCAGGCCGGACATCCGGGCCACGTTCCGGTTGTCCTCTCCCGCCTGGTTCGTGCAGCCCACGATGACATCCTCCACCCGCTCGGTCGGCACGCCGGTCCGCTCGACCAGGGCCCCGATGACCCGGGCCAGCAGGTCGTCGGGTCGGACTCGCGAGAGGGCGCCGCCGTGCCGCCCCACGGGGGAGCGGACGGC
>CAYMQZ010000149.1:4593-6609 GCA_964392705.1 uncultured Gemmatimonadota bacterium
TCCACCCAGACCGACTTCACCTGGGTGTACCCTTCGAGAGCGTGACGACCGAGATCCCGACCGTAGCCGCTCTGCTTGTAACCGCCGAACGGGCTCGCGGCGTCGTAGAGGTTGTAGGTGTTGATCCAAACGGTGCCCGCCTTGAGCCGATGGGCGACGTAGTGGGCCTTCTTGATGTCCCGCGTCCACACGGCGGCGGCCAGCCCGTACATGGTGTCGTTGGCCCGCTCGATCACCTCGTCCAGCTCCTCGAAGGAGAGCGTGGCCAGCACGGGTCCGAAGATCTCCTCCCGCGCGATCGTCATCTCGTCCGCGACCTCGTCGAACACCGTCGGCTGGACGAAGTAGCCGGGCCCGAGGTCGGCCCGGCCTCCTCCCGCCACGATGCGAGCGCCCTCCTCCTTCCCTCGCTCGATGTAGCCGAGGACGGTCTCCATCTGCCTCTCCGAGACGATCGCGCCGATCCGCGTCCCCTTCTCCAGGGGGTCGCCCACCTTGAGCTTCCCCGCTCCCTGCGCGACCAGATCCACGAGCTCGTCGTGCGCGCGCTTCTCGACGAACAGCCGGCTCCCCGCGGCGCACACCTCCCCCTTCCCGTAGAAGATCCCGTTGATCGCGCCCTTGGCCGCGATCGGAAGGTCGGCGTCGGCGAACACGATGTTCGGGCTCTTTCCGCCCAGCTCCAGCGAGACCCGCTTCACGGTCTCGGCGCCCATGGCGGCGATGCGCTTCCCCACGGCGGTGGAGCCCGTGAACGCGATCTTATCCACTCCCGGGTGGGCCACGAGCGCCGCGCCGGTCGTCGCCCCCGGGCCCGGGACGACGTTGAGGACGCCCGGGGGGAGGCCCACCTCGGACGCCACGTCGGCCAGCAGGAGCGCGGTGAGCGGCGTCTCGGAGGCCGGCTTGAGCACCACCGTACACCCGGCGGCCAGCGCGGGGGCCACCTTCCAGGAGGCGAGGTTCAGGGGGAAGTTCCAGGGCACGATGGCGCCCACCACCCCCACCGGCTCGCGCAGCGTGTAGTTGAACTGGTGGGGCACCGAGACCGGGACCGTCTCGCCCTCGATCTTCGTGGTCCAGCCCGCGTAGTACTCGAACGTCTGGATCGTCATCGCGACGTCGATGCCGCTCTCGAACAGGGGCTTCCCGTTGTTCAGCGTTTCGACCCGGGCGACCTCGTCCTTTCGCTCGTCCAGCCGCCGCGCGATCCGCCACAGGAGCCGGCCGCGCTCGGCCGGCGTGATCTCCCGCCATTCCCCCGAGTCGAAGGCTTTCCGGGCCGCGCCCACCGCCCGGTCCACGTCGGCCGGCCCCGCCTCGGCGACCTCGGTCAGCGTCTCGGCGCGCGCCGGGTCCACGACAGCGAACGTCTCGCCGTCCTCGGCCTCCGTCCACTCCCCGTCGATGTAGAGGCGGCCGGGGGCCAGCACCTCAGGAACCGTGCGGGTGGCCGTCACCTGCGTCATCGCGATCCTACTTTCCCGCGAAGCTGGGCTCGCGCTTCTCCATGTAGGCCGTGAGCCCCTCCTTCGCGTCCTCGGACTGGAAGAGGAGCTGCTGAAGCTCGCGCTCGATGGCCAGGCCCTCGGAGAAGGGGACCTCGATCCCCGAGCACACGGCCCGCTTGATGCGCCCGACGGCCCGGGAGGCCTTCTGCGGCGGGGTGAACTGGCCGGCGTAGTCGAGCACCCGCCGGAAGAATTCCTCCTCCTCCCCCTCGAAGATCTTGTTGACGATCCCGAGCTCGAGGGCCTGGTCGAAGCCGAAGGTCCGGCCCTCGGCCATGAGCTCGATCGCCTTCGACTTGCCGAGCATCCGTCCCAAGCGCTGGGTTCCGCCGGTGCCCGGCAGGACGCCCAGGTTCACCTCGGGGAGGCCGATCTTTCCCGCGTCCTTCCGGGCGACCCGAAGGTCGCAGGCGAGCGCGATCTCGAGCCCGCCCCCCACCGTGTGGCCGTTCAAGGCCCCGATCACCAGCTTCGGCGTCTGCTCGAGCCGGTTCAGGGTCTCGTT
>CAYMQZ010000150.1:0-6609 GCA_964392705.1 uncultured Gemmatimonadota bacterium
TGCTCAAGATCCTGGAGGAGCCGCCGCCGCGCGTCATCTTCGCCTTCGCCACCACGGAGCCGCAGAAGATCGAGCAGAGCGCCGCCCCGGTGCTCTCCCGTTGCCAGCGCTTCGACTTCCGGCGCGTGTCGGTGCCCGACCTGATCGCCCGGTTGCAGACGGTGCTCGAGCGGGAAGGGGTTCCCGCCGACGAGGGGGCGCTGCTGGCGATCGGCCGACGGGCCGAGGGCGGCGTCCGCGACGCGCTGTCGCTCCTCGACCAGGTGCTCTCCTTCGCCGGCGACGAGGTGCGGACCGAGGACGTGCGGCGGATGCTGGGGCTGGTGGACGAGGAGCGCTACCGGGAGTTCTTCGGGATCCTGGAGCGGGGCGAGCGGGCCGAGGTGTTCCCCTACGTGCAGGGGCTCCTGGATGCGGGCTTCGACCCCGCGGAGTTCGTCCATGGCCTGGCCGACGCCCTGCGCCTGGCTCTCGTTCTCCGCGCGGACCCGGAGGCCGACGTCGTGGAGCTGCAGGACGAGTCGCGCGCCCGGTTGGCGGAGATCGCCGGCCGCTTCGAGGAGGTGGACCTCCTCCGCTATCTGCTGGCCGTGAGCGATTTCGAGACGTCGGGCCGCTTCCGCCGAAGCTCCCGGCAGCGGATCCAGCTCGAGGTGCTGCTCCTTAGGCTGGTGAGCATGGATTCGGCCGTCCAGCTCCAGGATCTGCTGCGGGCGGCGGGGAGGGGTTCAGGGGGGAGCGGGGCGCGGCGCCGGAGCGCCGGAGATCGCGATGCCGGGGGACCGGGGGGCTCGAGGGGCCGGGGCCGGGATGAAGCGGACGCCTCTCCGGCCGACCGCGAGGCGGGCGACGCGGCCGGCGAGCGCGACGGTGGGGGCTCCCGCGGGCGCGCTCCGGAGGCGACGGCCGGGGGGCGCGCTCCGAAGGGGGCGGCCGGCGGGTCGGAAGCCGAGGAGGGACGGCTGCTCCGGCTGTGGCGCGATGTCCTCTCCGAGACGAAGGGCCTCGGGGGGCAGGCCCTGGCGCTTCGCGGCGCGAGCGTCGAGGCGCTCCGCGAGGAGACCCTGGCCCTGCGCGTCCCGGAAGGGCTGGCGGACGACCTTCGCGGCTTCCTGGAGGACCGCCGCCGCTCCGCCGGCCTCAGGGAGGCCCTGGCCGGCCGGCTGGGCGTGGATCCGTCCCGCCTCTCCTTCACCGTGAACCCGGAGGAGGCGGGAGGGCGCCTCACCGCCGACGAGGTCCGGCAGCGAAAGCTCGCCGAGCTCGTGGCCATGGATCCCCGTCTCCGGGCGGCGGTAGAAGAGCTGGACTTGACCCTGAAGGAATGAGAGGCGCACTCGCCATATGAACAACTTCCAGCAGCTCCTCCAGCTCAGCCAGATGGTGCAGTCGCGGATGTCCGAGCTCCAGGAGCGGATGGAGAAGGAGACCGTGACCGCGCGCAGCGGCGGGGGGATGGTCCAGGTGACCGTGGACGGGCGCGGTGGGGTCCGGAAGGTCAAGCTCGATCCCTCGGCGGTCGACCCGGACGACATCGAGATGCTCGAGGACCTGATCCTCGCGGCCGTCTCCGAGGCCCAGCGGCGCGCCCGGGAGAAGATGGAGGGGGAGATGAAGGACGCGGCCGGCGGCCTTCCGCTCCCGGGGAACCTGGCCGGTCTGTTCGGCGGCTGAAGCCAGGACTCGACGGCCGCCCATGTCGGCGATCGAGGATCTGATCGGGGAGTTCGGACGCCTGCCCGGGATCGGGCGAAAGACGGCCCAGCGACTCACCTACTATCTGCTCAAGACCTCCCGCGCCGACGCGCGCCGGCTCGCGACGGCGATCGAGCGCGCGGCCGACGAGGTCGAGGTCTGCTCCACGTGCGGCAACCTCAGCGACCAGAATCCGTGCGAGTACTGCACGAACCCGAGGCGGGACGACTCGCGGATCTGCGTGGTCGAGGAGGCGCCCGACATCGGGGCGATCGAGGCGTCCGGTCACTACTCGGGACTCTACCACGTGCTCGGGGGACGCCTCTCGCCGCTGGACGGGATCGGACCGGAGGACCTGAACGTCCGGGACCTGATGGAGCGTCTGCGGAACGGCGTCCAGGAGGTGATCATCGCCACGAACCCGAGCGTCGAGGGAGAGGCCACCGCCACCTACCTGCACCGGCTGGTCAAGTCGGCGGGCGGGATCCGGGTGACCCGGCTGGCGCGCGGCCTTCCGGTCGGCGGCGATCTCGAGTACGCCGACGGGGTAACGATCGCCGAGGCGTTCTCGGGGCGACGGGAGATGTGAGGAGGAGGGAATGAGCATCAGGGTCTCCCTGCGGGAGGATGAGGATCGGTTGACGGACGCGCTCAAGGTGGCGGGCATCGCCCTCCTGGGCGCGGTCGCCGTCGCCGCCGTGGGCGTCTTCGTGGCCCGCGACCAGATGGAGCGTCACCGGCGCGAGCTCTTCAGCCCCCATCCCCTGCGGCGGCTCGCGGCGCTCGGCTATCTGCGTCAGCACCCCGAGGTCTACAACGTGATGCTCCTCCGCGACTTCCTGGCGTGGGAGGATCGCCCGCTGCTCCGGAAGCGGGCCGCGGCGATTCTGGAGGAGATGGAGGAGGAGCTGGCCCTGGCCGCCGAGAGCGCCGAGGAGGAGGCCGGGACCGCCTGATCCCCGGCGGCGGGGCCGGGAGTCGGATCGGACCCAACGACGCGGGGGGAGCGGCTCGAGCAAGTGAACCTCCCGAACCTGATCACGGGGGCGCGCGTCGCGCTGGCCCCGGTCATCGCGTACCTGTTGCTGCAGCCGCGTCTCGGCGCTCGCCTGCTGGCGTTCGCCCTGTTCCTGCTCGCCGCCCTGTCCGACCTGTGGGACGGGCACCTGGCGCGCAGCCGCGACCAGGTCACCAGCTTGGGCAAGATCGTCGATCCTCTGGCGGACAAGCTGCTGCTGGCCGCCACGCTGGTGCCGCTGTACCTGCTCACCGTTCGGCACGGCGAGCTGGCCGGCCTCCCGGTCTTCGGGACGATTCCCCTCTGGGTGGTCATCGTGCTGCTGGGGCGCGAGCTCCTGGTCACGGCCCTGCGCTTCGCGGCGGCCCGCCGCGGCCGCATCGTGTCGGCGCGCAGGCTGGGGAAGCGGAAGGCGCTCGCCCAGAACGTGTTCATCGGGGCCGCGATCCTCTGGGTCGCCTTCCGGACGGCGGGCTACGGGGGAGAGGGCGGTACGGGGGCCGCTTTCCGGGCCTTCCACGGATGGTTCACGACGTCCGTGCTCGTGGTGGCGCTCGCCTTGACGGTCCTCTCGCTCGTGATCTACCTGGGCGCGTTCACGCGCATCTTCGCCGAGGAAGCGTCGTGAGCCCCGAGCTCCGCGGCGCCGCGGAGCGAGCCCTGGCGGCGCTGCGGAGCGCGGGCCACACCCTGGCGGTCGCGGAGAGCTGCACGGGCGGGCTGCTGGGAGCCGCCCTCACGACCATCCCCGGGGCCTCGGCCGTCTTTCTCGGAGGCGCGATCGTCTACGCGGACCGGGTCAAGGCGGAGCTGCTCGGGGTCGACCCGGAGGCGATGCGTCGCGAGGGCGCCGTCTCCGAGACCGTGGCTCTGCAGATGGCGGCCGGCGCCCGCGAGCGCGTCGGAGCCGACTGGGGCGTCAGCATCACGGGGATCGCCGGCCCCGCGGGGGGCTCTCCCGGCAAGCCGGTGGGGACCGTGTGGATCGCCGTGGCCGGCCCTCGAGGCGCTGCCGAGCATCATCGTTTCGCGGGGGACCGGGACGCGGTGCGGGAGGGCTCGGCGGGGTGCGCGCTGGCGTTGCTCCGACGACTGGTGGCCGCCGGGGCGTGACTGCCTTTCTTGCGGCGGAGGGTGCCATATCGTCAGTCTGATGGGCCGGAATCCCCCGTGGACGAGGCACATCGCTTGCGCCACGGCTGGACCCCGGGTTCTCCGGCGCGGCCCGTTTCCCGGGTCGCACGGGGGCCCGGTTCGCATCGGACGGTAGGAGAGAGACAGGAGAGCCAGGCGTGGGCAAGTCGGATCCAGATCGGACCAGCGAGACGGAGTCGGGGGGCCGGGCCGGGGACCGCGAGGACCGGGAGGCCCCGACGGGGGAGCGTCCCGTCGGAGAGGCGGTCGAGGGCGATGACGAGGCCGCGGCGGCGCGCGCCGTCGAGCAGGAGCTGGAGGAGGAGGCGTCCGTCGCGGACCGGCTCGTGGCCGAGCTGCAGGAGCTCCGGGATCGCCACCTCAGGCTGGCGGCGGAGTTCGAGAACTACCGGAAGCGCACGCGGCAGGAGCTTCTGAAGACGCGGGAGCTCGGCCGCGCGGACCTGGCGGGACGACTCCTGGAGCCGCTGGACGACCTCCGGCGGATCGCCGCCTTCTCCGAGGAGACGGCCACGGTCGAGGCGCTTCGCGAAGCGGTCACGCTCGTGGAGCGCAAGCTCATGAAGGAGCTGCGCGAGGCGGGGCTCGAGCCGATCGACGCCGAGGGCGAGCGCTTCGATCCGAACGAGCACGAGGCCCTCTCGAGCGTGCCCACCGACGATCCCGAGCAGGACCACGTCGTCTCGGACGTGTTCGTGCGCGGCTACCGCTTCGGCGACCGCCTGCTGCGACCCGCCCGCGTGGCGGTTCGGACCTATCGGCCCGAGGCGGGCTCCGAAGAGCCCGGGGCCGCGGACGACGGCTGATGGCCACGCGGACCAAGGACTACTACGAGGTGCTCGGGGTGGCCGAGAACGCCTCCCGGGACGAGATCAAGAAGGCCTACCGGAAGCTGGCGAAGAAGCACCATCCCGACGCCAATCCCGACGACCCCGCGGCGGCCGAGCGGTTCAAGGAGATCTCGGAGGCCCACCGGATCCTGTCGGATCCCGAGAAGCGCAAGCAGTACGATCGGATGCGGAAGTACGGAGGGCTCGGGGGCTTCGGGTTCGGCGGCGCGGGCGGTCCCCGGCCGGGCGGCCCTGGCGGTGCGGGCCAGGCCGGCCGCGGGGGCTTCCGCTTCGAGGACATCTCCGACATGGGCGGGCTGGGCGACCTGTTCAGCTCCATCTTCGACTTCGGGAAGAAGGAGAAGAGGAAGGGGCGACCCAGGCGGGGTCGGAACGTCGAGTATCTGGTCGAGATCCCGCTCAAGGTGGCGGCCCGCGGAGGGAAGCTCCGGGTCACCGTCCCGATCCGCGAGGAGTGCGCCGGGTGCGACGGCTCCGGCCTCGCACCCGGCGCCACCCTCGAGACCTGTCCCGAGTGCCAGGGGACGGGCAACGTGCAGTTCGGCCAGGGAGGGTTCGCGGTCACCCGACCGTGCCCCAACTGCCTGGGCCGGGGGAAGGTGCCGAGCGAGCCGTGCCCGGCCTGCAACGGCACCGGCTCCGTGCGCAGCCGGCGGAAGATCAGCGTGAACGTCCCGGCCGGGGTGGACACGGGGTCCCGGCTCCGCATCCCGGGCCAGGGAGAGCGCGGCCCGGGCGGAACGAAGCCCGGCGATCTGATCCTCAAGTTCCGCGTCAAGGATCACCGCTTCTTCGAGCGCGACGGCCTGGACCTGGTCTGCGAGGTGCCGATCAACGTGGCCCAGGCGCTCCTGGGATCGAAGATCCGCGTGCGGACGATCGACGGGAAACGAGTGGTCTTGAAGGTTCCACCCGGCACCCAGAGCGGCACCACGTTCCGTATCCGTGGACAGGGCGTCGAGAAGGGCGAGCAACGGGGCGACCAGCTCGTTCGCGTCTCCGTGGCGACGCCGGAGGAGCTCTCGGAGGAGGGACGAAAGGCGGCGGAGACCCTGGCGCAGGCGGAGGGGCTCAGGTATTAGCGGATCACGCCGCCCCCCAGCACGACCTCATCGCGGTAGAGCACGGCGCTCTGGCCCGGCGTCACGGCGCGCTGCGGGACGCCGAGCTCGAGCGTGAAGCCCTCCGGGGAGGCATCGAGGACCCTCCCCTCCACGACCGGGGCCCCGTGCCGCACGCGCACCCCCACCCTCTCGCCGGGCTCCGGCAGCGGGGCCAGCCAGTTCGCGCGCTCGGTCTCGACCCGCGCGGTGGCCAGGGAGGCCCGCGGCCCGATCACCACGGCCCGCTCCTCCGGCCGGATCTCGACCACGTACATCGGCTCCTCGAAGCCGCCCGGGAGCCCCTTGCGCTGGCCCACCGTGAAGCGGGCGTAGCCCTCGTGCTCGCCGACCCGGGCTCCGTCCTCGAGGAGCACGGGGCCGGGACCGAGGGCGGGATGATCCTCGCCCAGGTAGCGGCGGAGCACGCCCGCGTAGTCGTTGTCCGGCACGAAGCAGATCTCGAAGGACTCCGGCTTCTCGGCCACCGACAGGCCGAGCCCGCGCGCCAGCGCCCGAACCCGGGACTTCTCGAGGTCGCCGATCGGGAGGATCAGCCGGTCCAGCACGTCGCGTGGAATTCCCCACAGGAAGTAGGTCTGGTCCTTCCCGTCGTCCTCGGCCCGACAGAGGCGGGGACGGCCGCCGTCGGCGCCGTTTCCGCCGTCGGCGCCGCCTCCGGCGCCGTAGGCTCCCGCGCCGCCGGTCGCTCCGCCGTTCCCGTTCGCCGCCGGGCTCGCGCCGCCCCCGCCGCGGCGGACGCGCGCGTAATGCCCCGTCGCCAGGTACT
>CAYMQZ010000151.1:0-2830 GCA_964392705.1 uncultured Gemmatimonadota bacterium
CTAACCGACGCACACGAGAGGCCGCAACCGCTCCAGCGTGTACGGGCCGATGCCCGGCACCTCCACGAGCTGGTCGACGGAGTGAAAGCCGGCCAGCCGCTCGCGCGTCTCCAGGACCTGCCGGGCGCGGGCGGGCCCGATCCACGGAAGGCGCTCCAGCTCGGCGGCCGTGGCGCGGTTCAGATCGAGGCCCGCGCAGCCGGCCGCGACGCCGGCCGGACGGCCGACGTTCCCGCGCCGCGCGCCGGAGACGGGCGCCCCGCCGACTGGAACCGGGGCCGCACCGGCGACCGCCGGCGCGCGACCGCCGCCGCGCCGCACCTCGAGATGGGAAGCGATGCGCGCCAGCGTGGCCTCGCCGATGCCCGGGACGCGCAGCAGGTCCTCGGGCGCCCGGAAGCGCTGGCGCCCCCGGGCCTCGACGATCGCCCGCGCCCGGGTCGGACCGATCCCGGGCAGTCGCCGGAGCTGTGCTTCGGAGACCTCGTTGGGGTCCAGCCGCTCCCCCGGCGCCAGCGGACGGGCCGCCTCCTCCTCTCGCTCCACGCCCTCGCCCACCCGCGCCCGGACCTCGGACAGCGCCACGCCCGCCTCGCTCGCCGGGCGCCAGGACCAGATCGCCGCGCCCGGCGCCCGACTCTCCCGAACGATCGCGCCGAGCGCGAGGAGCGCAGCGGCCACGACCAGCGCCTTCCGCTCCGCCCGGTTCAGCTCCAGCACCGCGCCTCCTCTCCGGATCCTCTCCACCGCTCCCCTCCCCACCGAGGCTGACGCGGAGGCTCAAGCGTCCATCATCCATTTCGGGACCCTCGGGCCCCGGGTATACTGGAGCCGCTACGCAGCCGCCGGAGCCGACCCTCGAGAGACCGGAGACGAGACCCGAATGCCCGACGAGCCGCTCCTCTACTTCGTGCGGCACGGACAGACCGACGCGAACCTCGCGAAGCGCTACGCCGGCTGGAGCGACGACCGGCTCAACGAGGCCGGGCGCGCGCAGGCGGCGGCTCTCGGGGACCGCCTGGCGGAGGAGGGGATCCAGCGGGTGTTCACGAGCCCGGTGCGGCGGGCGATCGAGACGGCGGAGATCCTGGCCGACGCCTGGGAAGCCCCCGTCCGCTCCGTCCACGACCTGCGCGAGATCGAGATCGGGCCGTGGAAGGGCCTGCTGCAGCGCGAGGTGGAGGAGCGCTTTCCGGAGGCGTACGAGGTCTGGCTACGGGACCCGACCCGGCTCGAGTTGGCCGGGCGCGAGCCCCTGGAAGCGGTGCGCGAGCGGACCCTCCGGGGCGTGGACCAGATCGCCCGGTCCCTGCTCTCGGCCGATGCGGCGCCCGCGGTGGCCGTGACCCACCTGGCCGTGCTGCGCGTCCTGTGGCTGACGGCCCAGGGGCACCCGCTGTCCGACTACCACGAGGTGGAGGGACCCTTCTGCGAGGTCTTCCCGCTGCGCTGGACGGGCCGCGGGAAGCTCGTTCCGGCCGGGCCGGGACCGAGCGCCGGGCCGGGAACCGAGCGCCGGGGGCCCCAGCTAGAGCTGAGCTAGAACACGAAGGTGATCTCCGCCCAGCCGACGACCGGGACGCCATCCTTCCGGGCGGGCCGGTACTCCATCCGTCGCGCCTTCTCGGCCAGCCGCCGGTTGAACGCCCGATCGGGCGTCGGGGGCACGAGCTCCACCTCGCCGGTGGGCCGTCCCCTGGCGTCCACGCGTACCCGGACCGTCACCTCCATGCCCCGCACCGAGGCCGGGGGTTCCCACTCGGGGAAGAGCGAGCGCGGGACCGGCGGGGTCATCCCTTCCGACGCCCCCTCACCGGCCGACCCGGTGCCGTTCGGGCCGGCTCCGTCGCCGGCCGAGGGCGGCTTCCCGACCGCGACCGGGGCCGACGCCAGGGGGGTCGACGGGACGGCTCGCGTGACGACCACGGGCTCCGCGACGTCCAGGCGGGGCCTGGGGGGCGGGCGGATCTCGTCCAGCCGCACGGCGAGATGGACGGCGTGAAGGGCGTCGCGGGGGGTCGCGGGATCCGGGCTCGGGGGACCGGCGGCCGCTCCCCCGTCCGTCACGACCGGCCCGCCGCCCACCGCGAGGAAGGCGACCGCGTGCAGCGCCAGCGAGGCGGCCAGGCCCCAGGCCAGCGCGCGGCGGTCCAGACGATCGGGCCGACCCGACGCCGCGCGGCCGCGGCCCGCACCGGTCCCGCGTTTCGACCCGGTCATCGGACCGCCGGGCGCTCTCCGTACATCTCACCACCCTTTCGAGCCATCCGGCCCCTCCTCGCCCGTGTAGTAGGAGCGGCCGCACCGCGGGTTCCCCGGCGGCCGGCGCGGCTGGCCAGGATCCCCGCGCTCTCCTACTCTGGAGCCATGGCGTCGCCGACCCTGGAACTCCTGTCGGAGCTGTGGGCCTACATGCGGGTCCACAAGCGCTGGTGGCTGCTGCCGATCATGGTCGTGATGCTCGCGCTCGGGGCGCTGATCGTGCTGGCGGAGGGATCGGCCCTCGCCCCCTTCATCTACGCCATCTTCTAGCGGTCCCCGCCGCTATCTTCTAGCGGTCCCCGCCGGCGGGCTCCGGCGTCTCCGACGGCTCGCCTCGGTGTCCCGGAGCAGGCGCCGTACGGCCGGCCGACTCCGGGACCGCCGCCGGGTCGGCGGTCCGCGGGGAGAGCCGGTCCAGGAGCCGGCGCCCCTCGGCGTGCGAGGGGTCGATCTCCAGCAGCCGCTCCAGGACCTGGCCCGCCCGGCGCACGTGGTTGACGGCCGCGTAGGCGTCGGCCAGCGCGTACAGCGCCGCGGGATCGGCCGGCCGCTCGGCGGCCGCCCTCTC
>CAYMQZ010000151.1:2930-6570 GCA_964392705.1 uncultured Gemmatimonadota bacterium
CAGGGCGCGCACCTGCAGCTCCCCGTATAGGGAGTCGACGGCCGTGTAAGGCGGGTCCTCGCGCGCCTCGGCCGGGGGGACGGTCCCGTCCCACGCGCCGAGGGCCCCCGCCTCGCGGAGGGCGCCGTAGAAGGCGTCCGCCATCACGAAGTACCCCCCGAGCCGGGGGTGGAGATGCTCGGTGATGAGGCTCCCCCCGGGAATTTCGGCCGGCGAGGCGCCGGCGAACGCGGCCTGCACGTCCACGACCGCCGCGCCCCACCGGTCCGCGGCGCTCCGTATCACCTCGTTCATCGCCTCGGGCGCCCGGAAGCGGAGCTGGTCGCGGTCCTTGGCGCCCAGGTAAAGCGCACGCGCGACGGCGGGAGCCCCCGCCGCATCGAGCCGGCGCGCGGCACCGTAGAAGGCGGCCGCGTTGGCGCTGTCCCGGGCGGCCACCCCGGCCAGCGCCTCGCGGGCGTCCCCTTCGTCCCCCCGCTCGACGGCCGCCAGCGCGGCCTCCGACGCCCGCTCCCACTCCCGGCCCTCCACGCGCGGATCGGGGCGGCTGATGAACGGCGGCTGGTCGCGTTCGTTGCTCACCAGGGTGGCGATCAGCACCGGGACCCCGGCCCGCCGATAGCGCGCCAGCAGGTCCTCGAGGTTGCGACGAAACTGGTCGATCCCCCGCTCGTACAGGCCCGAGCCGTAGGGAATCGTGCGCTCCCCGACCATCCGCTCCATCTGCGTCCGCGCCGACGGCTCCGGCCCGGAGCGCAGCCGTCCCCGGAACCAGGCCAGCCCGTCCCGCAGGAGCTGCACGGTCCGCAGCCGACGCAGCGTCAGGTAGGCGCGCACCAGGGGGCGCCGGCGACCCACCGACTGCGACGACCCGACCCCCAGGACGCCGTAGTACTCGTTGTGTCCGGCGTAGATGAGCACGGCGTCGGGCTCGATCGCGACGATCTCGTCGGCGAAGTCCAGCAGCGTGTAGGAGTTCACCGCGGTCATGGCCGTGTTCACGACCTCGACCTCGCGCTCGGGGAAGGTGCGCTGGAGCCGTCTCTCCAGCATGCGGGGGAACGCGCCCCCGTAGAAGTACGGGTAGCCGAGCGCCGTGGAGCCCCCCTGCACGACGAGGCGAAGCGTCTCCGGCGCCTTCTCCCTCCGGAAGACGTCCCGCGTGACGCCCGGCACGATCGCGTCTCCGAAGAAGTAGCGGTGACCCACCCGCGGGTTCATGCGCAGGTAGCGGTCGGAGGTCCCGGCTTCGATGAAGAGCGGGTAGCCGCTCCCGAAGCCGACCAGCCGGAGGGTCCCCTCGAGGCCCAGCAGGAGGAGGAGGGGAACGGTCAGGGTGATGGCCGCGAACAGGCGGCGCCGCGCGGGGGAGACCGGAGCCCCGGCGTCCCCGCTCGAAGCGCTTCCCGCTCCGGGCCGCGAGCGCCCCCCGGAGGTCTCCTGCCGGTTCCGCTCCATGCGCCTCGATACGCTCGAGGCCGGACAGGGATCCTCGCCCGGGCGCGGCGGTCTCGTTGCCATAGAAAAGTCCGGGCGCGGCGGTTGCCGGCCCCCGAGCCGCCCGGCAGATTGCACGCCCGCCGGGATCCCGGCGGGCGCGGCGCGGCCCGCGCGCTCGACGGCCCGCCCGGGGAGAGACGCGCCACCATCCGAACGGACAGATGCAGGCGATCCTGAAACGCCAGCCGGGCGAGGGCCTCGAGCTGGGAGAGGTGCCGGTCCCGGAGATCCAGGCCGACGAGGTGCTGGTGAAGGTGCGGAAAGCGGGTATCTGCGGCACGGACCTCCACATTCACCGGTGGGACGAGTGGTCCCGGGGCCGCATCCGTCCGCCGCTCGTGCTCGGGCACGAGTTCATGGGCGAGGTGGTCGGGCTCGGCCGGCTCGTCCAGAACGTGAAGGAGGGGGACCGCGTCTCGGCGGAGGGGCACATCGTCTGCGGGCACTGCGAGCTGTGCCGCACCGGGAACGCCCACGTCTGCCGGGACACGTCCATCCTGGGCATCGACCGGGACGGCGCCTTCGCCGAGTACGTGGCGCTCCCGGCCACCAACCTGGTCCCGATCCCGGACGAGGTCTCCGACGACCACGCGGCCGTGTTCGACCCCCTGGGCAACGCCTTCCACACCGTCCTGCACGCCGACGTGGCGGGCAAGGTGGTGGCCGTGATCGGCTGCGGGCCGATCGGCCTGTTCGCGGTGGGCATCGCGAAGGCGGCCGGCGCCTCCCGCGTCGTGGCCGTCGAGCCGCATCCCGACCGCCTGTCCATCGCCGGCGAGATGGGGGCCGACGTCCTGCTCGATCCGGAGGAGACGGACGTCGAGGAGGCGGTGCGGGAGCACTCCCAGGGGTACGGAGCCGACGTCGTGTGCGAGATGAGCGGGCATCCCGACGGCGTCGCGACGGCGCTCCGGGTCTGCCGCAATGCGGGGCACGTCCAGCTCCTGGGGCTGCCGCGGGGCTCGGTGGAGGTGAACCTGGCGCGGGACGTGATCTTCAAGGGGCTCCACCTGTACGGCGTGATCGGGAGGCTGATGTACGAGACGTGGATCGAGATGATCGACTTCCTGGCGGCCGGGCTGCTGGACATCGAGCCGGTGATCACGCACCGCCTTCCGCTCGAGGGCTTCGAGGAGGGGATCCGGGCGATGCGGTGCGGCGAGGCGGCCAAGGTCGTGCTGTCCGTCGATTGACGGCGACCGAGGGCGACCCGGACCGGAGCCGTCGGGGGCGATTCGGACCGGAGCCGTCGGGGGCGGAGGGTCGGTGAGCGCGCGCGTGCTCGCCCGTCTGGCCGCCCTCGCCGCGGCGGCGACGCTGATCGGATGCTGGCGGATCGGCGAGCCCACGCCCGACGACGCGTTCGTGACCTGGGCCGCCTATCCGGACACCGTGGTCGCGGGGGAGGTCTTCTCCTTCGAGTTCGCGGGACCGGTGGCGCCGTCCGCCTGCGGCAGGCTGGACACGGCCACCCTCGTGGTGACCGACTCGACGATCGAGCTGGCGGCGCGGCGGAGCACGTTCGACGCGATGTGCGCGGACCAGCGGGTGAGCTTCTACGAGGCCCGCCCGATCTCGATCGAACGGCCCGGCCGCTATCGTGTCCGGACGGCGGAGGGGCGCGACCTCGGGACCCTGGTCGCGCTCGACTCCGGAGCGTTCGCTCCGATGCGGGCGATCGGCGAGGGAACCCTCGAGACGGCCGGCGGCTGTCTCCTGTTCGGCCCCGGCTGGATGGGGAACCAGCGGCCGTTCGCGCTCCGGGGCGCGCCGCCCCGGCTGCGGGAGCTGGTCGAGACGGACAGCGTGGTGGGCGTGGCCGGGCGGCTCCTGGGCTTCAGCTCCTGCAGCTGGTACGGCTCCCGGCCGACGATCCGGGTGGACTCGACGTGGGCCACGGAGCGGAGCGCGGCGGACTACTACGAGTGACCAGGGCGGACCCCGGGCCGGCGACGGCGCGGCGGGCGCGGCGGAAGGCAGCCGCGTCCGATCCGACGGGCAACGACGAGGAGCAGGGACGATGACGCTCTACGAGGAATCCGACGTGGCGACGGGCAGCGTGAACCGCGGGCTGGACGAGCGCCTGGGCCGCGAGCTGGCCGAGATGCGGGAGCGCGGGGTCTACAAGGAGCTCCAGCAC
>CAYMQZ010000152.1:0-1650 GCA_964392705.1 uncultured Gemmatimonadota bacterium
CCCGTGAAAGCAACGGCTGCCGCCTTCTGCGCCTTCACGGTTTGGGCTCTTCCCCGTTCGCTCGCCGCTACTGGGGGAATCACAATTGTTTTCTCTTCCTCGGGGTACTGAGATGTTTCAATTCCCCCGGTTCGCCTCCCGAGGCCTATGTATTCAGCTTCGGGATGACCGGGCATGACCCCGGCCGGGTTTCCCCATTCGGACACCCGGGGATCAAAGCTTGCTTGCAGCTCCCCCCGGCTTTTCGCAGCTTGCCACGTCCTTCGTCGCTGGCCCGTGCCTAGGCATCCACCCTGCGCCCTTACTCGCTTGATCCCTCGATAAGGGTACCAAGCCACGCCTCAAACGCTTCGGCGCCCAGACACACGCTCTCTCCACTACCTGGTTGTCAAAAAGCGACCCGCCATTCCTGACGGGCCCACTATCCTATCGTGGGCGAGACGCCGAGTCAACACGTGACTCGTGACGTCTCCGGTCCGCCGAGAATCGGGCCGAATCGGCCCGGAAAACGGGTTCCGACACGAAGATACGGACGCTCCACGCGTCGCTTTCCTCGCGTCTGGGCTACCCTATTACCGTCGTCCGCCCCCCGTGTTCCACGGGTCCGGAAGGCGTCTGGGTGGCGGGGGCGCGGCGAGCCGAAAGCCTAGCGGGTCCCCCCGCTGCCGAACAGGACGCCGAAGGTGGCGACGAACTGCTCGGCGGGCCCATCGGAGATCACGCCCTTGGCCTCCACGAACGGCGTGATGTTGGAGCCGGTCGGGAAGCGGATGCCGCCCCCGAGGTTCAGCCCCACCTCGGTGCGGTCGTCGGCTCCGGACTCGATCCGGGCGATGTTGAGGCCGCCGCCCAGGTAGGGGAGCACGGAAGTCGTGTTCCGCAGGTGGATGTGGTAGAAGAGGTTCCCGTTGATCTCCCAGTAATCGAGGTCGGCCTGTCCCTCATCGTCGGGGAAGTAGATGTCGAAGGAGCCCACGGCCTCGAGGTTGATGTCCTCGATGTTCCCCAGGATGCGTCCCCCGACGCCGATGTCGGTGTCGCTCCCCCAGTTGATCTGCGCTCCGAAGGCGGCCTGTCCCTCCGCCTCCCGGGCTCCGAGCCCGAGCGTGAACAGGACGACCGCGGGGATCACCAACCAGCGCGTACGCTTCCACATGTGTTCCCTCATGCTCTTCCTCCGGCTCGAGCCGTTGTCGGCTTGTTTGGCTTCCTCTTCCGGGGAACGACGGGACGCCCCCTCCCCGGATGCGAGCAAGTTCGGTGCCCTCCGCCCGGCGGCGGCCGCATCCCTCGCGCGACCGCGGCCGCCTCATCCCGGCCGGCGGCGGCCGCTTCTTCACCCGGCGGCGGCCCCGTCAGTCGCCGGTCCGCGCCTCGACCTCCCCGGCTTCCTCGACCTCCTCGGCCAGGACCGAGACCACGTCGTCCACCACCTGCAGGAAGCCCCGCGACACGCGGAACTTCCGGTTCCCCTCGGGCGTCCGGACGACCAGCTCGCCCTCGCCCAGGAGAACGGTCATCGGAGCGTGCCCGTACAGGATGCCGAGCTTGCCGTCGTGGGCGGGAGCCACCAGGGCGCGCGCCGGACCCTCGAAGCCGACGCGCGACGGCGAGATCACGCTCACCTGCAGCAGGTTCTCGGGGCTCACG
>CAYMQZ010000152.1:1750-6540 GCA_964392705.1 uncultured Gemmatimonadota bacterium
GTTCTCGGGGCTCACGCGGCCCGCTCCTCCATCTCCTCGGCCTGCTCCACGGCCTCCTCGATGCTCCCGACCATGTAGAACGCCTGCTCGGGCAGGCCGTCGAACTCGCCCTCGACCACCCGCTCGAACGACTCGATCGTCTGCTCCACCGGCACGTACTTGCCCGGCCGGCCCGTGAACTGCTCGGCCACGAAGAACGGCTGCGAGAGGAAGCGCTCGATGCGGCGCGCCCGGTTCACGGTCACCTTGTCCTCCTCGCTCAGCTCGTCCATCCCCAGGATCGCGATGATGTCCTGGAGATCCTTGTAGCGCTGGAGGATCTCCTGCACCCGGGTGGCGACGCGGTAGTGGCGCTCCCCCAGGATACCCGGGTCCAGGATCCGGCTGGTCGAGTCGAGCGGGTCCACCGCGGGGTAGATTCCCTTCTCGACGATCGCCCGCGAGAGCACCGTGGTGGAGTCCAGGTGGGTGAAGGCGGCCGCCGGCGCCGGATCGGTCAGGTCGTCGGCGGGGACGTAGATCGCCTGCACGGAGGTGATCGAGCCCTCGGTGGTCGAGGTGATACGCTCCTGGAGGTTCCCCATCTCGGAGGCCAGGGTCGGCTGGTAGCCCACCGCGCTCGGCATCCGGCCCAGCAGCGCCGAGACCTCCGAGCCCGCCTGGCTGAAGCGGAAGATGTTGTCGATGAACAGGAGGACGTCCTGCTTGGCGACGTCGCGGAAGTACTCGGCGATCGTCAGCCCGCTGAGGCCGACCCGCAGGCGGGCGCCCGGCGGCTCGTTCATCTGGCCGTACACGAGGGCCGCGGACTCGAGCACGCCCGACTCCTTCATCTCCAGCCACAGGTCGTTGCCTTCGCGCGTCCGCTCGCCCACACCGCAGAACACGGAGCGCCCCCCGTGCTCCTGGGCGATGTTGTGGATCAGCTCCATGATGATCACGGTCTTGCCCACGCCGGCGCCCCCGAACAGGCCGGTCTTGCCGCCCTTCACGTAGGGCGCCAGGAGGTCGATGACCTTGATCCCCGTCTCGAACATCTCCGTCTTCGGCTCGAGCCGCTCGAGGATCGGCGCGTCCCGGTGGATCGGCCAGCGCTCGCCCGCCTCGACGGGTCCCTGCTCGTCCACCGGCTCGCCGAGGACGTTCAGGATCCGGCCGAGCGGCGCGTCCCCCACGGGCACGCTGATCGGCGCCCCCGTGTCCACGACCTCCATGCCCCGCCTCACGCCGTCGGTGGAGTCCATGGCCACGGCGCGCACCTGGTTCCGCCCGATGTGCTGGGCGACCTCGCAGACCAGGCGCCGCTCGGCGCCCTCCTCGTCCGTCCAGGCCAGCTCCACGGCATTGTAGATCTCCGGAAGCCCATCGGGATCGAACGCGGCGTCGATCACCGGCCCGATCACCTGCACGACCTTCCCGACGTTCTTTCCGTTCCCGGTCTTCTCGGCCATCTCGTCCTCTTCGTTCTTCACGGCCCTCTCCGCCCGCCCCTCGGGCAGAAGACGACCGTCATCTCTCGGGTCCTCGCGCGCCTCGCGCCCCCGTCGATCAGCTCGCCGAGCGCAGGGCCTCGGCCCCGCCCATGATCTCGGCGATCTGCTGGGTGATCTCCGCCTGCCGCGCCCGGTTGTAGCTCCGGCGCAGGTCCTTGATCATCTCCTCGGCGTTGTCGGTCGCGTTCTTCATCGCCGTCCGACGGGCCCCCTGTTCGGCCGCCGCGGTCTCGAGCAGGGCCCGGAAGGCGGCGTTCGTCACGTACAGGGGCAGCAGCCGGCCCAGGATCTCTTCGGGCGACGGGTCCAGGATGTAGTAGGGCTCCCTTCCCCGCCGCTCCCCCTCGTCCACCTCGACCGGGAGGATCCGCCGGGTGACGGGGGGCGTGCTCACGGCGCTCCGGAACTCGGCGAACACGATGTGGATCGCGTCCAGCTCTCCGATCGTGAACCGCTCGCGAAGCGGAGTCACCAGCGACCGGGCGTCCTCCACCGTCGGCCTGTCCTCGATGTCGGTCCGGGTCCGCGCCATCGGCACGCTCCGGAAGCGGAAGTAGCCGATCCCCTTCTTTCCCACCACGTGCAGCTCGACGTCCGTGCCCTCGCCCTCGAGACGCCCCTTCAGCTCGCGGGCGGCGCGGATCAGGTTCACGTTGAAGGCGCCGCACAGCCCGCGGTTGCTCGTGAGCAGCAGGATCGCGGCCCGCCGGACGCGCTCCGGCTGACGGAGAAGCGGCTGGATCTCGGCCAGCTCGGGGGTGATGAGGCGGCCGATCACCTCCCCCAGTCGCTGGGAGTAGGGGCGGGCGCGGACCACCCGCTGCTGCGCCCTCCGCAGCTTGGAGGCCGCCACCATCTCCATGGTCCGGGTGATCTTTCGCGTGTTGTCGACGGAGCGCATCCGCCGCTTGATGTCACGCGCCTTGGCCATCGAGCCCGCTCCCTACGTGCTCCGTTTCGTGACTATGCCGACGCACCGAGGGCGCCGCTGCGCGCGTCAGGCCGGCCGTCCCGAGGGCCCGCGCACGGATCGTCGCGACTCTCATCCCGTCGTCGCCTGCACTTCGGCCCGCCGGGCCGCATCCTCCGGCCCTCCCGTCTCGCCCTGCTCGGGCGTGGGCTCCGGCTCCTTCTCCGACCTCTCGGCCAGGAAGAGCTGGGTGTAGTTCTCGATCTCCTCGCCCAGCCGCTCCTCGACCTCGTCGCTCAGCTCCTTCGCCTCGCGGATCGCCTCGCCCACCTCGGGCGCCGAGGAGCGCATGTGCCGTAGGAAGCCGCGCTCCCAGTCCCGGACCCGCGAGACCTCGAGGTCGTCCAGGTGGCCCCGCGTGCCGGCGAAGATCGTCATCACCTGCTCCTCGACCGGCATCGGCTCGTACTGCCCCTGCTTGAGGAGCTCGACGAGCCGCTCGCCGCGGCTGAGCTGCCGTTGCGTGGCCGGGTCCAGCTCGGAGCCGAACTGGGCGAACGCCTCCAGCTCGCGGTACTGGGCCAGGTCGAGCCGGAGGCGGCCGGCCACCGACTTCATCGCCTTGATCTGGGCGGCGCCGCCCACGCGGGAGACCGAGATGCCGACGTTCACCGCCGGGCGCACGCCCGCGTAGAACAGGTCGGGCTCCAGGTAGATCTGGCCGTCGGTGATCGAGATCACGTTCGTCGGGATGTAGGCCGAGACGTCGCCCGCCTGCGTCTCGATCACCGGGAGGGCCGTGAGCGAGCCTCCGGGCGCGTTGATCTCCGGGTGGCCCGCCAGGATCTCCTGATCGTCGGTGATCTTGGCCGCCCGCTCCAGCAGGCGGCTGTGCAGGTAGAAGATGTCGCCCGGGTACGCCTCCCGGCCCGGCGGGCGCCGCAGCACGAGCGACAGCTCGCGGTAGGCGTTCGCCTGCTTCGAGAGGTCGTCGTAGCAGACGAGGACGTGCTTGCCCTCCTCGTAGGTGAAGTACTCGCCCATGGCGCAGCCGCCGTAAGGGGCGATGTACTGCAGCGTGGCGGGATCGGAGGCGTTGGCGGCGACCACGATCGTGTAGTCCATGGCCCCCTCGTCCCGGAGCTTCTCGACCACGGCGGCCACCGTGGAGGCCTTCTGCCCGACGGCCACGTAGATGCAGACGACGTCGCCCCCGCGCTGGTTGATGATCGTGTCGATCAGGATGGCCGACTTCCCGGTCCGGCGGTCGCCGATGATCAGCTCGCGCTGCCCGCGGCCGATCGGGATCATGGAGTCGATCGCCTTGAGCCCGGTCTGCAGCGGCTCCTTCACCGGCTGCCGGTACACGATCCCCGGCGCCTTGCGGTCCACCTTCATCCGCTTCACGGCCTCGATCGGGGGCCCGCCGTCCAGCGGGTTGCCCAGCGGGTCCACGACCCGACCCAGGAGGTCGGGGCCGGCCGGGACGTCCAGCACGCGGCCCGTCCGTCGGGCCACGTCGCCCTCCTTCAGCTCGAGGTAGTTCCCGAGCACCACGGCCCCGATGTTGTCCTCCTCGAGGTTCAGGGCCAGGGCGGTGACCGCGTTGCCCGTCTCCGAGGACTCGATCTCCAGCATCTCGTTCGCGACCGCCGAGGAGAGGCCCCAGATGCGGGCGATCCCGTCCTTCACCTCCAGGACCTCGCCCACCTCCTCGACGTGCAGCTCGTCCTCGAAGCGCTCGATGCGCTCCAGGAGGGCCTTCTTGATCTCGCTCGCGCGCAGTCCGCTCTCGGTCGTCGCCATCGGCTACCGTTCCCTTCCGGCTCCGTCACGGCCGCCGGACACGAGGTCCTTCCTCAGGTCCTCCAGCCGCCGTCGGAGCGATCCATCCATCACCCGATCGCCCACCCGCACCCGCAGCCCGCCGATCAGGTCCGGCTGCTCGCGGAAGCGGGGGACCACCGTCCGTCCCAACGCGTTCTCCAGCTCCTCGACGATCTCGCGGCGCAGCTCCTCGTCGGGCTCGAAGGCCAGGGAAACCGTCGCCTGCACGCGGCCCGCCTCCTCGTCCAGCAGGTCGCGGAACGCCGACGCGATCTCGGGGATCGCGCGCTGGCGACGCTTCTCCAGCACGACCAGGAGGAAGCGCACCAGGTATTCCGGCGCCCCGTCGCCCAGGGCCTCCCGCAGGGCCGCCTGCTTCTCTTCGACCGGCACGCGCGGCGTGTCGAGGAAGAGGCGGAGCTCCGGCTCCTCCCGGTAGAGCCCGGCGAGATCGTCCAGCAGCTCCCCGTAGCGCGCCGCCGCGTCCTCCCGGCCGGCCAGCTCGAAGAGCGCCTCGGCGTAGGTCCGCGCGACGGCCGCCCGACTCATCGCGCCCGGCT
>CAYMQZ010000153.1:0-6528 GCA_964392705.1 uncultured Gemmatimonadota bacterium
GGGGCTTTCGGTTTGTCTGCGGATCGGGGCTTACTGTCAATTGTTACTGTCAATTGATCGGCCGCCTGCGCCCCGCACCGAGAGTAAGTACCACACATCGGCCACCCGCAGGTACATGAGGTCGGTGTGCCAGCGCTGGTTCGGCCTCGCGGGCTCGGGCGGCGGTTCCCCCCGGCTCCGGCTCCGCTTCCACCGGTACAACAGGTCCGCGTCGGCCAGGATCCGATAGAGCTCGAAGGGCTCAGGAACACCACGTCTTCGTCCACGGCCTGCCAGCACAGCCGTCGGTAGCCGTCCCGCGGGTGGGAGAGCGCGTAGTCGATCGCCGCCTCGTCCAGCCCGTCCGGCGCCGCGTCACCTCCACCACCCCCCTCCGCTTCGGTTTCCGGCCACTCGCAGGCTGAGGGAAAGGGTTGCATTTTCAGACCGCCCGGACGTCCGATTTCGCTTGAACCACTACACCTGTCACGTGATGGGGAACGCGACGCTCACGGATCTGCTGACGGCGCTCGAGCGCGGCGACACAGACGCGTACGGCCGTGCGTTCGAGTTGCTGTACGATGAGTTGCGGCGTCTCGCGCGGGCGCACGGTCGGCGGTGGCACGGCGAGCCGCCGCTCGGGACGACGGCGCTCGTGCACGAGGCGTACGTGAAGCTGGCGGGCGCGGAGGGACTGGGCCTGGAGGGGCGGGGCCATTTCCTCGGCGTCGCCTCCCGCGCCATGCGGCATCTTCTCTGCAATCACGCCCGGGACCGCCGGCGTCTGAAACGGGGCGGACACCTCCGCCGGACCACAGCCGAGCCCGACGAGCTCGGCGCGGAGGTACGCTCCGAAGATCTCGACAGCCTCATCGCGCTGGACGAGGCTCTCGATCGCCTGACGCAGATCGACGAGAGGGGCGCGCGCGTGATCGAGTGCCGCTTCTTCGCGGGCCTGTCGATCCCGGAGACGGCCGAGGCGATCGGCACCTCCCCGGCCACCGTGAAGCGAGACTGGGTGCTGGCGCGCGCCTGGCTCTATCAGACCCTGGTCGGCGAGCCGTCGGCGGCGTGAACGAGAACGCCCGTTCCGCCCTGGAGGTGCAGCGCGATGCGCTGTTGCGGAGCGACGAGCCTGCCGCCGCCTGGATGGACGACCTCGCCGCGCGGGTCCTCCCCACGCTGGTCTCCTCGCTTACGGAAGACCACGGTCCGGAGCTGCGGCCCGGGCAGAGCATTGGAACCTATCGCCTGCTCTCCGTGATCGGACGCGGCGGCATGGGTGTGGTGTTCCGGGCGCGAGACGAGAAGCTGCGGCGCACCGTCGCCATGAAGTTCCTCGTTCGGCGAGCGTGGGACCGGGATGACGCGGTTCAGCGTCTGCTCGAGGAGGCCAGGACCGTCGCCCGTCTGGATCATCCGGGTATCGTGGCGGTCCACGAGGTGGGCGAGACCGCGGACGGCCAGGGCTTCATCGTGATGGCGTACTGCGAGGGCGAGACCCTGGCCGAGCGGCTGGCCGAACGCGCCGGCGCGAGCCCGCTTCCCATCGCCGAGGGACTGACCGTGGCCCGGCAGGTCGCCGAGGCGCTCGCCGCCGCGCACCGCGCCGGAGTCGTCCACTGTGACGTCAAACCCTCCAACATCATACTCGGCGAGGGCGGCCGGGTCACGGTGGTGGATTTCGGAATCGCCGGCCGTGGCCGGGACGGAAGCCCCCTGTGGGCACCCCGGGTCGGGACGCTCCCCTACATGGCGCCGGAGCAACTGGATGGCGATGACGTCGATGCGCGCGCCGACGTCTGGTCTCTGGGGGTCGTCCTCTACGAGATGCTGGCTGGCGAGCGGCCCTTCCAGGGTGCCGGAGCGGCCCTGGAGGCGAGGATCCGCGCCGGCCGCCCGCGCCCCCTGGACGAGGTGCGGTCCGAGATTCCGCCGGAGCTCGCCAGACTCGTCGGTCGCTGCCTCGCGGCCCGTCGCGAGGACCGTCCGGCGACGGCGGCCGACGTCCTCGAGGCGCTCGATGCGCTTCCGTCGGAGGAGCCGGCTCGGGTCGTCCCGGCGCGCGGCCCGTCGAGGGCCCGATCCCTACGGCCCAGCCGGCGACCGGTCGGCCGGACGGCGCTGGCGGTGGCTCTCTCGACACTCCTGCTTGTCGCAGCCGGCTTTTACCTCGCCACCCGGTCCACCGGAGCGACCGGCGAAGTGCACCCGTCGGCCACCACGATGACGATCCTGCCCTTCGTACCCGTACCGGAGGACACGGCGCTCCGAAGCCTCGGGCGACAGCTCGCCGTCACGGTGAGCGCGAACCTCGACGGGTTCGGGCCGATTCGAACGGCCTCGGCCCTTTCGGTCCTCGGCAGCGTGCCGGGCCAGGACGGTTCGCCCCGCGCGGAGGGGGCGGCGGCGCTCGCCCGGCGCCTCGACACCGGCAGTTACCTTTTCGGCACGCTGCTCGGCGAGGGAGGGCGGGTTCGTCTCGACGCGGCGCTCTACGAAGCGGAGACCGAAGCCGAGATCGCGCGGATCTCCGTGGCCGGCCCGCGCGACTCGATCGCCCCCCTCACCGACAGCATTACCGTCGCGGTGATGCGAGCGGTGTGGCGCGAAGGCGAGATTCCCGCCCCGAATCTCGCCGCGATTACGACCAGCTCGGTTCCGGCGCTTCGTTCCTACCTCGAGGGCGAATTGCTGCTCGCCGGCGGGCGCTTCGCCGAGGCCGTCCGCTCCTTCGAGGCGGCCTTCCGGGAAGACTCGACGTTCTGGTACGCCCTCTGGCGGTCCATCTATCCGCGGTCGTACGAGGGGACGGCCGAGATCGAGCCCGAGCACTACGAGCGGCTCTACGCCAACCGACACGACCTGCCCGAGCCCGATCGCTTGCTGATCGAAAGCCGGCACGTGGAGGAGCGCCTCGATCAACTGGAGGCGCGACTGGAAGTGACGCGGCGCTTCCCGGCGTACTGGCCGGGCTGGTGGGAGTACGCGAACATGCTCGTGCACGCCGGTCCATTGCTGGGGCGTCCACTCGCGGACGCGCGCGGGGCCCTGGAACGGGTGCTCGAGCTGCAGCCCTCCTTCGTTCCAGCCTGGGAGCACCTGTTCTGGGTCGCGGGCTACCAGCGTGACGCGCAGCGCGCCGGCGAGGCACTGGGCCGCATGCAGGAGGCCGCGCGCGTCACCGGCACCCCGCGTCTGCGGCGCGACATGCTGCCGACCTACCGGGCCAAGTACGCCGCTCTGCGGGACGGCCATCTGTCGGACGAGGCGGTGGCCCGGAAGGCCGAGGCCGTGCTCGAATACCACGGGAGGCTGCCTCCCCTGTACTTCGCGGTCGATCTGCTCATGTGGGGAGAGCCGGTCGCCCAGCTCCAGGTGAGCCGCGCGCTGCGGGCCGCCCGACCCGTCCCGGAGATCGCCGAGCACCACCGTTTCGGGAGCGCTCTGGCGCTGGCTGGAGGGGGCGACTGGGACCGGGCGATCGGGCTTCTTGAGGAACGGGCCCTCGCCATCGACTCGATCGCGCCCTTCACCACGTACGCGCTCGCCGTCATGGGGACGTGGCTGGGCGAGGTGACCGCCGAGCGTTCGCGGACGCTCCGGTCGGCATCGGTCGCGACCTCCGATACGGGACTGCGGTGGGCGGAGGCGGAGCTCTCGTGGCTGGATGGGATCGCGGCCTATGCGGCGGGAAACTCGGTCGCGCTCGACTCCGCGCGTCGGGCGCTCGACCGGACCGCCTCGGAAGGATCCTCCCGACTCGCCGGGTCGCTGGAGGCGTTCGCCCTGGCCCTGCGTGGCGACAGCGCCCGCGCCGGGAAGCGCCTGGCGGAGCTCGAGGAGACGTCTGCCCGGACGGGCGCGTATCACGCCTACGGCCGGCAGCACCCGTGGCTCACGCCCGTGAATCGGCTCGCAGCCGGCCACTGGCTCGCGGCGTCGGGCGACACGACACGGGCCCTCCGACTTCTCGGGTGGGAGGAGGCGGTTCTGACCGCCCACCACTTCCTGATGGAACCGGCCGGGATGGTCCTGAGTCCGCACTCCTCCCTGCTACGCTCGCGCCTGTACGCGGGCCTCGGTGACGATGTCCGGGCGGCGTTCCACCGGGAGACGTACCGGCGGCGCCACGGCCACGCCCTCGTGTCGATCCCGTGACAACGCCTCCTCTCGAGGTGCCGCGCCGCGCCTTCGACGGCGCGGGCGGCGGGGGCCGTGAGCCGGTATCAGGGGAAACGGTGAAATCCCGTATGAGAGGGTCGACCGCCCGAGGCGGAAGCGACCGGAATCCTCATCACGGGAGGCATCATGATGAACCGCGCGTTCGACTCGTTCATGGAAGGCACGCGAAGGGCGCTGTGTCTCACGGCGCTGGCTGGAGGCGTCGCCGTGACGATGGCCTGCGGAGGGGAGGGAGGCGGCGTTACGGAGCCGCCGCCGTCCCAGTTCGATCTGGGCGACTTCCCAGCGGGATCCTACACGATCGAGCTACAACCGGACGAGGTGTCCGTGCCCCTGCTGGCCGGGGTGTGGACCAACATCTTCGGAGAGGATGGAGAGACGACCATCCTCAAGGACGGCGAGGTCGTCGTCTTCGGGACCTTCACCATATCGGGCGACGAGATCACGCTGGACGACGAGGGTGGACCGCTCACCTGTAGTCCCCCGGCGGACGTGGGAACGTACACGTGGAGCGTCGTCGAGGGCGGCGGCCTCGCCTTCACCGCCCTGTCCGAGCCGTGTGGCGGCCGGCGTGAGGTGATCACGTCGGGAACGTGGACGCCGGATCCCTGACCGTGTGCGGTCCCGTCCTCGCCCTCGGGCGGTGGATCGGATGCGCCGGGACGCTCCCGAGGGCCGTTCCCGTCGCGCCGGCCTCGCTGGTTGCGACGCTCGCTCTCGCCGGGTGCGGGAGCGCTACACCGACCGATCTCGGGTCGGAGCCCGATCTACCGACGCTGTTCGCCCTCCAGCCGTTGGGCCCGGCGCCGCATCCGGCCGACAACCCACCGAGTACCGCGAAACTCGAGCTCGGCCGGCTCCTGTTCTTCGATCCGATCCTCTCCGGCGAGAGGGACGTCTCATGCGGCACCTGCCACCACCCCGACTTCGGATTCGCCGACGGACGGAAGCTCGCCGTCGGCACGGGCGGCGCCGGACTGGGTCCGGACCGGACGCTCGGCGTCTCTGCGCTCACGGGCAAGCCGGTTCCCGCTGTTGGGCGCAACACGCCCACCGTGCTCAACGCGGCGCTCAACGGGAACATGGACGGGCTGCCGGATCCGCGGGGCCTCCAGTTCTGGGATGGCCGCGCTCTGGGCCTCGAGGACCAGGCGCTCCGGCCCCTGGCCGCCCGCGCGGAGATGCGCGGTGACGCTTATCCTGCCGGGCTCGCCGTGGACTCCGTCGTCGCCCGGTTGCGCGGCATCCCGGAGTACGAGGCGCGGTTCGCCCGGGCGTTTGAAGGCGGCTCGTTCGAGGGCTCGGCGCTCGACGCCAGCCGAATCGCTCGCGCGCTGGCGGCCTACCAGCGCGCGCTCGTGACCCGTGATGCGCCGTTCGACCGCTTCGCGGCCGGAGACGACGGGGCGCTGACGGAGGTGCAGAAGCGGGGCCTCGAGCTTTTCTTCACGTCGGCGCGTTGCAGTCAATGCCACCTCGGGCCGATGTTCAGCGACTTCACGTTTCGGGTGCTGGGCGTTCCCCAGGAGGGTCCGGGCAAGGCCGTGATTTCCGGAGACGACACGGGACGGGAGGAGCATACGGGCGATCCGGCCGACAGGTACGCCTTCCGGACGCCGTCGCTGCGCAACGTCGAGCTCACGGCGCCCTACATGCACGACGGCGCGTTCGCGTCGCTCGAGGAGGTGGTCCGCTTCTACGACGAAGGCGGTCGGCCGCGTCATCCGGCGGTCGACGACGAGATGATCGATCCTGAGCTACGACGGCCTCTCGACCTGTCGGACCAGGACGTGGCGGCAATCATCGCGTTCCTTCGGTCCCTCACGGACCCCGGCAGGCTGCTCGATCCCGTCCTGCTCCGCGTGCCGGACGAGGTTCCGAGCGGGCTCGATCCAGTGTTCGGCTCCGCTTCGGGCCACTGACGACGCGACCAGGCCTGCGGGGACAGTGGGAGGTTCACGGGTTGTGGAGAACACCGATGCAGATCCGACCGTGATGGCCGGGTTTCCTTGTAGATCGTCGGTCCATCGCCGGGTACATGCGGCAACGCGTCGTCTCTCAATGAGTGACGGCGGGTGACGGCCGCGCCCCTCAGTTCGCGAGCGGGTCCGGTCGGATCTGGAAGTGCACGACCTTGCTGGTCGTGCCCTTGCCGGTCTCCATGTGGAACGGGGCGCGGGTGCTCACGGTGGCCCACAGGCCGCGTCCCTTCCAGCCGGCGTCGGGGTCGTCGATCCGGCCGTCCATCCACTTCGTGTAGAAGCCGAGCGGATAGGGGACGCGCAGCACGACCCACCCGCCGTCGACCCGCGCGAGCAGGCCCTCGCTCGCGTTGCCCGTGTTGATCGGCGTGCCGGCGCCGAG
>CAYMQZ010000154.1:0-6518 GCA_964392705.1 uncultured Gemmatimonadota bacterium
CCGTCGAGCGGCGAGTCCACCGCCGGCATGACGCTCGGGTCGAGCACGTCGGCATCGACGTGGATCCAGAAGCCGCCGAGGCCCTCCCGCTCGAGCCGCTGAAGCGCGGCGCGCGCGGTGCCCTGGGGCCCCCGGTCCCGCACGGTATCGTGGGGGAGGTCGAGCACCTCCGAAGCCCGCAGCGCCTCGTGCCCGTACCACGATTCGGCGTGGTCCCGGCGGCCGATCAGGACCACGTCGGCCGCGCGCACCAGCGGCTCCGCGCCGGCGAGCCGCGCGAGCCGCGTGTCGCCCCGCCCCACCGCGAGCGCGAGGTCCATGGAGGCGACCGAGCCGGTCGTCGATTCCTGTGGGGTGGCGAAGTCCGCGTGGGCATCGACGTAGGCCACGCCGACGGCCGCCCCGCGTCGAACGCCGAGCAGGGCGCCGAGGAGGATGCTGCAGTCGCCGCCGAGGAGGAGCACGAAGGCGCCATCGTCGGCCGCGGCCGCCACGCGCTCGCCCAGCGCCCGGGAGTACGCCTCGACGCCGTCTTCGTTGCGAGGCCGCCCCGGCGACCGCACCAGGTCGCGGTAGGGCGGCGGGACTACGTCGCCCCAGTCGCGCGCGGAGAGCCGCGCGCCGAGACCCTGTGCGCGCAAGGCCCGCGGCGCCAGGTCCAGGCGACGGATCTCACCGTCGTCGTAGGGACGAATGCCGATGCTGGACGGGGCACCGACGATGGCGACAGGACGCACGAGACTCGGCTCCGGGTCACGGGTCGACCGGTTCGCGCCGCACGAGGGGCGCGTCTTCACCAAGATGAACGCCAGAGCCCGTCCCGACGTGAAATCGAATCGGCGTGAGAAGGACAGGCGCGAGCGCCGGTTTCTGGAGCGGCGGCTCGCCGAGCTGCCCGATTCCTAGCGAGGCTGCTCGCGGACATCGAGAGGATCTACGCTTCGTAGTCGTCCAGCTCCGATACGAGCACGTTGCTCGCGAGGTCGTCGTGGAGGCGGGCGAGCAGGTCGTCCGCCGGAAGCTTCCCGATCGCGGCCTGCATCTTCTTCAGCGCCCGCTCGCTGGGGAAGGCCAGGTTGCAGACCGGATCGCCCGGCGAGACCGCGGGGAGCGTCGTGAGACCGAGCACGACCGCGTCCCGGGGGGCGGTGAGCACGTTGTAGCGTCGACCCACGAGGCTCGTGTTCGTGGCGATCGGCTGGTCCTTCTCGATCACGTCGCCGGCGTGGACGTGAAAGGTCAGGAAGCCCCCGGCGGAAGCCCGGATCCATTTCGTCTCCTCGGCCACGATCCGATACGCCGGCTCGACCACCTCGCCCTCGATCATGCCGAGCCCGACGAGCACGTTGCGGATCCCGCGGAGCGTGTACTCGACGACCGCGGGCTCGACCTTCCAGATCTCGCCGGCCTCGAGGATCAACGTGGCGCAGCCCGCCTTCACCGCCTCGCGCCGCAGGCTTCCCTCGGGCCCCCTGGTGTTCAGCGTCAGCTCGGCCCCGAACAGCGTGGCGAGCCGCGCCGTGGCCTCCTGCTCCATGTCGGCGCGGGCGTTGGGGAAGTTCGTGCGCCTCGCCGAAGCGGTATGCAGGTCGATGCCGTAGTCGCAGCGGAGCACGATGTTGTCGTAGATCACGCGCGCGAGACGGCTCGTGAGGCTCCCCTTGGTCAGGCCGGGAAAGGACCGGTTCAGGTCCCGGCGGTCGGGCGAGTACCGGGAGAGCCTCTCGAAGCCCACGATGTTGACGACCGGGACGAGGACCAGGCTTCCCGCGAGGAGCTCGAACGGCCGTTCCAGGATGATGTGGCGGATGGTGCCGGTCCCGTTCATCTCGTCGCCGTGGACGGCCGCGGTGATGAACACCGCCGGTCCGGGCCCCTCGCCGCGCCACACGTGAAGGGGGAGCCGGATCCGGGCGCCGCCGTAGCTCCGGCTCACGGTCAGGGCCAGGTCGGTCCGCTCTCCCGGCGCGACCTTCCGGCGTCCCCACGCTCCGACATCTTTGCGAGCCCGCTTCGCCATCAGGGAGCGGGATTCTCCACGATAGCCGCGGCTTCGGGCGCGGTCCTCGGCGCGAGCTTCGCGATCGGCGGCCGCTTCCGGGTGCGCCGAGCCGGCACCAGGTCCCTCATCTGCTCCAGCTTGCCGTAGCACAACAAGCGATCGTGGGGCTCGAGCGTGCGGCTGCTCTTCGGGTTGGAGATGACGTTCACGCCGCGGGTGAGCGTGAGCACCACGATGTCCTTGCTCCGAAGGCCGGACTGCTCGAGCGTCTGCCCGACCAGGTCCGAGCTCTGCCCGATCGTGAGCTCCGTGACCCCGTACCCGGCCGAGACCGTGAGCCGCTGGCGGATGTCGAGCTCGGGAAAGCTCACCTGCGCCTCCACGTAGTCGATGACCGCGCCGGCCACATCGAGCCCGGTGGCACCCTCGATCCCTTCGAGCCCCGGCGACGAGTTCACCTCCATCACCTGCGGCCCCTCCTTCCCTTCCAGCATGTCGACGCCGGCCACTTTGAGACCCATGATCTGGGCCGAGCGCACGGCCGTGTCCGCGAAGGCCGGGTCGAGCTCGATCGGTTCGGCCAGTCCCCCGCGGTGCACGTTGCTCCGGAAGTCCCCTCCCTGGGCGACTCGTCGCATGGCGGCGACGACGCGCTCGCCGACCACGAAGGCGCGGATGTCCCTCCCGGCGCTTTCACCCACGAACTTCTGGATGAGGACGTTCTGCTTCGTGCTCTGAAGCGTCTCGATGATGGCTTCCGCGACCTTGACGGAATCGGCCAGGATCACGCCGACCCCCTGCGTGCCCTCGAGGAGCTTGATGATGACGGGTGCCCCGCCCACGCGCTCGATCGCGGGGAGAACGTCCTGCTTTCGCCGCACGAAGCACGTGTGGGGGATTCCGATGTCGTGGCGGCTGAGGATTTGAAGGGCCCGGAGCTTGTCCCGCGAGTTCGCGATGCCGTGGGCGGAGTTCGGCGTGTACACGTCGAGCTGCTCGAACTGCCGTACGACCGCCGTTCCGTAGTAGGTGATGGATGCCCCGATCCTCGGGATGATGGCGTCGTACCGGCTCAGGCGCTTCGCGCCGAAGTAGAGGTCCGGCGAACCCGGCTGCAGCTCGATCGAGAACCTGAGCGTGTCCAGCACCTTCACCTTGTGACCGCGCGTTTCGGCGGCCTCGCGCAGTCGGCGGGTGCTGTAACCGCGACGCTCCCGGGAAAGGATGGCGAGCTTCATTTCCTGCTGCTCCTCTTGCGAGAGTGTTCGCGCGGCACCCGCTTCCCACCGTAGTAGGACCCGCCGGGGTCCACCAGGAATCGGCCGCGGATGGCCTGGCGTCCGAGCAGCATCCGAAAACCCATGACGTCCCGACGCGTCAGCGTGAGCTCGATCGGCCAGCGCTCGCCGAGCAGCTCGATCACGGCCGACACCACCGGCCGCTCCTCCAGCTTCCCGCCGGAATCCCGGACCCGCCTTCGGGCGAAAAGGGGAAGCTCGACCTCGATCTCCGGACGCGCGCTTCTCTGCTCGGGGTGGATCTTGAAGCGGAGAAAGACGTCGCCGTCGCGCGCTATCTCCTCGAGGTCGAAGGCGTGGATCGCGGACGTCCGGGCTCCGGTGTCCACCTTCGCCTTGATCGCGTCGACGCCCAGCTCGGGGAAGCGTACCCATTCGCGCCACCCGATGACGGGTCCGGAATCGCCCGTGCTTACACGTCCGCCGCGCCGCCGCGTCACCATGCCTACGTATCCAGCCGAACAGGGGGGGGCCGTGAAGGCGACGAGAGCGCGGGACGGATTGCGAACGAGGACACGATCTGCCTTCCCTGACGAGAGCCGGAGGAGCGGTGGGGCCTCTTGGTCGTTCGACCACGATGCGCCCTTCCACAAGATCGGCGTCCCTATTTCGAAGCACCAGTCCGCTCTGGGCCTCCAGATCAAGCCGGTCGGACCGCTCAGACTCCTCGAGGGACCTGCCCTGATCCTCCGCTTTTGGGGAGGGACGCCCGACACCCCCGGACGGGCTGCTCCGGCTCGCCGGCTAGGAGGCTCCGGCCGGCGGCTCCTCCGGGAGGTGCGAGGCGTGGAACAGCGTCGCCTTGTACGATCCGTCCTCCTGGAGCACCCAGACCATCGAGACGTAGCCCTCATCGGCCGTCGTCTCGCCGTCCGCCTGGCTCTCGTACGTGTAGCGGGCGGTGGACCAGGCGACCGGGCCGTGGGTCTCGACTTCGACCTCGCTGACGGGGATGGAGATGCGATCCGCGCTCTCGAACGCGCCGGAGGCCAGGGCCCGGATTTCCTCGGATCCAGAGAACTTGACGGGCGGGACCGGGTCGAACATGACGGCGTCCGCCGTGAAAGTCCCCGCCACCGCCTCGACATCCTCGGCCTCCCACGCCTCCACGAACGCCTGGAAGGCGGCCTCGACGCCCGCCACGGTGGCCGCCGGTTCCGTGGCCTCGTCGGCGGCCGGCTCCCCGCCCTCCTCGGCGGCCGGGGCGCACGCGAGCCAGGCGACCGCGCAGCAGAGCGCGATGAGGCACGAGAGTCGACGACCGAGACGGGTGGCAATCCGGCTCGACGTCTTCATGTCTACCCTCCCTGTGTCAGATGGGGCGCCGTCGGGCGAGCGGAACCATGGTACGTCGACAGGACGCCCCGGCCAACCCACCAGCGCGATCTGAGCGTCCGTCGTTGAACGAGCCTTTCGGGGGGCGTAGCTTGGCTTCGGTTCCCGACCCCTCCGGACGCCCCTTCGCCGGCGGGGGCGGGGCTGCCGCATCACGGCGGGGTCGGGCCGGACGAATCACGCCAGCACGGGGAGGCAAGCAGGATGGTGAGCGGAAGAGGCTTCTGGCTCGGAGCGGTGGGGCTCATCGCCGCCTCGGCCTGCGGCGGCGAGGCGGAACCCCGCGTCTTCTTCGTCGAGCCGGAGGACGGCGCGACCGTGGCGAGCCCGGTGGAGCTGGTCTTCGGATCCGAGGGGGTCGAAGTGGGGGTGGTCCCGGAGGTGGTCGAGTCACCGCGACCGGGCGTGATCCACTACCACCTCGGCGTCGACACGAACTGCCTGCCGCCGGGCACCCGCATCCCGAGTGCCGACCCGTGGATCCATTTCGGCGACGGTTCCGACCGGATCGAGACGCAGCTCGCGCCCGGGGAGCACCGGCTCGTGGTGCAGGCGGGGGACGACGAGCACCGGACGATCGAGGGGCTGTGTGAGGCGATCTCGATCACCGTGTCGGAGGGAGCGGGGTAGGCCGGCCGGGGCGCGCACGGGCGCCCGACCGATCTCCCTTTCACCTCAGCCAACCAGGACCGCCATGAAGCACACGCGAACGCCTACCAGAAGCCGAGTCCTCCTCTTCGCGCTGACGCTGGCCCTGGCCGCTCCGGCGACGACCTCCGCTCAGCAGCGGCCGGCGGATGCCGCGGCGAACCTCCCGCCGCTGATCGAGCGGGACGTCTTCTTCGGCGACCCGGAGATCGCCGGAGTCCAGCTCTCCCCCGACGGCCGGTTCATGACGTTCATGCGGCCGCATCGGGGCGTGAGGAACATCTGGATCAAGCGCACCGAGGAACCGTTCGATGCCGCTCGACCGATCACCGCCGACACCACGCGGCCCGTGCCCGGATACACCTGGACACATGACGCCAGCCGCATCCTGTACATCCAGGACAAGGGCGGCAACGAGAACTTCCACATCTACGCGGTCGATCCGAACGCGGAGATCGAGCCTGGAACCGGCGTACCGCCCGCCCGTGACCTCACGCCGTACGAGGGCGTGCGCGCGGCTCTCTACGCGGCGCCCGAGAACACGCCGAACAGCATCATCATCGGCCTCAACGACCGCGATCCCCGCTATCACGACGTCTACCGGCTCGACCTGCGCAGGGGCGAGCGCGAGCTGCTCTACGAGAACGACGACAACATCGCCGGCTGGGAGGTCGACCTGCAGGGCAACCTGCGCCTGGCCGTCAAAGTCGATGATGAGGCGAACAGGAGGATCTACCGCCTGGACGGCGATGAGCTCGTTGAAATCTATTCGTGCTCGTTCGAGGAGACCTGCAGTCCGCTCCGGTTCCAGAAGGACGGGCGGCGGGTCTACATGATCACGAACAAGGGAGCGTCCGACCTGAGCCGGCTCGTGCTCTTCGATCCTGCCACGGGTGAGACGGAGCTCGTGCACGAGGACCCCGAAGGCGAGGTCGACTTCGGCGGAACGGAGTGGAGCGAGACGACCGATGAGCTGGAGGCGGTCTACTACTACGGCGACCGCACCCGGGTCTATCCGCTCGACGAGCAGTTCGAGAAGGACCTGGAGACGGTCCGTGCCGCGATCCCCGAGGGAGAGGTCTTCTTCCGCTCGACGACCGCGGACGATCGACTCCATATGGTGCGCGTCTCGTCCGATGTGGATCCGGGCTCCAGCTACCTTTACGATCGCGAGGCCGGCACCGTCGAGCTCGTCTACCGCTCGCGGCCGGACCTGCCGTCGGAGCACCTGGCCC
>CAYMQZ010000155.1:0-6473 GCA_964392705.1 uncultured Gemmatimonadota bacterium
CGAAGTCGGCGATCAGGATGCGCGCTCGCTCGTCCAGCACACCCTTCGCGACCAGCGTCCCGGCCGGCCCGATCCCGAGCGTCCGGCTGGCCACGTACCCGGCGGTCACCAGACCCAGGATCGCGAAGGCCGCGACGCCGCCAAGGAGGGCGTTCCGCCAGGTGAACAGGCGGTGATGGGTCCTGTCGCTTCCGGGGCCAGCGGGCGCAGCGTCCGTTCGGGCCGCCCGCTCGCCTCCATGGCTCGCCCCCGCCGGCTCCAGCGCCACCTCGCCCGCGGACTCCGCAGCGCTCGCCTCGCCCCGAATGGGGTCGGAAACAGGGAGGTGTCCCGAGCCCGTCCTGGCGGCCTCCTCCTTCGAGCGCCCTCCGCCCCCGATCCCCTCCTGCACGAACGCCGTGGCCATCACGATCGGGAAGCCGATCACCAGGAGCGCGACGGCGAATGGAAGCACCCATTCGGGGAGCCCCATGTTCTCGGTCAGGAACTCGACCACCTGGAGCGCGGCCCACGAGCCCGCCACGTAGATACCCAGCACCTGCCACAGCGAGCGGCGGTGGACCTCGTGGATCAGCCGCTTGAGCGTGCTCACGCGACGCTCCCCACCGTCGTTCTCCGTGGGCCGCCGTCCGTGGCCTTCGTCCGGCTGCTTGCTTCGGCTGCCCGGGGCTCCCGCGGTCTCATCTCAGCCCCGCTCCGCCACGATCTCTTCCAGCCGCGCCTGCGCGGCCTCGACGCGGGGCCGGAGCTCCGGATCGGCCTCGGCCCACAGCTCGACGAACCGTGCGTAGTGCTGCGCGGCGCTCTCCAGGTCGCCGGCCTCGTCGTATAGCTGGCCCAACCGCTCGTGGATCGGGGGCAGGTGATGCATGGAGAAGACCCGCCCCTGCCACTCTGGCTCCACGTAACGCTCGTAGTAGACGATGGCCGAATCCCTCCGGCCGGCCTGGTCCCAGGCCCGGGCCTGCTCGTCCACGTTGCAGTGTCCGTAGCAGATGGGTCCGCGTTCGCGCTCGTAGGCCCGGAACTGCTCGAGCGCCTCCATGTAACGGCCTTCGGCCGTCAGGATCTCGCCGCGCGCGATCCGGCTCAGGGGAGCCCAGGGAAAATAGGCCGCGGCCGAGTCCAGCTCCGCTTCGATCCGGTCCAGGAGCGGCCGCGCCGCCGAGGCCTGCCCCGTCCGGGCGAAGAGCCGCACCAGAAAGGCCCGATCCTCGAGCTCCAGGTCTTCCGCCGACGCCCGCTGGAGGGCCGCCGCGACGCGACGCTTCGCCCTCGCCGTGTCGCCCAGCACGTAGAGGTCGAGCTGCCAGGCCATGCCCAGGGCCCGCTCCAGTTCGGAGACCCCGCGCTGGGACTCGATGTGCTCGCGCGCGGCCTGGACGCGACCCCGGCTGGCCTCCAAGGTCGCGAGGTAGCGTCGGCCGGCGTCGCTCCAACCGGTCACCTCGTGATCCAGGAGCCGCGAGGCGGCGGCACGCGCAGTCTCGAGATCCCCGTCCAGCAGCGCCATCTCCCACTCCTCCCGCGCGACCGCCGGGTGGTCGGCCCGCTCCTCCGCGAAGCGCGCGAGGGCGGCTCGCGCCTCGTCGAGGCGACCCAGCTCGTAGTTCGCGCGGATGATTCTGGTGTGAGCCGACGCGCCCGCGTATCCGGCATCGCGGGACCGCGTCCAGGCGTCGAGAGCGCGCTCGCGGTCGCCCATCCAGTTGTAAGAGACTCCGAGGTTGTTGAGCGCCAGCCCGTCGTTCGGGTGGCTGTCGAGCAGGGTCCGGTTGGCGGTGGCCGAACGCTCGAAGTCCCTCATCACGTAATAGTGGTATAGAGCGATCGTATGGTACCGTTCGCGCTCCGTGAGCCGGTCACGCAGCTCGTAGGCCCTGGTGGCCGCCTCGACCTGGCGCTCCCCATCGACCCTCGTCGCCAGCTTGCGCCATGCCATCGCGAAGGTGGAGTCGATCTCGACGGCCTCCTCGAGGAGGGCCTCGCCCTTGTCACCTTCGCCCCGGTTGATCGCCGTCAACGCCTGCGAGTACTTGCGCAGCGCCTCAAGCGAGCCCGTGGTCACCCGCTCCAGGGGCTCGCCGCCGCGCACGGATCGGAGCGACTCGCCCAGCCGCTCGCGCAATTGCTCCGAGAGATCGTCGATGGCGGAGACGATCCGGGTGGAATCGCTCGCGGTCTCCCGCAGCGACTCGAGCTCCTCCCCCGCTCCAGCGCTCAGGACGCGGGCCGACAGGACGTAGGCGCCACCCGCGGTCCCGATCTCGCCCGTGATGACCGCCTTGATCCCCTCCCGGATCGCGATTTCGCGGGCCAGCACTTCGTCGAGACGGGCATCCGCCGGCCGCTCCATGCGGGCGAGCACGTCGGCCACGTAGGCCGGCTCCACGAGGGAGACAACTGGCGTCTGGGCCAGGTCCACCCGGAACGCCTCGGTGACCACCTCGCCGAGCAGCGAGTCGGGCGTCAGGTTGTCGAAGTCGGCCAGCATGACCCGCTCGCCCTCCTCGATCAGCCCCTTGGCCACCAGGGTCCCCGCCGGGCCGATTCCGAGCGTGCGCATCGCCATCCAGCCGGCCGTGACCAACCCGAGGAGGGCGAAGGCCCCCACACCGCCCAGGGTGGCGTTCCGCCAGGTGAAGAGGCGGTGGCGCGTGCCTGGATACGGATCGACGCCCGTCGGGTCGCCGGCCCCGGTCGGTACGGCCGTACCGGCCGGATCGGCGCCTCCGGCCGGCGGGGGCGTCGATCGCCCGGGGATTGCGCGGTCGGCACCGTCGACGGTAACCTTCTCGCCCTCGCCGGGACGCATCGAGCGGCCGGCCCCACCCCCTCCCGCCCCCTCCTGCACGAACGCCGTCGCCACCACGATCGGCAGACCCACGATCAGCAGCCCGAACGCCGCCGGCCCGAACCACTCCGGAAGACCCACCGTCTCGGACAGCGTCTCCACCACTTGCAGCGCCACCCAGGAACCCACGACGTAGAGCCCCAGCACCTGCCACAGCGAGCGGCGGTGAACCTCGTGGATCAGACGCTTGAAGGTGCTCACGCGACCGGTCTCCTGCTCGCGCCCGTTTCCCAGACGATGGCCGCCCCGCTCCGCAGCTCCCGCAGTGTCATCTCACCCCCGCTCCGCCACGATCGCCTCGAGCCGCTCCCGGGCCGCCTGGACGCGCGGCTGCAGGTCTTCGTCCGCGTCGGCCCACAGCTCCACGAACTTCGCGTAGTAGAGCGCCGCCTTCTCCGGATCGCCGGCCTGCTCGTAGAGCTGGCCGAGGCGCTCGTAGGCGCGCGCCAGGACATTCGAATTGGGCCACATTCGGTCGTAGTCGGGAGTGGTCGCGAAGCGCTCCCACAGGGCGCGAGCCGAGTCGGCGACGCCGGCCCGGTCGTACACCTCGGCCACCGGTGGCAGGTCGCACACCGGGCAGTCGTCGTCGCTGGCCCGGCGCACCGCCTCGGCGTGCTCGATGGCCTCCTCGAAGCGGCCTTCGGCCAGGGCCACGGCCATCCGGCCTGCGGCTACGTCTTCCTCGTCCATCGGCTCATCCGTGGCCTCGGCGGCCGCCCGGGCCGCCGCGAGATGCGCCCGTGCCCGCTCCGGACGTTCCGAAAGGCCGTACAGGGCAACCAGCATCCCGTGAGGTCGATCCTCCTCGGGCACCTCCTCCAACGGGTGCGCTGCCAGGATCGAGTCGGCCCGCGCGGCGGCGCGATCCGGGTCCCGCCGGATGAGGATGTCGTCCCAGGCCAGGCCGATACCCGGCAGGTTGGGCAGCTCCTGGCCGTCATCCAGACGGGCGGCCTGGGCCGCCTGCCGGTGCTGCCAGGCGTCCTCCAGCCGCCCGCGGGTGCGGGCCAGCGCGCCCAGCGCGAACTCCGCCCCGATGCGCGGGCCCGGGTCGCCCGGCCGAATCTCCCGGTGTGCCTCGAATCGTGCCCGGGCCGTGTCCCATGCCATTCGGGCCGCCGCTATGCGGCCCTTGCGGTACGAAACGTTCGGGTGGCCCGGGAACCGTGCCGCCGCCGCATCCAGAACCTGCTCCGCCTCCGCGTGATGGCGCAGGTTGACGCGCGTCTCGGCCAGGTTGGTGTGGGCCAGAACGTTCGTGGAGTCCACGGCCAATGCCCGCTCGTAGTGCTCGGCCGCGGCCTCGAACTCGCCGGCCCGGCTGTAGAGAACGCCCAAGTTGTTCAGAGCCCAGGAGTTGGTGGGATCACGCTCCAGGAGGTTTCGGTACGCCGTGATCGCCGCCTGCCGGTCCTCCGTGACAGCCTGGTGGTACGACCCCTCCGTCAGATAGCGCTCGGTCTCGGTGAGGCGATCTCTGAGCTCGAACGCCTCTCCGAGCGCCTCCTCGTACTCCTCCTGGTTCCCGCGGTTGAAGTGCACGATTCCCAACTTCCGCCAGGCCATGGCGAAGGTCGAGTCCAACGCCAGCGCTTCCTCCAGGAGCGCGATTCCCCGGTCGGAGTCAGCCTCGTCGATGGCCCGGAGGGCATCGGAGTACTTTCGCAGCGCCTCCAGGTTCGCCGTCGTGACCCTCTCGAGCGGCTGCTCCCGCCGCACCGAGCGGAGCGACTCCCCGATCTTGGAGCGCAGCTTCTGCGAGAGTCGGTCGATGGAGGGCACCACGTCGGAGGAGTCCCTGGCCGTCTCCCGGAAGGCGGCCAGCTCCTCGCCGCTCTCGGCTCGCACCAGCCGGGCGGAAAGCACGAAGCTCCCGCCCGCCGCGAGGATCTCGCCCCCGACCACCGCCGGAATCCCCTCGCGGACGGCCAGCTCGCGGGCGAGCTCGAAATCGAGGGGCGTGCCCGCCTCCCGCTCCATGCGGACCAGCGCCTGGTTCACGAACGCCGGCTCGGCCAGCCTCACGGCCTCCGACTGCGTGAGGTCGACCCGGAACGCCTCCGTGGCCGCCCGGGCCAGCGCCTTGCCGTCGGATTCGGCGGAGAACTCCGCCAGCAGGATCGGAGCTCGGTCCTCCAGGATCCCTTTGGCCTGCAGCGTCCCCGCCGGCCCGATGCCAAGGGAGCGCAGGGCCAGGTAGCCGCCCGTGAAGAGGCCGAGCAGGGTGAACGCGGCCACGCCTCCCAGAAGGGCGTTTCGCCAGGTGAAGAGACGGCGACTGCCTGTCGCGGACGTCGCGTCCGGCGCTTCGGTCTCCCCGTTCGCATGCGGGAAGGACGCGGCTTCCGGACTTCTCGCTGCTGCGGGCTCGGACCGGGCGGCCGCGACTCTCGACGCGGGCGAGGGGTGGCCCCCGGCCGTCGCGGCCTTCCCCTCGGCCCCGACTCCTTCCTGCACGAAGGCCGTGGCCATGACGATCGGAAGACCGATGATGAGGAGGCCGAACGCCACGGGCCCGAACCACTCCGGCAGCCCCACGGTCTCGGACAGCGTCTCCACCACCTGGAGAGCCACCCAGGAGCCGACGACGTAGATCCCCAGCACCTGCCACAGCGAGCGGCGGTGGACCTCGTGGATCAGCTCCTTGAGCTTGCTCATCGTGTTCCTTCGTCGCCCGACGGGCGGCTCGTGTCGCGCGGTCTCGCCCTCATCCCCCCGCCTCCAGGAGCTCCTCCAGCCGCGCGCTGGCCGCCTCGACGCGTGGCTGGAGCTCCTCGTCCGCCTCCGCCCACAGCTCCGTCAGCTTGGCGTAGTAGAGGCGGGCCTTCTCCAGGTCGCCTCGCTCCTCGTAGCCCCGGGCGAGCCGCTCGTAGAAGGGCCCGAGCTGGGTCGCATCCCAGTAGAGCCCGTCCCCGCTCGGAGTCGCCACGTACGCCTCCATCCGGGCCAGGGCCGAATCGCCCCGGCCGGCGCGGTGGAACAGGTCGGCCAGAATCGCGTGCTCGCAGCCCGGACAGCCGTCCCGATCCACTTCCCGCTCCAGCGCGATCGCCTCGCCCCAGCGGCCCTCGGCCGCGGCGATGGAAGCGCGGGCGCCTCGTATCCCGTCCTCGTCCCCCACCCGGAGCTCGGGCGGGATCTCCCGCTCGTGGGCCTCCAGGTACCGCCTGGCCTTCGGCGCGTCGCCCAGCCCGCCGTAGACGCCGGCCAGCCAAAGGTACGGCCGCTCCGCCAGCGGCAGGGAATCGGGAGGGTAACGCTCGACCACCGCGTCGAGCTCCGCCCGGGCGGCGACGCTGTCCTCCCGCACGGCGACGGTGAGCCAGACGCGCCACATGCGCGCGGCGAAGGCGCCCGACGGCTGGTCCCGCTCGACGGCCGCCCTCTCGGCTTCGGCTACGTGCGCCTCGGCTTCGGCCAGCCGTCCCCTGACCCCGGCCAGCACCGTCGCCAGGACCGCCCCCTGCTGGCGGAGGAAGAGGTTCGGCCGCCATTCGGGCCGGAGCTCCTCCAGCTCGGCCTCCGCGGCCTCCCAGTCGCGCCGGGCCGCCGGGAGGAGGACGTGCAGCCGCTGGACCTGGTAGTTGTCCGGATACCGCTTCGTCACGGCGTCCAG
>CAYMQZ010000156.1:0-6440 GCA_964392705.1 uncultured Gemmatimonadota bacterium
CCCTCCTTGATGGAGGCGATCCGCCGGATGTCGAGCCGGAGGGAGGCGTAGAACTTGAGCGCCCGCCCGCCACTCGTCGTCTCCGGCGACCCGAACATGACGCCTATCTTCTCGCGGATCTGGTTCGTGAAGATGAGCGCGGTGTTCGACCGCCCGATCGCCCCCGTCAGCTTCCGCAGCGCCTGGGACATCAGCCGCGCCTGGAGCCCGACGTGGGCGTCGCCCATCTCGCCCTCGATCTCGGCCCGCGGGACGAGGGCCGCCACGGAGTCGATCACGACCACGTCGAGCGCGCCCGAGCGTACCAGCACCTCGGCGATCTCGAGCGCCTGCTCGCCCGTGTCGGGCTGCGAGACGAGGAGGTTCTCGACATCCACGCCCAGCCGCTCCGCGTACGTGACATCCAGGGCGTGCTCCGCGTCGATGAAGGCCGCGACGCCGCCCCCCCTCTGCGCGTTGGCGATGATGTGGAGGGTGAGGGTGGTCTTCCCCGAGGACTCGGGGCCGTAGATCTCGGTGACCCGCCCCCTGGGAATGCCCCCGACTCCCGTGGCGTGGTCGAGGCTCAGGGCCCCGGTGGAGATGGCGGGAATCTGCACCCGGGCGCCGTCGGCTCCGAGCCGCATGATGGCGCCCTTCCCGTGCGCGCGCTCGATCTGGTTGATGGCGACGTTGAGGGCCTTCTTCCGGTCTTCGCTGAGTTCCACGGCCATGGGTCGATCGACCTCCGGTGCACGATTGAGAGGAACGGGATCGGGCGACGACGGACAATAGCATCGCCCGACACCTTTCGCAATTTCTTCGGGTCCCGCCGAGAGCATCGAACTCCGGCCGAAACGCCGTGGGACGCTCCCCCCCGGACGGAGCCCGCGCGACACGAGGCGGAGCGGCTCCCCCTATCTCGGGAGGGGCTTCAACGTCCCCTCAACGCCGGCCCGCCCTCACGCCGGGGCTCGACGCCGGGTGCCCTCACGCCAGCGCCTCCGCCAGCGCCGTCAGGGCCCGCTCGATCCCGGAGTCGTCGACATCCAGGTGGGTCACGGCCCGGAGCCGGCGCTCCCCGATCGCCAGGATCCGGATGCCCCGGGCCGCCAGCGCGCGCTCGACCTCCTTCGCCGAGGCGCCTGGCCGGCGGATCTCGAACATCACGATGTTGGTCTCGGGCGGGACGGCCTCCACCCCCTCGACCCGCTCGCACCCCTCGGCGAGACGCCGCGCCCGGCGGTGGTCGTCGGGCAGGAGCCGGACGTGATGGTCCAGCGCCCACAGACCGGCGGCCGCCAGGATCCCCACCTGGCGCATCCCTCCCCCGAGCCGCTTCCGCGCCCCCCAGGCGCGCTCGATCAGCTCGGCCGACCCCGCCAGCACGGAGCCCACGGGACAGCCGAGGCCTTTGGAGAGGGACACCATCACCGTGTCGGCCGAGGCCGCGTACTCGGCGATCGGGACGCCCGTCGCCGCGGAGGCGTTCCACAGCCGGGCCCCGTCCAGGTGCACCGGCAGCCCCCGCGCGTCGGCCAGCTCCCGGATCCCGCGCATCGCCTCGAGCGGGACGATCGTCCCCCCGTAGAGGTTGTGGGTGCTCTCCACGCACAGCAGGCTCGTGACGGGATGGTAGCGGTCGCCCTCCCGGATCACCGGCTCGTAGTCGGCCGCCGTGACCCGTCCGCCGGGGACCTCGACCGTCCGAAGCTGGACGCCGGCGATCATCGCGGCGTCCGCCAGCTCGTAATGGAACACGTGCGCCTCCCGCTCGCACACCGCCTCGGTCCCGGGGCGAGCCTGGAGCAGGATCGCCGCCTGGTTCGCCTGCGTTCCCGACGGGAAGAAGAGCGCCGCCTCCTTCCCGAGTAGCTCGGCGACGCGGCGCTCGAGCCGCGCGGCCGTGGGGTCCTTCTCGAGCACGTCGTCGCCCACCTCCGCCTCGGCGATCGCCCGCCGCATCCCCGGAGGGGGACGCGTGACGGTGTCGCTCCGGAGGTCCACGGTCGGCTCGCCGATCGCCCCCGGGAAGCCGACGGGGTCCGGCTCGCCCACCCCGGCCCGCCCGCTCACGGGCGGGGAAGCTCGGCGCCGCACCCGGCGCAGAACCGGGCCTCGGAGGGCGGCCTGGCTCCGCACTCCTGGCACGGCTCCCGATCCGGGGGACCCGCCTCGCCCGGCCACGACTTTCCGCCCGCCGCGGACTCCGGATCGCGACCGCCGACTTCCCGGCCCGACGCCTCGGCCTCATCGCGCGCCCGGACGGCCTCCCGCGCGTGCTGCCCGCGGAGGCGACGGTATTCCTCCTCCGGCAGCTTCCCGGTCTCCCGATCGAACTCCAGTTGGCGGAGCGCCGCCAGCGCCGCCTCCAGACGGCCCTCGGGCCCCTCCTCCTCCGCCTCGCCCGGCTCGATAGCCCGTTCGCGGACGGCCGATACGACGACGACCGCCACCAGGAGCACGAGGATCAGCCCGAAGGCGAAGACGGCGCTCATCCCGCTCCGGCTCGGCCGCGCGCGCGCGTCAACTCGGCCAACTCGAGAGCCCGGTCGACCGCCGCCACGGGATCCTCGAACCGCTCGATCGGCAGCTCCCCCGGGAGTCGGTCGCGCACGCCAACCAGCGGAACCCCCAGCTTGAGGCAGAAGGCCGCCTCGCTGAGCGTGCCCCACCCGCCCGCGAGGGCGACCACGGCCTCGGAAGCGCGCACGACGAGCACGTTGCGCGCCTCGCCCAGGGCGGTGGCGACGGGCAGGGTCACGCCGGGCGCGGCGGCGTTCGCGTCCTCACCGGGCAACAGGCCCAGGACCGTGCCCCCCGCCTCGGCCGCCCCCTCGGCCGCGGCCGCCATCACGCCGCCCAGCCCTCCGCACACCACGACCGCGCCGGCAGCGGCGATCGCGCGGCCGACCCCGCGCGCCAGCACCGCTTCGTCCGGATCCACCGACCCCGATCCGATGACCCCGACCCTCAGCGGCCGGCTCATCGATCCACGATCAGCGTGACGGGTCCGTCGTTCACCAGCTCCACCTCCATCATGGCGCCGAACTCCCCGCTCTCCACCGGTCCGCCCCGCGCCCGGCAGGCCGCTACGAAGCGCTCGTACAGCGCGCCCGCCACATCGGGAGCCGCCGCGCCCACGAAGGAGGGACGGCGACCTCTCGACACATCGCCGTACAGGGTGAACTGGGACACGACCAGCAGGCCACCCCCCGCCTCCTCCAACCCGACGTTCATTCGGCCCTCCGCATCCGGGAACACCCGGAGGCCCCACAGCTTCTCGGCCATCCACTCGATCTCCTCCGCCCCGTCCTCCGGACCGAAGGCCACCAGGACGAGGAGGCCGCCGCCGATCGCCCCCACCTCTTCTCCTTCGACCCGCACCGCCGCACGGCTCACGCGCTGGACGACCGCTCGCATCCTCCGCCTCCGTCGCGCTTCACGATCCGCTCCCCTCCCGTGCCCCCCATCCTCCCCTCGAGCCCCGGCGCCTCCTCGCTCCAATCCACACCATGAGGAAAACAGGCTTCCGCCTGGCGCCGCGCAAGCCGGCCCCGTGCGGACGGCCAATTCTCACGTTTTTCCCCATGTTCTCCACATTGTTTTCCACACCCTTTTTTAAAAAAATGCACGCCTCCCCCTAGCGTACCTTCCCCTCGCTCGCCCACTGCGTGGTGGCCGGCGCTCCCCGATCGGTCCGACCAGGAAGCCGCTCAGGCGCGGCCCACCCATGCCATGCGACCTGACATGGCGTGCGGACTGGTGAACAGAGGAGAATGGGACCGGGCGCCGGACCCGGGCGTGCCGTTCCGGACGCGGCTTCGGGAGGGAGATGAAAAAACTCAACCCCTGGCCACCCAAAAGGGTGTCAGGGGCTGAGTTAGGAGGATTTATTTTGCGTTCCCTCGGCGTTTCCTGCTCGGCTGCGCCAGCCTTGCAGGATCCCACGGGCCTGGTACCTTGTGTCCGACCAGCTGCGTCAGGTGCCTCCGTGGAACTCGCGTCCCGCTTTGGCCGCCTGACATCGGACAGCCCATGGTTGCCGGCTCGGAACGTCAGGCTTCGCGCTGCCTGGTGCCTCCTCCCCGAGCACGCCCGTAAGATAAAATCTTTTTTTTCCAGGTCAACCCCTAATGGCGTCCGATGTCAAGTTTTTAAAAAAGTCGCTGACGATGGGCCCATGCCGTGGGCCTTTCCGCATCCAAAAGACCGCAGGGCTCGACGGGCCCGCGCGAGCCGGGCACGGAGCGGCCGGGCGCCCGGCCGGTCACGAGCCGCTGCGGCGGAAGAGCTGCTGCCCACGGGCCGCGATCACCCGGGCGTCGACGGCCGTCCCCTCGGCCTCCACGCGGCGGACGAGGCGGTTGAGCAGAGCGTCTTCCGGCAGGGTGGCGGCGAGCCCCTCCGCCGTTCCCACGACGACCAGCATGTCGCGCGTGCGAGAGAGGGCCACGTTGAGCAACCGGGGAAGGTCCCGGTTCCGGCCCTCGTGCAGGAACCAGCTCCGCGAGGGGGGCGCGTCGACCGTGTCGAACACGACCACCGACTTCTCGCGGCCCTGGAACCGGTGGATCGTGCTGATCTCCAGGTTCCTGGGCGCCGCGCGGCCGAGCTCCCCCCGTACCCGCCCCCACAGCCGACGGGCCTGCAGCCGGTACGGGACGACCACGGCCACGTCGTCGATGCCCATCGCGGCCGCGACCTCCAGCAGGCTCGTCACGGCCCGGGCGTGCGCCTCGTTCGCGCGGGATCCCTCCGACCGCTCGACGGTCGGACGCAGGGACGTCGTCTCGAGGAGGACCAGCGGATGCGAGGGACCGGGCCGGCCCCGCACGTCGGGGGCGTCGCGCAACCGTCCCCCGTAGAACAGGTCGCTGACGAGGGCCCGAACCGGCGGAGCCATCCGGTACTGCTCGACCAGCATCGCGCACAGGCGGTCGTGCTCGGCGGGCAGCGCCAGCTCGCCGGGCGGGGCGTCTCCCACGACGCCGGCCTCCCGGAACGCGTCCCGCCCGAGCCAGCGGGCGGCCGCCGGCCCCCGGGACACGACCACCGCGGGGAGCTGCTGGAAGTCGCCGATCGCCACCGCTCGTCGAGACGCGAGGCTGGCCGCCAGAAACACGTACGGCAGGGGGGCGGCGCTCGCCTCGTCGATCACGGCCGACTCGAAGCGCTGGGCGACCAGCTCATCGCGCGCGGCCAGCGCCGCCAGGGTGGTGAGCACGATGTCGGCCTCCCGCAGGGCGAGAGCCGCCTGCTTCTGGATCTCGCCTCCGACGCGGTCCAGCGTCCGGAGAGCCTCCTCGTCCCCGGAAGTTCGGGCCGCGGCGGCGAGCCGGGCGTGGAGGCGCCTCGCCCCCGGAGCCGAGGTCGCGTGCGCGCCCGAGGCCCTGCGACCTCGGGCCGGGCCCGCGGGCCCGCCCTCCTCGGGTCCGGCCCGGAAGGGCGGGCGGCCGTTGCCGGCGAGCGCATCCAGACCCCCGTAGCGCCGCAGCAGACGACCTTCCAGCTCTCCCAGCGTCGCGGTCACGCCGCCGGCTCCCGCGGCCAGGCGGCGCTCGAGCGCCGCCTCGAGCGAAAGGCCGGCGTCCCCGGTGGCGCTGAACTCGGCGCCGACCCGGATCATCCGGCCCGCCAGCACCCACTCCCGGCCGAGCGCCGCCGCGATCCGGCCCGCCGCCTCGTCCACGGCTCCGTTGGTCGTCGCCGCGACCAGCACCCGTCCGCGGCCGGCCAGCTCGGCGACCGCGTGTCCCAGCAGCCGCGTCTTGCCGGTACCCGGCGGTCCCCACACGAAGTGGGCATCGCTGCCCAGCAACCGCTCGAGCGCTTCCCGCTGCGCCCCGTTCAGCTCGTTCGAGGCCGCGCGACGGGGCTCGGCGCGGCCCAGCTCGGGATACACTCGGCCCAGGAGCCGCAGCGCCGTCTCGGGATGGAAGCGCTCGGGCCGATCGAGGATCGCCTCGAGACGCTCCGCCAGGGAGGCGAGCAGCCAGGTGGGATCGAACTCCAGCTCGGCCGGCCCCGGGCGGCGACCCAGCCAGTCAGACACGGCCAGCCGCAGCCCCCCTCGGCGCCGGTCGTACGAGGTGACGAAGGCCAGGGTCTCGCCGGCGGCGCTGCGCACCCGGACTCCATCGTCGGGTCGGATGTCGAGGCCGACGGGGGCCGTCCAGCCGTAGCGGAAGCCTGGGCCCGAGCTCTCGAGCAGGGTCCCCCCTCCCGCCTGCAGGGGCGCGTCGAGACCCCGGCGGATCAGCTCCTCCCGCACGGCCCCGACCTCCTCGGCCAGCGCCTCCAGGCAGCCGTCGAGGATCGACTCCAGCTCCCGCATCTCCGGCCCCGTCACGTCCCCTCCGTCGGTTCCGCTGCCCGCTCGCCCCGACATCGGGAACAACGTAAGGCCGCGGCGTCTTTCTCACAGCGAGGATGGGCGCGCATGGGGGCGGGCGCGTGCC
>CAYMQZ010000157.1:0-4587 GCA_964392705.1 uncultured Gemmatimonadota bacterium
CCCCCACGGCCGGCGCCCGAAAGCCACGTTCCGTCACGTGCCTTGTAACGATGCATTACAATCTCTGACGGTTGCGGTCCCGGATGCCGGACTCTAGTTGTTTGCAGTAGACCGCCCTGCGCCAGCGGGCGGGTCGTGGCACGAATCGGGCGACCGGCGGCGGTCGGTTGCCGACGTGCCACGCACGGGAGATGCCGTGAACAGACGGGTCCTGGTCGTCGACGACGACCCGACCATCCGGACCACCCTCGCAGCCGCCCTCGATGACTGGAGCGCGGACGTCTCCGTGGCATCCAGCGCGGAAGAGGCGCTGGGGATGCTCAATGCGGCCGGGGCGCCCGACGTCGTGCTCTCCGACATCCGGATGAAGGGTCTGGATGGCATGGATCTGCTCCGGCTTCTGCGGAAGCGCGCCCCCTCGGCCGACGTGGTCATGATGACCGCGTATCACGATGTCGGGACCGCCGTCGGCGCCATGCGGGAGGGCGCCGCCGACTTCCTGTGCAAGCCGTTCGACCTTCACGAGCTGAGGGGCGTGCTGGATCGCCTCCTCGAGCGGTCCACGGAGGGCGCGAAGCGGCCCGGCGGAAAGCTGGAGCCGGCCCCGGCGGCGGTCGCGAAGCGGCCGGGGGAAAGGCCGAGATCGGCTGCGGTGGCGGGTGCTCCGACCGGCCGGCGGCTCGGCCCGGGGAGCCGGTACAGGATCGAGGGCGAAGTGGGACGGGGCGCGATGGCGGTCGTGTACCGGGCCCACGACACGCGGCACGACCGGCCGGTCGCCGTGAAGCTCCTGCGCCCGGAGGTGGCGGCCTCGATCGGAGCCGACCGCTTCCTGCGCGAGATCCACATCGCGGCACGCCTCCACCATCCCCACATCCTCACCCTGATCGACTCGGGCGAGACGGAGGGAGTGCCGTTCTACGTCATGCCGTTCGTGGACGGACCCTCGCTGCGCGCCCGGACGAAGGGAGGGCGCCGGACGCCCGTGGCGGAGGCGGCCACGGTCCTGCGGGATGTCGCGGACGCCCTGGCCGCGGCGCACACGCTCGAGGTGGTGCATCGCGACGTCAAGCCGGAGAACGTCCTGCTCTCCGAGCGGCACGCCTGGGTGACCGACTTCGGGGTCGCTCGGGCGCTCTGGGAGGCGGTCGCGACGCGCAGCACGGCCGCGGGGGCGGTGGTGGGGACTCCGGCATACATGTCGCCGGAGCAGGCGGCCGGCGACGAGGAGATCGACCGCCGCACCGACATCTACGCCCTGGGGGTCGTGGCCTACGAGCTGCTGGCCGGACGCCTGCCGCTGGCCGGCGAGTCGACGCGGGCGGTCCTGGCGGCCCATCTGGTGGTGGAGCCCCCTCCCCTGCGCGCCCTGCGGCCCGACCTTCCCGACGGCCTGGCCGCGGTGGTGATGAGGTGTCTGGCCAAGCAGCCCGAGGATCGCTGGCAGGATGCGGAGATCCTGGCGCGCCGCTTCGCCCGGTTCGCGATCGGGGGGAGCGCATGAGGTCCGGCTCGGCGGGCGAGCGGTCCATCTGCATCGTGGACGACGACGAGCGGATCCTCACCTCCCTCTCGCAGGCCCTCGCCGACGACGCTACCGACGTGCGGACCGCCGAGAGCGCCGAGCGAGCCCTCGCCGCGCTCGGAGACTCGCCCGCCGACGTGGTGCTGGCCGACCTCAAGATGCCGGGGATGGACGGGATCGAGCTGCTGCGGCTGCTCCGCGACCGCATGCCGCAGATCGACGTCGTGATCATGACGGCGCACGAGGACCTCCCCACGGTGGCGACGGCCATGCGGGAGGGAGCGGTCGATTTCCTGATCAAGCCGCTCGACCTGCACCGGCTGCGCCGGCTCCTCGACCGCATCTTCGAGGATCGCCAGATGCGGGAGCGGGCCGGCCCCGCCCGGACGGAGGAGGTCGAGGAGCGGATCGGCGATCGCCTCGTGGGCCGCGATCGTCGCCTGGTCGAGATCTTCAAGCTGGTCGGCCAGGTCGCGGCGACGCGGACGACCGTCGTCATCCGGGGCGAGAGCGGCACGGGCAAGGAGCTGATCGCCCGCGAGATCCACCGCGGCTCCCCCTATGCGGCCGAGCCGTTCGTCGCGGTCAACTGCACGGCCGTGCCCGAGACGCTGCTCGAGTCGGAGCTGTTCGGCCACGTCCGGGGCGCCTTCACGGGCGCGACGAACGACCGCAAGGGGCGGTTCGCGCTGGCGGGGAAGGGCACGGTGTTCCTGGACGAGATCGGCGACACCACGCCGGAGTTCCAGAGCAAGCTCCTGCGCGTCCTGCAGGAGCACGAGTTCTATCCGGTGGGCGCCGAGCGTCCGGAGCGGACGGAGGCCCGGGTGATCGCCGCGACCCACCGCGATCTCGAGGAGATGCTCGCGACGGGCGAGTTCCGCGAGGATCTCTACTATCGCCTGCGGGTGGTCGAGATCACCGTGCCGCCGCTGCGCGAGCGGATGGGAGACGTCCCCCGGCTGGCCGACTACTTCATCGCGAAGGCCAGCGAGGCGGCCGGGCGGCGGCCTCCGGTCCTGGCTCCGGACGCCCTGGAGGCGCTGCTCGCCCACTCGTGGCCCGGGAACGTCCGCGAGCTGCAGAACTGCATGGCCCGCGCCGCCGTGAAGGCCTCCGGCGACGTCATCCGGCGCGAGCACCTGGAGCTGGTCGAGCGGCCGACGCCCACCCCCGGCATGGACATGGCCCTGGCCGACGTGGAGCGCTGGCACGTAGCGCGGGTGCTCGAGGCGACGGGGGGACACAAGTCCCGCACGGCCGAGATCCTCGAGATCTCCCGGCCGCGCCTCGACCGGCTGATCGACAAGTACGACATCGAGCTGCCCGGGCGCGGCGACGGTAGGTCACGGGGGAAGGAGGGCGAATGAGGCTCCCGGCCCCTTCGCTCCGCACCCGGGTTCTCCTGGTCGTGCTCTCCATGGCGGTCGTCCCGCTGGCGCTGATCGGGCTGTGGCTGACCCGCAGCGCGTCGCGCTCGGGCCAGGAGCTCCTGAGGTCGCGTCTGGACGAGGCGCTGGAGCGCACGGTGGCCCGCGTGGGGACGAACTGGCTGCGGCAGCGCTCGGATCTGCTCTTCCTGGCCGAGGAGGAGGCGGTCCAGAGGGCGCTCCGCGGGGAGGGGGACGTCGGCGTCGGCGGTCCGCCCGCCGCCCTGCGCGAGCTGTTCGACGAGCTCCCGGCCTCCGTCCTGGCCGCGGCGATCCAGGACACGGCGGGGCGGCCGCTGTGGACGCTCTCCAGAGGCGGGGACGACACGCGCGACGACGACCGCGATGGCGACCGCGACGGCCTCGCCGACTTCCAGCCGTCGCTGACCGTCACGCTCCCCATCCATCAGCGCTTCCCCTCTCGCGAGCTGGGGCGCCTGGAAGCCCGGCTCGATCCCGAGGGTCTGCTGGGGGAGCGGGGCGTCGCCCCGACGCTGGCCGGCATGGTCCTGGGGGCGTTCGATGCGACGACGGGAACGTCCCTGCTCCCCCTTCCCTTCGACCCGGCCCTGCTGGCGGGCCGTCGCTTCGGCTGGGGCGGCGACGATTGGCTGGCGGTGCGGCACGCTATGAGCGATCCGCCTCTGACCCTGGTGGCGGCGGCGCCGCTCTCCCCCTTCGCGGGGCCGTTCGAGGACGCCGCGCACCGCGGGACCTGGCTGCTCGCGGCGGTCGCGCTGGCGGGCCTGCTGGGCGCGGCGCTGATCACGCGGCGCATGACCCGCTCGCTCGAGCGGCTGGTGGCGGCGGCGGAGGCCGTGTCGAAGGGTGAACTGGAGGAACGGATCGAGGACCCCGGGGAGGACGAGGTCGGGCGGGTCGCCCGGGCCTTCAACACGATGACGGCCAGCCTGCGGCGCACGCTTCGAGAGCTGGCGGATCGCGAACGGCTGGCCGCCGTCGGCGAGTTCGCCGCGTCGCTCGCCCACGAGGTCCGGAACCCCCTCACGGCGATCCGCATCGACCTGCAGCGGGTCGAGGAGGCGCTTCCCCCCGACTCCCCGTTGCGGGAGCCCCAGAGCCGCGCGCTGAGGGAGATCGGGCGGCTCGACGCCACGGTCTCCGAGACGCTCGACGTCGCGCGCACCGGACGCTGGAAGTCGCGAACCGTGGACCTGCGCTCCCCGCTGCAGGCGGCCATGGACGCCGCCGAGCCGGCGTTCGCCGCTCGGGAGGCGAGCCTCGACCGCGAGGGCATCGCCGGCCTCTCCGTGGAGGTCCGCGGGGACGAGGAGACGCTCGAGCAGCTCTTCCTGAACCTGTTGCTGAACGCCGCCGGCGCGCTCGAGGCGGGAGGGCGGGCGTGGGTCGAGGCCGAGCGGGGGGAGGAGGAGGTCGTCGTGCTCGTCCGGGACACGGGCTCTGGGATCCCGGAGAGCGAGCTGGAGCGCGTGTTCGAGCCCCTCTATTCGACCCGGGAGGACGGGACCGGGCTGGGGCTGAGCGTGGCTCGACGAATCGCGGAGGGCCACGGCGGGCGGATCGAGATCGAGAGCGAGGTGGGCAGGGGCACCACGGTGCGCGTCCACCTGGTTCGCGAGGGCGGTCCCCCCGAAGCGGAGGGGGCCGACT
>CAYMQZ010000157.1:4687-6438 GCA_964392705.1 uncultured Gemmatimonadota bacterium
GTCGACGAGCCGGCTGTGACACCGACCCGGCATGGCGCGCCGGACAGTCGAGACGCGGTCGCGATGCGGCGGCTGTGGGCCGGGAACGACTTCAATTTCTACGCGTCATCGCCCTCGCCGGACGGCCGCTGGGTGACCGAGATCGACTGGTCGACCGGCGACCTGGCCGTCCGCGACCTGACGACGGGACGCCTGCATCACCTGACCGAGAAGGGCTCCTGGGAGGAATCGGGCGACTACGCGGAGGTGTCCACGTTCGCGCCGGACGGCCGGCGGGTCGTCTACAGCTGGTACAGCGGGGAGACCGACGAGTACCAGGTCCGGGTCCTGGACTTCGCGGTGGACGAGGCCGGCATCCCTCGTGGATCCAACCCGCGCGTCATCCATCCCGGATCGCCGCTCATGCCCTACTGGATGTACGCCTGGAACTCGGACGACGAGATCCTGACCGGCATCTACCGTCCCGACAACACGACCGCGCTCGGCTTCCTCTCGCTCTCGACCGGTGAGCTCCGCGTGCTCAAGAGCTTCGACTGGCGCGAGGCCCACGCCGCTCTTTCCCCCGACGGCCGGTTCATCGCCTACGACCATCCACCCGGCCCGGATCCTCTGGATCGGGAGATCTACCTGCTGTCGGCCGACGGCTCCCGCCAGACGCCGCTGGTCGAGGGGCCGGGTCGCGACGTGGTGCTGGGCTGGGTGCCGGGGGACGGCTCTCTCCTGTTCTACAGCGAACGCTCGGGAAGCCCGTCGGTGTGGCGTCTTCCGATGGAGGACGGTCGTCCGTCCGGGCCGGTCGAGCTGGTGCGTGAGGACGTGAGGAAGCTCGAGCCTCTCGGGTTCGCGGGCGACGATTTCTATTTCGGGGTCGAGGTGGAGGCGCCGACGTTCCGGACCGCCCGGATCGACGTCGAGGGTCGCGCGCTCGTAGAGCTGCCGACGACCTTCGACGCCCCCTACGGCGGTGGTTTCGTCCGGGCGCTGGCCTGGTCGCCGGACGGCGAGCACGTGGTCCACGACGTGGCCGATCCGGCCGGCACGTGGATCTATCTCCGGACGGCCGGCGGCGATGTGGTCGGAGAATGGAAGTTCGACCTGGACCTGAGGCGGTGGGTCCTGCGGTGGGCGCCCGACGGAAGTTCGGTGCTGCTGCCCGCCATCGACGACCGGGGTCGCGGCGGGTTCTTCCGGATCGACCTCGAATCGGGGGAGCTCGAGATGGTCCGGCGCTTCGATCCCCCCGGCGAGTCCGGGCGCTCGTTCTCGATCTCGCCGGATGGCCGGAGTCTCTATTTCACGAGGGTCGCGACCCGCGACGGCGAGCTGGACGAGAGCCTCATCGAGATCGTCGCGTACGATCTCCAGAGCGGACACGAGCGGTCGATTCACCGGGTCCGGTATCGGGGCCCGGTCGTCGCCTCGCCGGATGGAGCCTGGCTCGCCTACCACGAACGCGCGGCGGACGCGGAACCCACCATACAGCTGTTCCCCGCCGACGGCGGCGAACCGCGGACCCTGCACCGAGTGGAGGGTCCGGGTCGACCCTGGGGTATCCTCGGTTGGACCCCGGATTCCAGCTCCGTGCTGTTTCTGGTCCGCCTCTCGTTGGATTCTGACGCTGCCGAGCTGTGGAGGGTCTCCCGCGACGGCGAAGAGGTCGAGAAGATCGCCGCGCTCCCGGACTACGTGGGCGGCGGAGCGCTCCACCCCGATGGGCGAACGATCGCCTACCGGGCGGGGCGGCATCGCGG
>CAYMQZ010000158.1:0-5081 GCA_964392705.1 uncultured Gemmatimonadota bacterium
CTCGCGCCGCCCCCGCCGCGGCGGACGCGCGCGTAATGCCCCGTCGCCAGGTACTCGCAGCCCAGCAGGTCGGCCCGGCGCACCAGGTCGCGGAACTTCGTGAAGCTGTTGCAGCGCACGCAGGGAATGGGGGTCCGCCCCCGCGCGTACTCGGAGACGAAGTCCTGGATCACGTCACGCGTGAAGCTCTCCTCGACGTCGTAGACCATGTGGGCCGCGCCGATGCGGGCCGCCACCGACTTCGCGTCGGCGATCCCTTCGAGCCCGCAGCACGAGCGGGCGGGCCCCTGGACCTCCGAGTAGCAGAAGGTCTTCATCGTCACCCCCACGACGCGGAACCCGGCCCCGTGGAGCAGCGCGGCCGTGACGCTCGAGTCCACGCCGCCGGACATGGCGACGAGCACGGACGCCCCCTCGGGATCCGGGATCCCCGGTGCGGGATGGGTGGCGGTCGCGGGAGCGGTCATCGGTCGCGTGGATCTCGCGGGAACGGCGCGTCCCTCAGGCGGCCGCGGTCTCGCGCACGCGATGGCAGGCCTTCACGGCGGCCTCGGCGGCCCGCTCCACCTCGTCGGCGGTGGTCTCGGGCCCCATGCTGAAGCGCAGGGTCGCGTACGCCTCGTCGCGCACCAGCCCCATCGCCTCCAGCACGGGCGAGGTCTCCACCGAGCCGCTGGAGCAGGCCGAGCCGGCGGAGACGGCCACGCCCTCCATGTCCAGGAAGAGGAGCAGCGCGCCCGGGTCGCAGCCGGGAATCCCGAAGCTCACGAGGTTCGGGAGTCGCTCCGGGGCCTCGGCGGCGTGGAGGCGGGCGCCCTCGACGCGCTCCAGGATCCGGTCCGCCAGGCCGTCCCTCAGGCGGCGCCACTCCGCCGCCTTCTCCTCGCGCTCGGCCGCCGCGAGCCGCGCCGCCTCGGCGAACCCGCAAGCCCCGATCGGGTTCTGGGTGCCCGGCCAGACGCCCCGCTCCTGGCTCCCGCCGTAGGTGATCGGCTCGAGCTCGACCCCCTCCCGGCAGTAGAGCAGTCCGATCCCGACCGGCCCGCCCAGCTTGTGCGCCGTGATGGTGAGCAGGTCGGCCGGAACGCGCTCCAGCGACACGCCCACCTTGCCGAACGCCTGGACGGCGTCGGTGTGGAAGAGGGCGCCGTGCGCGTGGGCGAGCCGCGCCGCCTCGGCGACGGGCTGCACGGTCCCCACCTCGTTGTTGGCCCACATGCAGACGGTCAGCGTGGGCCGCTCGCCGCCGTCGGCCAGCCCCGCCTCGAGCGCCTCCAGCTCCAGCGTGCCCGTCTCGTCGACGGGCAGGAAACGCACCTCGGCGCCTTCGGCCGCCGCCCGCTTCGCGGCCTGGAGGCAGGCCTTGTGCTCCACCGCGCCGATCAGGATCCGCGGGGAGGCGTCCCGCCGGGCCCGCGCGAAGCCGAGGATGGCGAGGTTGTTGGACTGCGTGCCGCCCCCGGTGAAGTACAGCTCCCGTCGTCGGCATCCCAGCAGCTCCGCCAGCGCGCCCCGGGCCTCCTCCAGACAGCGGTGCGCCTGACGGCCGAAGCCGTGCGGGCTGGCCGGATTGTAGGCGTGCTCCAGACGCGCCTCCATGGCGCGCCACACCTCCCGCCGCAGGGGGGCCGTGGCGGCGTGGTCCAGGTAGATTCCGTCGGTTCGCTCGGGATCGGGCATCGCGTCTCGGTCCGTGTCGTCGGAGAGTGTGTTCCTATTCGGGCGCTTCCCGGGTGTTCCCGACCGTTGGCCACCCGTATGTTACGCGCTCCCGAGAAGGATCGGCCCGCGGTCGCCCCGCCGCAACGCGGGCGCCGTGGAAGAGGACAGGAGGAGGATGGACGGCGCGAACGAGAGACTCGCCTTTCTTCCGCCGCCGGCCGCGCCCGTGTTCCGGGCGACCGTGCACGGGCTGGCGTTCGCCGACCGCGCCCGCCACCTGGGCGAGATCGAGCCGGGCGGCGAGCTGGTGATGATTCCCGACCCGCCCGGCGGCCCCGTGGAGCAGGTCTGGGTCCACCTCCGGTCGGGCGACCCCGTGGGTCACCTGCCGCACGAGATCGGGACCTGGCTGGCGCCCTGGATGCGCGGGGGCGGGCGGGCGCGGGCCCGGATCCTCAAGGTAGGGGACGACTCCGTCCCGAGCTGGAAGCGGCTGCTGATCGAGGTCACCTGCCTGGCGTGAGCGGCGAGTCGCTCGACGTTCTCGCCATCGCGGCCCATCCCGACGACGCCGAGCTCACCTGCGGCGGAACCCTGACCCGCTGCGTGGAGGCGGGCCATCGGGTGGGGGTGCTGGATCTGACGCGAGGCGAGACCGCCACGCGGGGAACCCCCGAGACGCGCGCCCTGGAGGCGGAGCGGGCCGCCGAGGTGCTGGGCCTGGCCGTGCGCGAGAACGCGGGCCTTCCCGACGCGGCGCTGTACAACACGAGGGAGAACCGGGACCGCCTGGTCGGGATCCTGCGCCGACTGGAGCCTTCCGTCGTCATCCTGCCGTTCCGCCACGGCCGCCATCCGGATCACCGGATCGCCGCCGAGCTGGGGCGCGACGCCTGTTTCCTGGCCGGCCTCGGCAACTACGCCGGCGGGCCCGCCCGGCGACCGCGCAAGGTGCTGTACGCCCTGGCGTACCGGGAGGACCCGGTGAAGCCGACCTTCGTCGTGCCCCTCACGGCGGAACAGTTCGAGCGGAAGATGGGGGCGATCCGCTGCTACGCCTCGCAGTTCGAGGGGAAGAGCTCGGCGGGCGAGATCTTCCCCACGGGCCAGTCGCTCTACGAGCTGATCGAGACGCAGGGCCGACATTACGGCTCGCTGGTGCGCCGGTCCTACGGCGAGCCCTACTGGACCGAGGAGACCGTCGAGGTGGCCGACATCGTGGAGCTGGGAGTGCGGTCGATGTAGCGCGCGGCGGCCGCGGGCCGGAGAGGTGGGCGTCGCGCGTCCGTCCCGGACCGCGCCGGGCCGTGGCGGGGGCCGCCCTACTCGTAGCGCAGCGCGTCCACGGGATCGAGACGAGAGGCGCGGGCCGCCGGGTAGAGCCCGAAGCCGATCCCGGTGAGCGCCGAGGCCGCCAGCGCCGCCACGATCGCCCACAGCGGGACCTCGGCCGGAACCGGGGTCCACGCGTTCAGGGCGTACACGATCCCTCCTCCCAGCGCCAGCCCGATTCCGCCCCCGAGCGCCGTCATGGTGCTGGCCTCGACCAGGAACTGCCACATCACGTCGCGCCGTCGCGCGCCCACCGCCTTGCGGAGGCCGATCTCCCGGGTCCGCTCGGTGACCGAGATCATCATGATGCCGATCACGCCGACCCCGCCGACCAGGAGGGCGACGCTCGAGAGACCGACCATGGCGGAGAAGAGGACCGAAGTGAGGTTGCTCCACAGACCCGCGATCTCGTCCTGCGTCATGATGACGAAGTCGTCCTCCTCGCCGGGCTTGAGGCCCCGGAGCTGGCGGGTCCGGGCGTGGACGACGTCCACGGCCTCCTCCAGCGAGACGCCCGGGTTCGGCCGCACCACCAGGGTGACGAGCCGGTTCCACACGTCCAGGTGCTTGTCGGCCGCCCAGAACGGGACCAGCACGTAGTGGGTGGCGAAGCCCGCGAACAGGTTGGCGGGCGGCCGGTAGATGCCGATCACCTCGAAGGACGACTGCTTGCCCTCCACGCGGCCGATGCGGATGCGCCGGCCCAGGGGATCCAGGCCGCCGAACAGGTCGGCGGCCACGGCGGTGTCGATCACCGCCACCGGCGTGCTGCGCTGGTTCTCGGAGGCGGTGAGGAAGCGCCCGTCGATGATGTCGCCGTTGTCGATCTCCATGAACTCCGAGCCCACGGCGGCCACCGTGACGCGCGCCTCGCGACCCCGGTACCTGGCCTGGATGGCCAGCCAGCTGAGGTCCGCGATCGCCGAGGCGCTCTGGATCTCCGGGAGCCGAGCCAGCTCGTCCGCGTATACGGCCGGGATCGGGGGGTTGCGCATGAAGGAGGGCTCCTCCTCCTCGAGGCCCGTGCTCACCTGCGGCTCGAAGCGCGCGTGGCCCACGTAGAAGGTCGTGGGTCCGCGGGAGGAGATGATCTCCGCGAAGCTCTCGTTCACGCCCTGGATCACGGCCGCCATGACCATCACGACCAGGACCCCGATCGTCACGCCCAGGATCGTGAGCCCGCTGCGGACCTTGTTCGCCCGCAGGGCGTCGAAGGCGACGCCGGTGCCCTCGACCAGCGTGGCCACGACCCCCATGCCCCGGTCCGCGCGTCGCCGCGCCCTCACCCGTGGCCCCTCGCGCGTGCCCTCACCCGCCGTGCCTCATTCGAAGCGCAGGGCCACGATCGGATCCAGGCGCGCCGCCCGATAGGCGGGATACATGCCCGAGGCGACCCCGACCACCAGCCCGAGGGCGATCGCCAGGAGCAGCGACCAGCCCGAGACCTCCGCCGGGATCGGGGTCAGCGCGGCGACCAGCCGGGCCAGGCCGAGCCCGCCGAGGATCCCCAGCGCCGCGCCGAGCAGGGAGAGGGTCGAGGCCTCCGCCAGGAACTGCAGCAGGATGTCCCGGCGCCTCGCCCCCACGGCCTTCCGGATCCCGATCTCCCGGGTCCGCTCCGTGACCGAGAGCAGCATGATGTTCATGATCACGATCCCGCCCACGACCAGCGAGATCGAGACCAACCCCGGCAGCGCCGTGAGCAGGATCCGGTTGATCGTGTCCCAGGCGCTCAGCAGCCCGCTCGAGGTCCGGATGAAGAAGTCGTTCTCCTCGTACGGCCGCAGCCCCCGGTCGGCCCGGAGCATCCCCTCGACGGCCAGGATCGCCGGCTCGAGCTCGGCCGCCTCGGCCACCTTGACGTGGATGTCGTGCACCTCGTCGCGCCGGGTGGCCAGCGTCTGGTCGAAGGTGGCGAAGGGGATCAGGACGGTCGCGTCGCGCACGTTGCCCAGCAGCCCCCCCTGGCGCTCGAACACGCCGACGACGTCCAGGCGCTGGCCCGCCAGCCGGATCCGCTTGCCGAGCGGGCTGGCGTCGGGAAACAGGCGGTCGGCGATCTCGGCCCCGATCACGGCCACCTTCAG
>CAYMQZ010000158.1:5181-6339 GCA_964392705.1 uncultured Gemmatimonadota bacterium
GATCCCGATGATCACGCCCACCAGGGTGAAGAAGGACTTGAGCTTGTGGGTCCGGATCTGCTGGAGGGCGAGGCGGATCCCCTCGAGCGACCTCATGTGGGTCGTCAGGGGTCGGCTACCGCCCTCGGCCACGGGGCGCCTACGCCACCGTCGCCGGCCGCTCGGGGAGCTCGGCGTCGTACGAGGAGATCGACCCGTCGTGCAGGGTGATGACGCGCTGCGCGCGGCCCGCGATGTCCAGCTCGTGAGTGACCATGATGATGGTCTGCCCGGCCCCGTGCAGAAGGTCGAGAACGTCCATGATCTCGGCCGAGGTCACCGAATCCAGGTTTCCGGTCGGCTCGTCGGCCAGCAGGATCGACGGGTCGTTCACCAGGGCTCGCGCGATCGCCACGCGCTGCCGCTGTCCGCCCGAGAGCTCGTTCGGCTTGTGGTCCATCCGGTCGCCCAGCCCCACCTTCTCCAGCGCGTCGGCGGCCCGCTCCCGGCGCTCCCGGGCGGGCGTGCCCGAGTAGATGAGCGGCAGCTCCACGTTGTGGAGGGCGGTGGCCCGCGGGAGCAGGTTGAACGTCTGGAAGACGAAGCCGATCTCCCGGTTCCGGATGCGGGCGAGCTCGTCGTCGTCCAGGTCCTGCACGGCCTGGCCGTTCAGCACGTACTCCCCCGCGGTCGGCGTGTCCAGGCAGCCGATCAGGTTCATGAGCGTCGACTTCCCCGAGCCGGACGGCCCCATCACGGCCACGTACTCGTTGCGGCCGATGTCCAGGTCCACGCCGCGGAGGGCGTGGATCGTCTCGGCCCCCATGACGTAGTCCTTCGCCAGCCCCCGGGTGACGATGATCACGTCGTCTCTCGCGTCCATTCCGTGACGTCCCCTGTCAGCTCTCGCCGGCGTCGGCTTCCGAGCCGGCGGTCTCCGTGCGCCCTCCGACCGTGTCCGCCGCGGTGACCCGCACCCGCGACCCGTCCTCCAGCTCGCGGATCGCCTGGTAGGTTCCCGAGACGACCCGCTCGCCCTCATCCAGCCCGTCCAGCACCTCGAAGTGGCCCTCGCCCGCGATGCCGATGCGAACGGGCCGGAACCGCGCCAGGCCCTCCTCGATCACGTAGACGCCCTCGATCTCCCGCCGCGGCCGGGGGCGCGCGCCCTCGGGCAGG
>CAYMQZ010000159.1:0-6337 GCA_964392705.1 uncultured Gemmatimonadota bacterium
CCCGGGCCACCAGAACCAACACGAAGACGCCATAGCCGGCCACGAGCGCGACCCCCTCCCAGCGTTGGATCTCGAACCGGCTCCATCCGAGGGGCAGGAGGACAAGGGCCGAGCCGACCATCACGGGCAGCTCGAAGCGCAGGATCGAGGCGTCGAAGTCGAGCGGAGCGACCAGACCGGCCGTTCCGAGGATCGCCAGGGTGTTGAAGAGGTTCGAGCCCACGACGTTGCCCACGGCAATCTCGGACTCCCGATGGAGCGCCGCCACGACGGAGGTCGCCAGCTCGGGAAGCGACGTCCCCACGGCCACCAGCGTCAAGCCCACGATCAGCTCCGGAACGCCCATTCGACGGGCGAACCAGACCGAGGATTCGACGAGCAGGTGGGCCCCGACCACCAGGCCCGTGAGCCCGAGCACGACGAGCCCGACGTCGCGCCATCGGGATGCAGCGCCGGGGACCGGCGACGCGGCCCACGGGACCGGCGACGGGGCGCCCCGGCGGTCCCCGCCTCTCTCGCCGGCCGTCGACCCGATCCCGGTCGCCGCCGGCGCGAGCTCGGACGTGGAGCTGAGCGCGGTACGGGAGACGAACAGCAGATAGGCGGCGAAGCCGAGCAGGCAGAGAGCGGCGTCGGCGCGGCCGAGGCCGCCGTCCAGCATCAAGGCCACCAGACCGACGGAGGCGGCGATCATGACGGGGATCTCGCGCCGGAGGAGGCGGGAGTGGACGCCGAGCGGACATACGACGGCCGAGACGCCCAGGATGAGGCCGATGTTCGCGATGTTCGAGCCGACGACGTTGCCGATCGCCACGTCGGCCTCGCCCGCGCCCGCTGCCAGCACGCTCACCACGAGCTCCGGGGCCGAGGTGCCGAACGCGACCACCGTGAGCCCGATGACCAGCGGGCTCACGCCCAGCCACCGGGCGAGCCGCGATGCCCCGCGGACGAGCCCGTTCGCCCCGACGTACAGGAGGAGAAGGCCGAGCCCGAAGAGCGCGATGCGGCTCAGCACGGGGTCCGACGCATGAGGCGTTCACGATCGGTGGAAGGTGCATGGCGTCCGGGGTGACCGGCCGTTCTCGACACCGTCCGAAGGTGCGCGGCGCCGGAAGGGTGTGCAAATCCGCCGGGCCGGCTCGTCCCCCTCCACGACAGCGTCCTCGCGCGAGGCGGGAGGCGTGATCGAGATCGGAAACGGGAGGAAGACGATGAGCCGCAAACTGGAATGGGCCACCACGCTGGGCGCGAGCGCGATTCTCCTCAGCGGGAGCCTGGCCGTCGGCGGCGCCGGCGGAGCGGCACCGGCGGTCGCCGACCCCGCCGGCCCGGAGGCGGCGGAGCAGTCGGCCGCGTCCGTCGAGCCCGCGGGCGGCGATCTCTCCTCGGATCGCTCCGGCGATCCGGAACGGTTCCGTTCGACGGCGGCCGATCGGGATGCCGTCTCCATCACCGTCTACAACCAGAACTTCGGGCTGGTGCGCGAGATCCGGAGCCTCGACCTCGCGCGGGGGACGGCCGCGCTCGAGTTCGGCGACGTCGCCTCGGCGATCCAGACCGAGACGGTCGCGATCCGGCCCCTCTCGCGGGCCCCGTTCCGCGTGCTGGAGCAGAACTACCAGTACGACCTGCTCAGCCCGCAGAAGCTCCTGGAGAAGTACGTGGGGCGGACCGTGAAGGTCTACCGCTGGAACGAGAGGGAGGGCCGGGACGAAGTGGTCGAAGCCGAGGTGCTGGCGGTGAACGGGGGGACCATCCTGCGGATCGGCGACGAGATCACCTTCAACTACCCGGGCCGGATCGCCTTTCCCGAGGTGCCGGAGAACCTGATCGCCGAGCCCACGCTGCTCTGGCTGCTCGAGAGCGGAGCGGAGCGGCAGCGCCTGGAGGTCTCCTACCTGACGGGCAACCTGAACTGGAAGGCCGACTACGTCGTCGTGGTGAACGAGGATGACACCCGGGGGGACCTCACCGGCTGGGTCACGCTCACCAACCAGAGCGGGGCCACCTGGGAGAACGCGCGGCTCAAGCTGGTGGCCGGGGACGTCCGCCGCGTGGGCGGTCGGGCCGAGATGATGGAGGCCGCCCTGGCCGTCCGGGAGGCGGCGGCCGACGCGGCGTTCCAGGAGGAGGCGTTCTTCGAGTACCACCTGTATACCCTGGATCGGCCCACCACGATCGAGAACAACGAGCAGAAGCAGGTGACGCTGCTGGAGGCGGACCGGTTCGGGATCCGCAAGAAGCTCATCTACTATGGCGCGGCCCATTACTACCGGGGCAGCTACGGCCACGTGGAATCCAACGCGAAGGTCGGCGTCTACCTCGATTTCGCGAACAGCGAGGAGAACGGCCTCGGCATGCCGCTTCCGGCCGGCGTGGTCCGGGTCTACAAGGAGGATTCCTCCGGGGCCCAGCAATTCATCGGCGAGGACCGCGTCGACCACACGCCGCGCGACGAGAAGGTGCGGATCAAGATGGGCGAGGCGTTCGACGTGGTGGGAGACCGCCGGCAGATGGAGTGGAACGCGCTGGGGCACTGCACCTCGGAGAGCGCCTGGCGGATCGAGCTCCGGAACCACAAGGACGTGGAGGCCGAGGTCGAGGTCGTGGAGCCGATTGGCGGTGACTGGCGGATCCTCTCGTCGAGCCACGAGGCGACGAAGCTGGACGCCCACACCTTCAAGTTCGAAGTCGCCGTGCCGGCGCGCGACAGCGTCGAGGTGGAGTACCGGGTACGCGTCCGCTGGTGCTGAGGACGCGGCGCGGGACCGGCGGCGAGGCGCGGCGGGTCCCCCGAGGGAAGGGACGCGGCGGCCGGGTCGGACCGCCGGGGCGCGGGGGCTGCGGTGGCGTCCGCGCGCCGACCCGGTCTATTCTCCGGGCGTGAAGGATCGGCCCGGATTCCACCAGCGCATCGACCGCCGCGCGGCCCTCGCCGCCGCCGTCGCGCTCGCGTTCGGGATCGGCGCCGGGTGCGTCGACCCCGAGACGGACGCCGCGCGGGCCGCCGGCGAGGGTTCTGAACGAGAGGAGGGCCGCGCGGAGGCGGCTTCCGCCGCCGACCTGCCGGCGGGCGTCGAGGCGGTCTCCCTGCTGGGGCGGCCCTTGCGGGCCCCGGAGCTGGGCGACAGCCTCGAGACGGCCCGCGCGGCCGATCTGGCCGAGGCGCGGGAGCGGCTGGAGGCCGACCCGGCGAGCGCCGACGCGCTGATCTGGGTCGGACGGCGTCAGGCGTACCTCGGCCGCTACCGCGAGGCCATCGCCACGTTCACGCGGGGCATCCGCCTGCACCCCGAGGACCCGCGACTCTACCGGCACCGCGGACACCGGCTCATCACGGTCCGCGAGCTCGAGCGTGCGGCCGCCGACCTGGAGCGGGCCGCGGCCCTGATCGAGGGAACGGAGGATCGGGTGGAGCCAGACGGCCTGCCCAACGCCCGCGGCGTCCCCACGAGCACCCTCCACTTCAACATCTGGTACCACCTCGGGCTGGCCCGGTACCTGGCGGGCGACTTCGAGGGCGCGCGGGACGCCTATCGTCGCTGTCTCGCGGTCTCCCGCAACCCGGACGCGCGGGTGGCGGCGTCCCACTGGCTCTACACGACGCTCCGCCGGCTCCGGCGCCCCTCCGAGGCGGCCGAGCTGCTCCGGCCGATCCACGCGGGGATGGACGTGATCGAGAACCACGCCTACCACCGGCTCCTGCTCCTGTACCGCGGCGAGGTGGCCGCCGACTCGCTCTGGAGCGAGGTCACGGACGACCCCTCGGGCACGGCGATCGGCTACGGCGTCGCCGCCTGGCACCTCTACGAGGGACGGCCGGACCGGGCCTTCGACGGGTTCCGCCGCATCGTGTCCGGCGACGGATGGGCAGGGTTCGGCTACATCGCGGCCGAGGCCGAGCTGGCGCGAGCCCGAGCGCGGGACGGCTCCGGGGGCGGGTCGGGGGCGGCGGAAGGGGAATCCGAGCCGCGGGAGCCCCCGGCGGGATGAAGGGCGTCGCGCCGGGCACCGCTGTCGTCACGGGCGCCTCCGCCGGCATCGGTCGCGAGATCGCGCGGGTCCTCGCGGCCCAGGCGCACGATCTCGTCCTGGTGGCCCGATCCCGCGAACGGCTGGAGCTCCTGGCCTCCGAGCTGACGGCCGATCACGGCGTGTCGGCGCGCGTCCTGGCGGCGGACCTGTCGCGACCCGGCGCTCCGGAAGCGGTGCTCCGGGCCGTGGAGGACGAGGAAGGGCGGCCCGTGGATGTGCTCGTCAACGACGCCGGCGTCGGCACGTACGGCCCCTTCACGGAGACGCCCCTGGACGAGACGCTGGCCGTGATCCGGCTGAACGTGACCGCCCTCACGGCGCTGACGCGGCTGTTCCTGGCCGGCATGCTGGAGCGCGGGCGGGGCCGGATCCTGAACGTGGCCTCGACCGCCGCCTTCCAGCCGGGCCCCCGTATGGCCGTGTACTACGCGACCAAGGCCTACGTCCTGCACTTCAGCGAAGCGATCGCCGAGGAGCTCCGGGAGAGCGGGGTGACCGTCACCTGTCTCTGCCCCGGTCCCACGAAGACCGAGTTCCACGAGCGGGCGGAGATGGAGCAGTCCGGGCTGCTCCGGGTCGGGCGACTGATGGACGCCGCGAGCGTGGCGCGGGCGGGCGTCGACGGCATGCTGCGGGGGAAGCGGCTCGTACTTCCCGGCGTCGCGAACAAGGTCGCTGCCTTCGCGACCCGTCTGGCGCCGCGGCGCGGTTTGACGCGCCTCGTCGACGCGATCCAGGCGCCCCGCGACGGAGACTGAGCCCCCTCGAGCGCCCGTGGCCGGCTCCCTTCTCTTCCTGGGCATCGCGCTCCTGGTCCTGCTGGCCGGTCTTCTGGCCCGGCGCCGTGTGGAGAGGTCGAAGCGCGAGGAGGGGCTGAGCGACGAGATGGTCCGCCGCATCGAGCGGGAGGGCAGCGTGCGGTTCGAGGCGCGGAGCCCGCTCGACCTGGATGAGATCCGGCGGGAAGAGGACGAGTTCTGGGCGCAGACCTGGGACGAGCCGGAAGAGCTGTAGCCGGACACGCCTCTGATCGGCGCTCGGGCCATGGCGCGGATCGGAGCGCTCCGACAGTATCCGTACCGTCGCGCCGACGCCAGCAGGGAAAGGATGACGACCATGCTCCGGACATCTACGTCCATCCGGCGACTGCCGTGGGCCGCCGCCGTCATCGGGGCCCTCCTCGCCGCGGAGCGGCCGGCCCGGGCCCAGACCGGCGACGAGCAGGCCGTTCTCTCGGTGGTCCAGCGGCTGTTCGACGGCATGCGGAGCGCCGACAGCGCCGTCGTGCGCTCGACCTTCCACCCCGACGCCGTCCTCATCGGAACGGAGGACCGGGAGGGAGAGCCGTCTACGTCCATCCGGTCGCTCGACGGCTTCGTCCGCGCCGTGGGCGGCGCCTCGGGCGAGTGGGACGAGCGGTTCTGGGGCTGGGAGGTGAAGGTCGATGAGAACCTCGCCAGCGTGTGGACGGAGTACGCCTTCTACCTGGACGGCGAGTTCAGCCACTGCGGCGTGGATGCGTTCCTGCTGGCCCGCGACGGGGGCGAGTGGAAGATCGTGAGCCTCGCCGACACGCGCCGGCAGGAGGGCTGCGAGGAGCCTCCCGCGAACGCCCGGTAGCCGGGGCCACCGGCCGTGACCGAGAGTCCGGAGACGCTCCGGATCCCGGTGCCGGAGGCCGGAGCCGAGGTCTCGGGGCTGCTCCTTCGCCCCGGCGACTCCCGCGCTCTCCTGGTCCTGGGGCACGGAGCCGGGGCCGGCATGCGCCACCGCTTCATGGAAGCGATGGCCGCCGCCCTGGCCGAGCGAAGGGTCGCCACGCTGCGCTATCAGTTCCCGTACATGGAGCGGGGGGGTGGGCCGCCCGACCGGCATCCGGTGCTGCTGGCGACGGTGCGGGCCTCCGTCGAGGCGGCCGGGGGGCGGGCCGGGGGTCTCCCCCTCCTCGCCGGCGGCAAGTCCATGGGGGGACGCATGACCTCGATGGCGGCGGCCGAGGCTTCCCTGTCCGGGGTGCGGGGGCTCTGCTTCCTGGGCTTCCCGCTCCATCCGGCCGGCCGTCCCGCGGTCCAGCGAGCCGAGCACCTCGGCTCGGTCGACCTTCCCATGCTGTTCGTCCAGGGCACCCGGGACCGGCTGGCCGACCTCGAGCTCCTGCGACCCGCCCTGCGCCCGCTGGGCGCGGCCGTCACCCTCCACGTGGTCGAGGGCGCGGACCACTCTTTCGCCGTTCCGAAGCGATCGGGGCGGACCGAGGGCGAGGTGCGGGCGGAGCTGGCGGAGGCCGTGGCGGCCTGGGCCG
>CAYMQZ010000160.1:0-6294 GCA_964392705.1 uncultured Gemmatimonadota bacterium
GCCGCTTAGCCGCTGATGGGAGCCGTGGGCACCGACGGGGATTTTCGCGCGGGCTTCGTCGCGCTGGCCGGCCTGCCGAACGTAGGGAAGAGCTCGCTGCTCAACCGGCTCGTCGGCGCGCGGCTCGGCATCGTGACGCCCAAGGCCCAGACGACGAGGCGGCGGCTGGCCGCCATCTACTCCGACGAAGGTCACCAGGCCGTCTTCCTCGACACCCCGGGGCGACTCGATCCCCGCTACCTCCTCCAGGAGGTCATGCGGCGGGAGGCCGAAGCGGCCGTCGAGGAGGCCGACCTGATCGTCTACGTCGCCGACGCGGGTTTCGAGCCCAGCCTCGAGGACGCGCGGGACTTCCGGCGCCCCCCCGGGGCGGCCGGTCTGCTGTGCCTGAACAAGGTGGACCGGGTCGGAGAGGACGTGGCGGGAAGGCTGGCGCGCGAGCTGGAGGCGGCCGGCTGGGACCCGGTGATCCCGACGGTGGCCACCACGGGCGAGGGGGTCGCGGCGCTCCGACGGGCCATCCTGGCACGGCTCCCGCCGTCGCCGCCCCTCTACCCGACCGACGAGCTGGCGGTCGAGCCGGTTCGCTTCTTCGTCGCCGAGCTCGTCCGCGAGGCCTGCTTCGAGAAGCTCGCCGAGGAGGTCCCGTACGCGGTCGCGGTCCGGGTCGACGAGTTCAAGGAGCGGGGACCCGATCGTCCGGTGTACGTCGCCTGCACCCTGTTCGTGGAACGACCCTCGCAGAAGGGGATCGTCATCGGAGCCGGCGGGCGAATGATCCGCGAGATCGGCACGGAGGCCCGGCGCAAGGTGGAAGCGTTCCTGGAGCGCGCCGCCTACCTGGACCTCCGAGTGAAGGTGCTGCACAACTGGCGTAAGCGTCAGGACCACCTTACGATGCTCGGGTTCCGCGCTCCTCGGTCGCGGTCCTGAGCACTGAGCCCGGAGAGCGGCGCCCCGCGCCCCGGCCCCGGAGGATGAGAGGATGCCCGTCGACGAGCGACTCCTGGAGATCCTAGTCTGTCCCAAATGCAAAGGCGAGTTGGAATACCGTACGGTCGACGACGAGAAGGGCGAGGCGCTGCTCTGCCATGCCTGTCGCCTGCGCTACGCCGTCGAGGAGGACATCCCGATCATGCTGATCGACGAAGCGGAACCGTTCTGAGCTCGCCCCCGCCGTTCCACCCCTCCTTCTCCGAGCGATGACCGACGGCAGCGGGCCCGAGTCGCCGGTCGGCGCGGACGAGGTCGTCCGCTACCTGCGCTCCGAGGCGAAGCGGCCCCTGAAGGCGAAGGAGCTCGCGCGCGCCTTGGACGTCGAGGGGGAGGCGGAATACGCCGCCTTCCGCGAGCTCCTCCGCACGCTCGAATCCGAGGGCCTGGTGTACCGCCAGCGGAAGGGACGCTACGCGGTCCCGGAGAACCTGAACCTCGTCGTCGGCGCCCTGCACGTGACGCGCGGGGGCGACGGATTCGTGGACGCGGGCCCCGATCGCGAGGACGTGTTCGTCCCGGCCCGCAGCCTGGGGGGCGCGGTGGCGGACGACGTCGTGGTGGCGCGCGTGGAGCGCTTCCCCCGGAACCGGAACCCCGAGGGCAGCGTGATCCGGGTGCTCCGGCGTGCCTGGGACCAGGTGGTCGGCGTCTACCACCGGAAGCGCAACTACGGCTTCGTCTCGCCCCAGGAGCCAGCCCTCCGCACGGACCTGTTCATCCCCCCCGACGCGGAGGGGGACGCGCGGGACGGTCAGATCGTCCTGGCCGAGGTCGTCGACTGGGGCGAGGGCGACGTGAACCCCGTGGGCCGGATCGCGCGGGTGCTGGGCGCGCCGGGAGATCCGGGCGTCGACGTCCTCGGGATCCTGCTGGGACGACAGCTGCCGCTCGATTTCCCGGACGAGGTCAAGCGGGCGGCCGAGCGGGTGCGGGAGAGAGGCATCGGAGCCGCCCAGCTCGAGGGCCGCGAGGACTTCCGCGACCGGTTGAGCTTCACGATCGATCCGGCGGACGCGAAGGACCACGACGACGCTCTCTCGGTCCGCGAGCTCGAGGGGGGGCGGCTCGAGGTGGGCGTTCACATCGCCGACGTCTCCTTCTACGTCGAGGATGGCGACACGCTGGACGAGGAAGCCCTGGAACGGGGGACCAGCGTCTACCTCGTGGACCGGGTGGTGCCCATGCTCCCCCATGCCCTCTCCAGCGACCTGTGCTCGCTGGTGCCGGGCGAGGATCGGCTCACCGTGTCCGCCATCTTCACGGCGGACCGCGACGGCCGCGTCCTCGACTCGCGGATCGTCCGCAGCGTGATCCGGAGCCGCCATCGCCTCTCCTACGACGAGGCCCAGGTCGCCCTGGAGGAGGGAACGGGCCCCGACGAGCTGGTCGAGGCGCTCCATCTCCTGCGCGCGGTCAGCCGACGCGTGCGGAAGGAGCGTCAGCGCCGGGGAAGCATCGACTTCGACCTGCCCGAGGCGCGCGTGGTGCTGAACGCCGCCGGCGAGCCCACCGACATCCAGCGGGTCCTGCGTCTCGAGTCCCATCTGCTGATCGAGGACCTAATGATCCTCGCGAACGAGACGGTGGCCCGGCTTTCCCTGCGCGAGCGGCTTCCGTTCATTTACCGGATCCACGCCGAGCCCGAGGAGGAGAAGCTGGAGGGGCTGCGCGCGATCGCCGCCACGTTCGGCTACCAGCTTCCACGTCGAAAGCTCGCCCCGCGGGATCTCGCCCGGCTCGTCGACGCCATGGAGGGGACGCGGCAGGAGCAGCTGATCTCCACCGTCACGCTCCGCAGCATGAAGCAGGCACGCTACGCGACGAAGAACGTCGGCCACTTCGGCCTCGCCTCCGAGGCGTACGCCCATTTCACCTCGCCCATCCGTCGCTATCCGGACCTCGTCGTGCATCGCCAGCTCGTCCGCTGGCTGGACGCCCCCGAGCGCGCCCGGGCCGTCGACATCGGTCGATTGGACGAGATCGCGGAACACTGCTCGGCGCAGGAGCGGAAGGCCGTGGAGGCCGAGCGGGACTCGGTCGATCTCAAGAAGATCGAGTTCATGGAGCGACACCTGGGCGACGAGTTCACGGGGACGATCTCCGGCGTGACCGCCTTCGGCCTGTTCGTGCTCCTGGACGAGTACCACGTCGAGGGCCTGGTCCACGTGAGCACGCTCGAGGACGACTACTACGTATATTTCGAGGAGCAGCACGCCCTGATCGGCCGACGCAAGCGACGGAAGTTCCAGCTCGGCGACCCGTTGAAGGTGCGCGTGGCGCGCGTCGACCGGGAGGAGCGGAAGATCGATTTCGAGCTCCTGGAGGCGTCGGGGGACCGTTAGGAGCCGTCGGGAGCCGCCAGGAGCCGGTCCCGGTCGCCGCGGTGGCGGTCGCGGCTCACGCCGGGGCGGCACCCGCCCGGCTCGGAGCGAGCCTTCCCCGGAGCGCCGTGGCGCCCGCGCGCGACCGCCGCCCGACTCCCGCCCCTCCTCGCCGCCGACGGGAACATTTCGCCTCTCCTCCGGCTATGGGGAGGCGGGACGAACCGGCCGGTTGGCGCCCCCTTCAGCGACCTGCTAAAGGCGAAGACGAGGAGAGAGGAGAGAGGATGAGCGAGATCGCCACGTACCGAGATCGCATGGAGGAGCAGCGGGAGCGGCTCGACGAGCTACGGGGGTACCTTTGAGGTCCCACGGAAGCTCGAACGGCTGGAGGAGCTCGAGGCCCGGATGGCACGTCCGGACTTCTGGGACGATCCCGACCGGGCGCGCGAGCTGATCGACGAGGCCAACCGCCTCAAGAGCTGGACGGAGCCGTGGCGGGAGATGGACGCCCGGCTCGAGGATGCGAGCGAGATCGCCGTCCTCCTCGCGGACGAGGAGGACGCCGAGCTGCTGGCCGAGCTGGAGCGGGAGGTCCAGGCGCTGGACGAGGGACTGGCCCGACTCGAGCTGAAGAACATGCTGCGGGGCGAGGACGCGCACCGCGACGCGCTGGTCACGGTCCACCCCGGCGCCGGGGGCACGGAGTCGCAGGACTGGGCCGAGATGCTGGTTCGCATGTACTCCCGCTGGGCCGACTCGCGCGGCTTCGACGTCGAGGTCGTGGACCTCCTCCCCGCCGAGGAGGCGGGCATCAAGTCGGCCACCCTCGAGGTGCGGGGGTCCTACGCGTATGGCTACCTGAGCGCCGAGCGGGGCGTCCACCGCCTGGTCCGCATCTCGCCGTTCGACTCGCAGGGGCGGCGGCACACCTCCTTCGCCTCGGTCTTCGTCTACCCCGTCGTGGACGACGAGGTGGAGGTCGAGATCCGTGACGAGGACCTCCGCATCGACACCTACCGGGCGTCCGGAGCGGGCGGGCAGCACGTGAACAAGACGGACTCGGCGGTCCGGATCACCCACGAGCCCACGGGCATCGTCGTCTCCTGCCAGCAGGAGCGGAGCCAGCACAAGAACAAGGCCAAGGCGATGAAGATGCTCAAGTCCGCGTTGTACCAGCACGAGCTCGAGCGCCGGGAGGAGGAGCGCCAGGTCCTCGAGAGCGAGAAGACCGACATCGCGTGGGGCAACCAGATCCGTTCCTACGTGCTCCAGCCCTACACCATGGTGAAGGATCACCGGACCGGGGTAGAGATCGGAAACGCGGAGGGGGTGCTGGACGGGGACCTGGACGAGCTGATCGAGGCCTACCTGCAACAGGACGGCCGGGGCTCGTGACGGGCTCCGGGATCGGAGCCTGCCCGTCCTGCGGAGCGGAGACGGCCTTCCTTCGGGATGGGAGATGTCTGGACTGCTGGTACGCCTCGGAGGAGCGCCCCAAGCCGGTGCGGGACCGCTTCACCACGCTGCGCCGCCTGGAGGAAGCGGGGTTCGAGCCGTATGCCTACGCCTTCCACCGGACCCACACCCTGCGCGAGGCCGGCCGATCGTTCGAGGACGCCGAGGAGCGGGGGCAGGCCGAGGGGCTCGCCTCCGTGCGGATCGCCGGCCGCATCCTCTCGATTCGCGACCTGGGCGGCAGCCTGTTCGCCCATCTGGGCGATCGCGACGGCCGTCTCCAGGTCTACCTGAGGCGGGACCTCCTGGACGAGCGTGAGAACGAGCTCCTGGGACACCTGGACCTGGGCGACTGGATCGGCATCGAGGGGCCGCCCTTCCGGACGCGCGCGGGCGAGATCACGGTCCGGGTCGAATCGCTCCGGCTGCTCTCCAAGACCCTCCGGCCGCTCCCGTTCGGGAAGGAGGAAGTGACCGAGACGGGCGACCGGATCGTGCACAGCGGCTTCTCGAACCTCGAGGCCCGGTACCGACAGCGCTACGCGGACCTGGCCGTCAACCCCGAGGTGCGCGAGATCTTCCTCGCGCGCGCCCGGCTCGTGCGCGCGTTGCGCCGGTTCCTGGACGAGCGGGGCTTCCTCGAGGTCGAGACGCCGGTCCTCCAGCCCCTGTACGGCGGCGCCTTCGCCCGCCCGTTCACCACCCACCACCACGCGCTGGACGCCACCCTCTACCTGCGGATCGCCGATGAGCTGTACCTGAAGCGGCTGATCGTCGGCAATCTGGACCGCGTCTACGAGATCGGGAAGGATTTCCGGAACGAGGGGATCGACCGCACGCACAACCCCGAGTTCACGATGCTGGAGCTGTACCAGGCGTTCGCCGACTACGAGGACATGATGGTCCTGGCCGAGGAGATGGTGACGGAGGCGCTCGCCTCGACGGGGCACGGCCTCGAGCTCGAGTACGAGGGGCGTCGGCTCGGCTTCGCGCGACCGTGGCGCCGGCTCACCTTCGCGGAGGCGCTGGAGGCGCACGCCGGGGTGGACGCGCGGGCCGCCTCCGACGAGGAGCTCCGGGAAGCGGTCCGCGCGACGGGCCGGGCCGATGCCGGCGAGCTGCCGCGCCACAAGCTCCTCGACGTGCTCTTCTCCGCGCGCGTGGAACCCGTCCTCGGGGATCCGACGATCGTCTACGACTACCCCCGGGCGATGAGCCCGCTGGCGAAGCCGAAGCGCGGCGACCCGAGCCTGGCCGAGCGCTTCGAGGTGATCGCCGGCGGCCACGAGCTGATCAACGCGTTCAGCGAGCTGAACGATCCGCTGGAGCAGTGGCGACGGTTCGCCGAGCAGGCCCGCGAGCGGGAAGCGGGCGACGAGGAGGCGCAGGCGCTGGACGAGGACTACGTCCGGGCCCTGGAGTACGGCCTGCCGCCCACGGGCGGCCTCGGTCTGGGGATCGACCGGCTCGCCATGCTGGCGACGGGTCGGAGCTCGATCCGCGAGGTGATCCTGTACCC
>CAYMQZ010000161.1:0-6254 GCA_964392705.1 uncultured Gemmatimonadota bacterium
AGGGCGGGCCGGCGCCGCTCCCGCCTCCGACCCCGCCCGCCGGAACCACGACGAACTCGGCGCCGGCCTCGTGGAGCCGCTCCAGCCGCTCGAACAGGCCCCCGCCGTCCGCGTCGTCGTCCCCGGCACCGGACGTCACGACGTCGGACGTCAGAACCCACGCGCGCCGGCCGTCCAGGGACGGCGGGGCGGCGCCGGGCGGGCACACCCACACCATTCCGGCTCCCGGCGGCAAGAGGCTCTCGAGGACCGAGACGAACCGGTCGTCGACTCCGGGCGACGACGGCGCCTGGAGGATGCGAGCGCCGGCGCCCGCCTCGACCGCGGACCGGCGGTGCCCCGCTTCCCACCCCTGCAGCCCGAACACTCGGCACGTCCCCTCCACATCGGCCACGAGTCGGGATCGCTCATCCAGGTGGCGGCCCAGCTCCGGGTAGTGCTCGAGCCACCAGAGAGCCGTTCCGGGGACCACCAGGTACTCGCCTCCCTCCCGCCGCAGCTCCTCGAGGTGGGCGACCGCCTCCGCCCCCGTCTTCGGGTAGTGCCCCGCGTATTCGCCTCCCGGGTCCTGTGGGAAGTGCCATCCGCGCCGACCGGAGAGCGCCACGAGGTCGGGGTCGCCCCGGCTCACCACGAGCACGGTGGCCCCGGCCGGGACGGTCGCTCGAACCGTATCCCGGACCCGGTCCACCAACTCGCGATACTCGGCCTGAGAGATCACCGTCTCGTCCGCCCGTGCAGTAGGCCCACCGCTCACGCCCTGTCTCCGTTCGCGGCCGGTGCCGCGGCCGGCGTAGCGGCCGCCGCCGACAGCTCGTAGATCCGGCACGGCTCGCCCTCCGGGACCAGGCTCCGGCCGCTCGTCTCCAGGTGTTCCCGAAGGCCCACGTAGTGGTCCAGCCACCAGAAAGCCGTGCTCGGGAAGAGGAGGTAGCTCGCGCCCTCGGCCCGATGTCGCTCGAGCTCGGCGATCGCCTCGTCGCTGTCGGCGGGATAGTGGCCCGCGTAGCGTCCGTCCTCCGTTCGCGGGAAGTGGAGCGCCGTCACGCCGTCGAGTGCGAGGAGCTCCGGATCGCCCCGCGTCACCACCAGGACGGTAGAGTCCCGGGGCAGCGCGCGACGCGCGACCTCGCGGATCCGGCGCACGACCTCCCGGTAGCCCAGATAGCTGCTGGGGGCGAAGCCGCCGGCGAGCCCGTCGCCGTCCGGCGAGCCTCGTGCCACCGCGCCGCCACGCTCCGCCAGCGCCACCTGGAGCGAGTAGAGGGCCGATTCGATGCCCTCGTCCCGACGCAGCAAAGCCTCGTGCAGCTCCAGCAGCCTCGCCCGGAGGTCGCCGTTTCCGACGGCCGGCGATGCGCCGTCGACCGGTCCCCCGACCGGCCCCGCCGTGGCGTCGGGCTCCAGTTCCGCCACCTTCGCTGTCAGCCGGGCCGTCTCCCGCAGCAGCTCGAAGACCTGGCGGGAGCGGAGGGCCAGGAGCCGGTCGGCGCGGCGGGACCGGCCCTCCAGCTCCACCAGGGCGAGCTGGGGAGAAACCTCCAGCCGGACCGGATAGGCGGTCTCGTAGCCGACCCTCAGGAGACCATCCTGCAGGTAGATCTCGACATCGTCGGGCCGCACCCGGTGGGCCCAGCGCTCCCGGTACAGCCGGGCGTTCTCGCGGTCCCGCACGAAGCGGCCCTCCGACAGCGACTCCAGGTGGTAGACGACGCTCTCGTGGCAGTAGCGGACCTCCGACCCGCGCTCGCGCAGGCGCAGGCAGAGGTCCACGTCCTCGAACCCGTTCCGGAAGGCGGTGTCGAAGCCGCGCGCGGCCTCGAACGCCTCGCGGCGCACGAGGGCACAGGCGGCGGTCACGGCCTGGAACCCGCGGGAGCGGTTCACGGCCGGATGGGTCGCCGGAAAGCCCGCGTACAGGTGCCGCGGGTATCGGTCCTGGCAGATCGCCACGCCGGCGTGCTGAACCGTGTCGTTGGGAAAGAGCAGCTTGGCTCCCACCACATCGGCCTCGGTGTGCACCTCGGCGTGGCGGACTAGGGCGTCCAGCCATCCCGACGTGGGCAGGGTGTCGTTGTTCAGGAAGACGAGGTAGCGGCCGGATGCACCTGCCGCCCCCTCGTTGCAGGCGACGGCGAAGCCGTCGTTAACGTCGCGATACACCGGACGCACGGGCTCCCCGTACCGGCCCAGCATTCCGGGCGTCCCATCCGTCGAGGCGTCGTCGACCACGAGGATCTCGTGGGAGACCGCGGGAGGGTCGGCCAGGAGCGCCTCCACGCACCGGCGGGTGAGACCGGCCCGGTTGTACGCGGGGATCACGATCGAGCATTCAGGCATGGGTCTCCTCGGTCGCTGGAGTGGAGGTGGTGAGCGGCTCTCGTCCCGGACCGGCGCCGTCCCCCTCCCGGACGCACCCCTCGCGGCGGCGGGATTCCGGGGGCGGGCCGTTCCCGGAGGTCGCGCCTCCGAGGTCGAAGAGGGCGCAGGTCCGCGCGTCCCGGTGGACCACGCGGTAGCGCCGCTCCAGGTGACGGGCGAAGTCGCCGTAGTGCTCGAGCCACCACAGTCCGGTGCGGGGGATCAGGAGGAACCCGGCACCCCGGCGCCTCAGCGACTCGAGGTGTCGGATCGCCTCCCGGCTGTCCGCCGGATAGTGGCCGGCCCAGACGCCGTCCTCGGTCCGTGGGAAGTGCCAGCCCCGGCGGCCGGAGAGTTCGAGCAGCTCGTCGTCGCCGCGGCTGGCCACCAGCACCGTGGCGCCCTCGGGCACCAGGCGCGGGACCAGGGAGCGGACCCGACCGACCAGCTCGCGATAGTCGGGACTCCGCCGTCTCCCGTAGGGGCGCCACGGCCTCCCCCACTTCTCCTCGAAGCGGCGTCGGTTGGTCCGAAGGAGCGCATCGTACTCTCCCCCGGGGACCAGGTCTCCGAAGGAGGCCTGGCCGAAGTGGTGGACGAGGACGTCTTGGGCGCATAGCAGCGCGTAGCCCGCCTCGGCGAGGCGGAGGCTGTAGTCGTCGTCCTCGAGAGTCCCGATCCCGAACGACTCGTCCAGGCCGCCGAGCCGGCGGTGCACCTCGCGCCGCATGGCGAAGCAGAACATCGTCAGCGAGGGGATCTCGAACGAGCCGCCCGCGGCGCCCCGCGCCCGCTCCGAGGCGCGGCGCAGGAAGCCGCCGTACGTGCGGTAGCCCGCGTCGACCTGCGCCTCGTTCCCGATCCGGTTGGTGACGGGACCCACGGCGCCCGCCCCTGGATCCTCCAGGTGGCGGCAGAGCCCTACCAGCCAGCCCGGCGCGACGATGGTGTCGTTGTTCAGGAGCACGAGCACCTCGCCCGCCGCCATCGAGAGCCCGAGGTTGGTGGCCGCGGCGAAGCCCAGGTTCCGGCCGTTGAGCTGGAGCCGAACCCGTGGCTCCCACCGTGCCAGCCGGAGGAGGTAGTCCGTGGTGCCGTCCGTGGACCCGTTGTCCACTACGATGACCTCGTACGGTGGTCCCTCCGTGTTGGCCAACAGGCTCTCGAGGCAGAGCCGGGTGAACGGAAGCTTGTCGATCGTGACGACCACGATGCTCGCTCGTGGGCGGGGCGGGCGGACGTCCTGCCCTCGACCCGCCTGCGTCGATGGACGAGCCGAGGCGACCGGCCAGGGGCGGGTCGACACCTCGCGGAGCGTCTCCCCGGGGAGTCGGATCGGACGACGGGAGACGGGCTCGATCACCAGGTGCGCGGGAAAGGGCTCGGGCCCGATAGGGGGTGTCCACGTCGCGGCGGTCGCGGCGTCCTGGCCCGAATCCACGTGGCCACCGGTCGCGCGGCGGCCCACCCCGGCCACCGGGTGGCCGATAGCGGCGCGCGCCGGCAGGCCCACCTCCTCGAGGAGCCGGCCCAGCACGACGCGGTAGTCGAAGTACTCCGCCGCGATCTCGCTCGCGGCGCGCCGCTGGCGCTCGTAGTCGTCGTGGATCTCCTCGACCGCCTCGACGACGTCGTCCAGGGTCGAGAAGGCGAACAGGCCCCGGCCGGTGGGCAGGGTGTTCCCGAAGCCCGTGTCCTGGGTGATCACCGGACGCCCCGCGGCCAGGTAGGTGGCGCTGCGGTCGCTGAACCAACCGCTCCGCAACCGGACGTTCTGGTCCTTGGCCACCGTGAACTCGCCGAGCGACGCGGCGATGTAGCCGCGGTAGGCCTCGAGATCGCGCGAGATGCCCAAGGCGTCGCGCACCCGCCATCCGCTCCCCTCGAGGCGGGCGAGGGCCTCCGCCGGGCAGCCGCTCAGGGCCAGCTCGAAGCGGGCGCCCGTGCGCCGCGGCAGGTCCAGAAACCGTTCGAACTCGTGATGCTTGCTCCAGCGATACAACTCCCCCTCGAACCGGATGTCTCTCCAGGGCTGCCTCCAGTTGGCCACCGTGGTGAAGGCGTCCGGCCGGCCACCGCACCGTTCCTTCCAGAAGTCCAGCACCACGGGCTGGCGGGTCGGCTTCAGCTCGAAACGATGCGACTCCGGCACGCCGCAGTCCGGGGCCCCGTAGTTCTCCCCGAAGGTGAAGAACGCGGAGTGGGCCTCGAGGAAGCCGATGGTCGCCTGGTTGCCGTGCGCGAGCTCCACCTCGGTCTGAACGGGGTCGGTGCCTACGTAGACGAGCCGCCGGGCCGCCGCGTGCGCGGGAAGGGGCTGTGTCCCGCCGTGCAGGTTGATGAGGAGGGCCGCGTCGCGGTACAGTGCGCGCAGTCTCGCCTCGCCGAGCCCGTAGCACCGACCGTCCTCGTGGAGGGCGTGGTAGGCCCACCGATCTCGGAGTCCGAAGCGACGCATGACGTCCGCGATGAAGCCGACCGCCGCCCGGGAACCGTCGTCCTTCTCGGTCTCCATGAACATCGAGGGAGTGCGTGCGTGGGCCTCCACGTACCAGGCATCGTACCCGAGCCGTCGGAAGCCCACGAGGTAGTGGACGGTCTGCCAGACGACGCCCGCCACCGGCATCTTCGTCATCATTCCGAGCAGCACGACTTTCGGGGGACCGACCTTCCGCGCGCCGACCTGTGGAGCGCCGTCCGTGCGCGCGCCGACCTGTGGGACGCCGTCCTTCCCCGCGCCCGTCACGCTCGCCCGGGAAGCGCCTGCGCCCGTCACGTCCCACCCCCACCCACGGCCGGCGCGGAGACCGCCCGATCGCCGTTGCCCGTGGCCCCCACGGTGCCGACCTGCGCGTCCCAGAGCTGCCGGTAGAGCCCTCCGCGCCGCAGCAGCTCCTCGGGGCTCCCGCGCTCCACGATCTCCCCGCCCTCCAGGACGAGGATGAGGTCGGGGTCGCGGATGGTGGACAGCCGGTGGGCGATCATGAACGTCGTGCGGCCCACCATCAGCCGGTCCAGGGCATCCAGGATCACCCCTTCGGTCCGCGAGTCGATGGAGGAGGTGGGCTCGTCGAGGATGAGGATCGGAGCATCCTTGAGGAACGCTCGGGCCACCGAGATCCGCTGCCGCTCGCCTCCCGACAGACGCGCGCCCCGCTCTCCGAGCTTCGTCTCGTACTGTTGGGGAAGCCGCATGATGAAGTCGTGGGCGTTCGCCGCCTTCGCGGCGTCGATGACCTCCTCGTCGTCGGCGGTCAGGCGGCCATAGCGAATGTTGTTCTCGATCGTGCCGGCGAAGAGGAGGGGCTCCTGGAGGACGATGCTGATCTGGTTCCGGAGGTCGGCCAGGCGGATGCGGCGAACGTCCGTACCATCGAGGAGGATGCGCCCTCCCTGCGGTTCGTAGAAGCGAGGGAGCAGGCTCACCAGCGTGGTCTTCCCGGCCCCCGTCGGCCCCACGATCCCGATCACCTCTCCGGGCTTCGCTTCGAAGGAGATCGCCTTCACCGTCTCGACGCGTTCGTCGTAGGCGAAGTCGACGTCCTCGTACGTGATGTGTCCCCGGGCGCCCCGGACCCGGATCGCGCCCGGCAAGTCACGGATGTCCGGCTGCGTGTCCAGGAGCCCGAAGGCCATCTCCAGGGCCATGAACCGCTCCTGGAAGGAGCCCACCGTGGTGCTGATCGCCTCCAGGGGGCCGTACATGGAGGCCACGTAGCTCAGCACCACGAGCAGCTCGCCCCCGGTCATCTGTCCCTGGAGGATCACGTAGACCCCGAACCCGAGAATGAGGGCGGTCCCGGCGGCCGTCGTCGTGTTCACCCCCAGGGAGAAGAGCGTCTGGCGGACCGTGACCTTGACCCGGGCGTCCACGGCCTGCTTCCCCTGCCGGC
>CAYMQZ010000162.1:0-6247 GCA_964392705.1 uncultured Gemmatimonadota bacterium
CGCCGTGACCGTCTCCGGGCACGGAGCGTCGTTGAGGTGGCGCCGAGCCGGCTCTAGCTTGCGCCGACCCGGCTCTGGCCGGGGCGGGCCCGGCCGTGGCTCTGCCCGGGACGATCGGAACGCGATGGGAGGAAGCGGAATGCAGAGTTGGGTGGCTCGTGGCGCTCCAATGCCGACGGCGACAGGGAGAGGGCGAGCGGAGCGCGCGGTCGGGGTGGGCCTCGCGGCGACGGGGGCGCACCTCGTGGCGATCGGGGCGCTCGTTTGCGCGGCGGAGGGCCTCGCCGCGCAGGCCCCCCGGGGCGGCGACGCACCCTGGCAGCAGGAGGTCCGCTACGCGATCGAGGCCCGACTGGACGAGGAGGCGCAGGTCCTTCGCGCCTCGGCCCTCTTCGACTACCGGAACGCCTCGCCCGACACCCTGGACCGGCTGTACTTCCACCTGTACCTGAACGCCTTCCGGCCCGGCAGCGAGTGGGCGCGGACGGAGGCCCGGCCGCAGTTCGACTTCGCGGCCCTGGAGGAGCCGGACTTCGGTTACGAACGGCTGCGGGCCGTGCGCCTGCTGGAGGGCCCGGGCGCCGCGGGCGACCTGGAGGGTCGTGGGGGCTTCGCGACCGGCGAGATGGGTCTGCAGCTCGTGACCCGGTATCCCCACGCGCCCGACTCGACCGTGGCGCTCGTGGAGCTGCCGGAGCCGCTCCCCCCCGGGGGCGATCTGACCCTCGGGCTGTCGTGGGACGCCCGTCCGTCGACGCTGTGCCGGCGGCAGTGTCGGCAGGGGCGTCACTGGGACCTCGCGCAGTGGTACCCGCGGATCGCGGTCTACGACGCCGGGGGCTGGCAGACCCGCCCCCTCTACCCCCAGGGCGAGTTCTACGGCGAGTTCGCGACCTACGACGTGACCCTGGACCTGGCGGCGGATCAGGTCGCGGGCGCCACCGGCGTGCCGGTCGAGGGCGACCCCGGCTGGCGTCCGGTTCCCGGGAGCCCCCGCGCCCAGCCCCTGCTCCAGCGCGACTGGTACGGGACGCTCGAGCCGCCCGCCTCGCCGGGTCTCCTGGACCCGACCCCGGAGGAGGGCCGGAAGCGGGTCCGCTTCCACGCCGAGGACGTGCACCACTTCGCCTGGAGCGTCGATCCGGACTACCGCTACGAGGGCGGCGTCCTGTCCTCCACCGCCGCCCGGGAGCGACCGGTCGCCATACACGTCCTCTACCGTCCCGGCGACGAGGAGGAGTGGGGGAGCGGGGTGGCGGTCGAGCGGACGAAAGAGGCCCTGGCCTGGCTGGAGGAGGCCTTCGGTCCGTACCCGTGGCCCCAGCTCACGAACCTGCACCGGCTGGAGGGCGGGGGGACCGAGTTCCCGATGGTGATCATGGACGGCTCGGCCTCCCTCGGCCTCATCGTGCACGAGACGGCCCACCAGTACGCGCACGGCATCCTGGCCAACAACGAATGGCGGGAGGCGTGGCTCGACGAGGGGCTGGCCAGCTACCTCACCAACGCCTTCTTCGAGGAGCGCGGCGGCAGTCCCTGGGCTCCGAACATCCGCAGCGCGGCCGAGTTCGAGCGGCTCCGCGCCGGCGACTACCGGCCCGTCTCCACGGCCTCGGAGGCGTTCCGGGACTTCGGCACGTACGGCATGATGGCGTACACCAAGCCCTCGGTGGTCTTCTACATGCTCCGCTGGCTGGCCGGCGAGGCGACGTTCCGGGAGATCCTCCGCGCCTACTACGAGCGGCACCGCCTGAGCCACGTGACCGAGTCCGAGTTCCGGGCGGTCGCGGAGGATGTGAGCGGCCGGGAGCTGGACTGGTTCTTCGACCAGTGGCTGCACACGACGGCCACCCTGGACTACGCGATCGACGATGCGACGGTCGAGGCGCTGCCGGACGGAGGCTGGCGCACCCGGGTCGTCGTGACGCGCGAGGGCGAGGCGTGGATGCCCGTCGACCTGCGGGTGGACGGCGAGACGCGGCGGCTCGATGCGCGGGACCGGCGCCAGGTCGTGGAGCTGGTCACCCCGCGGCGCCCGCGGACCGTCGAGCTGGATCCGGAGGGGGTGCTGCTGGACGTCGGGCCGGACAACGATCGGCGGGAGATCCCGGCCGGCGGGGACGCGCGGTAGGGAGCTGCGGAGCGGGCGGACATCGGAGGCGCCGCCTCGATCGGTGACCTGGCGGGGCTGCCGCCCCGGAGGCCGGCGTCCCGCCCAACGGCTCGGATCGTGCAGCCCTTGCGCTCCGGGAGGGTGCGGGGGCCAGATTGGCGGCGGGCCGCCGCGCGTCTTCGGCGGAGAGATCCCTTTTTCCTTCCGAGAAGGAGGCACCGATGCGACGCTTGGCCACGACGTTCCTGTTCATCCTGTTCGCTCTGCTCCCGGCGCGCATCGCCCTGGCGCAGGAGGCACACGCCGTGACGGAGGCCGAGATGGAGGCGATGGTGAGCGAGCGGGCCGAGGCGGCCGACGCGGACCGCGAGGCGATCCGGACGCTACTGCGGCATCCCGAGGTGCGGGACGTGGCCGAGAGCGCGGGGCTCGACCTGCAGCGCGCCGAGGACGCGGTCGACGTGCTGGGTGCCGAGGAGGTGGCGCACCTGGCGCCGCGCGCCCGCGACCTGAACGAGGCCTTGATCGGGGGTCGGAACGTGATCGTGATCTCCACCACGACCCTGATCATCGCCCTGCTGATCCTGGTCATCGTCCTGGTGGCCTGACCGGGCCGGAGTACTCCCGTCGGGTTCGTGACATCCATGTGGCCCCCGGGCCGGAGGGCGGCCGTCCTCGCGGCGGTCGCCCTGGCGGCGGTCGCCTTCCTGCCGGCATCCCCCGTCGCGGGGCAGGGCGATGCCTCGCGCCTCGGCGATCCGCTGCCCGTCCTGGACGTGCCCTTCGTCGCGCAGAGCGAGGCGCTCTGCGGGGCCGCCGCGCTCTCGATGGTCTTCCGTTACTGGGGAGAGCGGGGGGTCCGGATCGAGGACTTCTCGCACCTCCTGAGCCCCGACGGGCGCGGGATCCCGACCGACCGGCTGGTCGCCGAGGCGGGGCGACGGGGCTGGAGCCCGCTCGTCTTCCGGGGGGACCGAGCCGACCTCCGGCGCCAGGTGGAGCGAGGGAGACCGGTGGTGGCGCTGCTCGAGGTGGCTCCCGAGCGGTACCACTACGTGGTCGTCGTGGCCTCGTGGGAGAACGGCGCGGCGTTTCACGATCCGGCCCGCGCACCGTGGCGCGTCGAGTCCGCCGCCGCGTTCGATCGGGCCTGGGAGGGGGCGGGCCGGTGGGCGATGGTCCTCCTGCCGGAGCGGGAGACGTCGGCCACGCGGGAGGCGCCGGCCACGCGGGAGGCGCCGGCCGGGTCGGAGGCGGAGCGTCCTGCGGGGAGCGTGCCGGCGTCGACCGGGATCCGCGAGCGGGCGGCCGGACCCCGATCCGGCGCCGAGGCCGTCCCCTCCACGTCGCCGGCCGGCTGCGGGCCCGCGGTCGAAGCCGCGATCCGCCTGGTCCGATCCGGCCGGTTGGAGGAGGCGGAAGCCCTGCTGCTCGGGGCGGCCGCGACGTGTCCGGAGCAGGCCGGACCCGCCCGCGAGCTGGCCGGGCTCCGACTGCGCCAGGGTCGGTACGAGGCCGCGGAGCGGCTGGCGGAGACGGCCGTCGGGCGCGATCCGCGGGACGGCCACGCCCTGCGCACGCTCGCGACCTCCCGATATCTCGATGGCGACGCGGCCGGGGCGCTGGCGGCGTGGGTCCGGGCGGGCGAGGCCTCGCTCGACCTGGTCCGGATCTCGGGATTGCGGCGCACCCGGCACCGACCCGTCGCGCGGCTGATGGGCCTCGAGGCCGGGCGGCCGCTGACGCCCGACGGGCTCGGCACCGCGCGGCGGCGGCTGGCCAGCCTCCCGGCGGCCTCCGCCACCCGCCTGGAATATCGGCCCGTGGGCGACGGCGCCGTCGAGCTCCGGGCGGCGGTGCTCGAGCGACCGCTCGTCCCGACCTCTCCCGTCGGCCTGACCGCGCTCGCGTTGCGCGCGGCGACGACGGGCGAGCTGGCCGTCACGGCGGCGGGTGCGACCGGCGCGGGCGAGGCCTGGAGCCTGGCGTGGCGTCCGTCGACGGTCCGCCCCCGTCTGGAGCTGGGCCTGGCCGTCCCGGCCCGGCTCGGATTCCCGGGCGTGTGGCGTCTGTCCGGAAGCTGGGAACGCGAGCGGTGGGCGCGGCCGTCCGAGGGCGGGGCGGCGGGCGACGGGTCTCCCGGTCCGGAGGGGACACGTCGGCGCCTGGCGGCCTCGGCCGAGAGCTGGGCGGCGCCGTGGCTGCGCTGGGGAGGCGGCCTCGCCATCGAGCGGTGGAGCGGCGAGGGCGCCCGGCTGGCCGCCTCCGGGGAGCTGGAGACCCGGGATCCGTCCGATCGTCTGGCGGGCCGGCTCGCCCTCACGGCCTGGCGGGGGACGGTGGAAGGAGGCGGGACCGGCCGGCTCGAGGCCGGGCTGCGGTGGCGCTCGCGGCCGCCGGCGCGGGGGACCGTGCTCGCGTTGCGGGGCGACCTCTCCCTGGTCTCGAGCGACGCCCCCCGCTTCCTGTGGCCGGGGGCCGGGACGGGCCGGGGACGTCCGGTGCCGCTTCGCGCCCACCCGCTGCTGCGCGACGGGATCGTGACGGGACCGGCCTTCGGCCCCGTCCTGGCCGCTGCGAGCGGGGAGGTCGTGCGGTGGATCCGGGTTCCGGGATTGCCGGCCGGCGCGCCGGTGCGGATGGGCGTGGCGGGCTTCGCGGACGCCGCTCGTGCGTGGCGGCCGGACGCCTCCCCTCCGGTCCTCCTGGACGCGGGCCTCGGACTCCGCCTCGCTCCCGGGGACGGCGGACGGCTGCGGATCGACCTCGGCCGCGGGCTCGCGGATGGCGCGGCGGCGCTCTCCGCCGCCTGGGAGGCTCCCTGGCCGGGCTTCTGATCGGCGGGGCGGTGGGCCGCGAGGACGGGGCGGCGCAGGGCGCCCTCCCTACTCGCAGAGCAGCTCGAGCGTGGCGCGTTGGGGCGGCGAGGGGTCGGAGGGAAGCGCCAGGGGCGTGACGGGCGTGCGCGCCTCGTCGGGCAGGTGCAGCAGGAGCGGACCGACCGGAGGATCGCCCTCCTCGACGGGTTCGGCGAGTCCGGTCGGATCGACGGCCACGAGGCGACCGTCGCGCGCCCGCCCGGCCAGCCAGATCCCGTAGGCGATCCACACCCGGACGGGATCCTCCTCGCCCTCCTCCAGCCCCCGGGCGACGTCCCGTTCGTAGCGGGCCACGGCCCGCTCGTACAGCTCCGGATCCGCCGACTTGAGGCGTCGGAGGAGCGCGCGGTAGAGCGGCTGGACATCCTGGATCCCGTGGCGCGCCAGCGCCTCCCGGTACCGCGCCTCCGCGCTCACGACGGAGGCCGGCGAGTCACCGGGGCCGCCTCGACGACGGGTCGTACCACGCCGCGCCCGGCTAGTGCACCCGCACTAGTCGCCGGAGGCCATCGAGTCCATGAACTCCTGGTTGTCCTCGGTTCGCTTCAGGCGCTCGATCAGGAACTGGACCGCCTCGTACGGGGGCATGTCCGACAGGTAGTTCCGGAGGAGGTACATCCGGTTCAGCTCCGTCTCGTTCATCAGGAGCTCCTCCTTCCGGGTGCTGGAGCGGTTGATGTCGATCGCCGGCCAGATCCGCTTGTCGGCGATCTGTCGGTCGAGCAGCACCTCGCTGTTGCCGGTCCCCTTGAACTCCTCGAAGATCACCTCGTCCATGCGGCTGCCCGTCTCGACCAGGGCGGTGGCGATGATCGTGAGGCTCCCCCCCTCCTCGATGTTGCGGGCGGCGCCGAAGAAGCGCTTCGGCTTGTGGAGCGCGTTCGCGTCCACGCCGCCGGAGAGGATCTTGCCCGAGTGGGGGACGGTCGTGTTGTAGGCCCGCGCCAGGCGGGTGATGGAGTCGAGCAGGATGACCACGTCGTTCTTGTACTCGACCAGCCGCTTCGCCTTGTCCAGGACCATCTCGGCCACCTGGGTGTGGCGATCGGCCGGCTCGTCGAACGTGGAGGAGATGATCTCCGCGTCGACGTGCTCCTCCATGTCCGTCACCTCCTCCGGACGCTCGTCGATCAGGAGGACGATGAGCTTGCACTCGGGCTGATTCTCCAGGACGGAGTTGGCGATCTTCTGGAGCAGCATCGTCTTTCCGGCCTTGGGCGGCGAGACGATCAGCATCCGCTGCCCCTTCCCGACG
>CAYMQZ010000163.1:0-6240 GCA_964392705.1 uncultured Gemmatimonadota bacterium
CACGCCGCCACCCTGGTTTCGCGGGACCCCCAGGCGGAAGGCTGCACCTCCCTCCGCGCGGTGCTGCAGACCGAGGGCAGCGAGTCATTGCTGGACGCTCTCGAGGAGCGCTGGGGGACGACGGAGGGCTTCCGACTGGTGCTCCTGCCCGTGAAGGCGACGGTGCCGCGGCCCGAGGAACCCGAGGAGGAAGCCGAGGAGAAGGAAGGCGAGGAGGAGCGACCGGGCGCCGGGCGGGTGAGCCGCGAGGAGCTGTACGCTCAGATCGCGGGCGACGTCGGGGTCACGCGGAGTTACCTCCTCCTCGTCGCCCTCTCCTCCATCGTCGCGGCGGTGGGCGTCCAGCGGGACAGCACCGTGGTGCTGATCGGGGCGATGGTGATCGCGCCGCTGCTCTCCCCCAACGTGGCCCTGGCGTTCGGCACGACGCTGGCCGACACGGAGCTCATCCGGAAGGGCGTCGTGGCCGGGAGCGCGGGGATTCTCCTCGCGCTCGCCGTGTCGGCCGTCTGGGGGGCGGCGTTCGGGGTCGGTGCCGCCACGGCCGGCGCCGCGGAAGCGGGCGCGATGCCCGGCCCCAGGCTGGGGCTCGGCGACCTGGTCCTGGCGCTGGCGGCGGGAGCCGCGGGTGTCCTCTCCATGACGGTGGGCTTCTCATCGGCCCTGGTGGGGGTGATGGTGGCCGTGGCCCTCCTCCCGCCCTTCGTGACCGCGGGGCTCTTCGCCGGAGCCGGCTCGTGGGCTCCGGCGGGTCACGCCGCGCTCCTGGGAACCGCCAACATCATCTGCATCAACCTGGCCGGCGTCCTCACCTTCCTGCTCGAGGGCATCCGTCCCCTCTCCTGGTGGGAGGCGGACCGCGCCCGCCGCGCCACGCGCCTCGCCCTGGTCATCTGGATCGCGACCTTCCTGGCGCTCCTGACCGTGATCTGGGCGGCACGGCTGTAGCGGCCCACTTCCGTCTCGGGGCCTCGGGCTCCGCGAGAGACGACCGGCCGGACCGCGAGGCTCGTGGTCCGTCCCGACGCTCGCAGCGAGGGCACGCATGGACACCGACCGACTCATCGAGGAGCTCTCCCGGCCGGAAGCCTATCCCGGGGCCTTCGGCGACTTCGAGGTGCACCAGACCCACATCTCGGTCGTCTTCCTAGTGGGCGATTTCGCCTACAAGGTGAAGAAGCCGGTCGACCTGCGCTTCCTCGACTTCACGACGCTGGAGAAGCGTCTGCGCTTCTGCGGCGAGGAGGTCCGCCTCAACCGCCGCCTCGCCCCCGGCGTCTATCTGGGCGTCGTCCCGATCACGGCGACGGACGGGGCGCTGCGCGTGGAGGGCGACGGGGAGCCCGTCGAATACGCGGTGAAGATGCGCCGCCTCCCGCCGGAAGCGCGGCTGCTGGCCCGGCTGGAGCGGGGGGAGATCTCGCGGGAGCTGATGAAGGAGATCGCCCGCCGCATCGTCGCGTTCCACGCCGAGGCCGCCTCCGGACCGGAGGTGAGCCGCCAGGCCCGGTTCTCCGTCGTGGCGGGGAACGCTCGGGAGAACCTGGAACAGTCGCGCGACCACGTGGGCGAGACGATCAGCCGCGAGGTCTTCGACCGGCTCTGCGCGCTCCAGGAGGAGGCGCTCGAGGCGCTGCGGCCTCTGATCGAGCGGCGGGCGGACCACGACGTGCCCCGGGACACCCACGGCGACCTGCACCTCGATCACGTGTACGTGCTTCCCGACCGGGATCCGCCCGCCGACGTCATAGCCATCGACTGCATCGAGTTCAACGAGCGCTTCCGGTACGCCGACCCGGTCGCCGACGTGGCCTTCCTGGACATGGATCTCCTCCACCACCGCCGCACGGACCTGGCTCGCGCCTTCGCGGAAGCGTACTTCGACGCCTCGGGCGACGACGAGGGCCGGCGGCTCCTCCCGTTCTACGTCGCGTACCGGGCGGCCGTCCGCGGCAAGGTCGAGGGGATGATCACCGAGGAGGAGGAGGTTCCGCCCGACGAGCGCCGCTCGGCCGTCGACCGGGCGCGGGCCCACTGGCTGCTGGCGCTCGCCCGGCTGGAGACGTCCGAGCGCCGGCCCTGCCTGGTCCTAGTCGGAGGGCTGCCGGGCACGGGAAAGACCACCCTGGCAGCGGTCCTGGCCGAGCGGGCGGGCTTCCGCGTCCTCTCCTCGGACCGCACGAGAAAGGAGCTGGCCGGCCTCGAGCCCGAATCCCCCGCGCCAGCTCCGTTCGGCGCCGGCATCTACACCTCCGAGTGGAACGATCGGACCTACGAGGCGCTCCTCAACCGGGCGGCCGAGGCGCTGTTCCGCGGCGAGCGGGCCCTGGTCGACGCGAGCTTCCGCGAGGAGGGTCGACGGCGCGACTTCCTGGACCTGGCGGATCGGCTCGGCGTCCCGGGACGGTTCCTCCTGTGCGAGGCGCCGGCGGGCGCCGTGCTCGACCGACTGGCCGGCCGGCGAGCGGATCCCGGGAGCTCCGATGCCGACCGGATGATCTACCGGGGGGCCGTCGAGGCCTGGGAGGAGCCCTCCGGCGAGACGGCCGAGCGGATCCGGCCGGTGGACACGGCCGGCGACCTCGAGGCCTCCGTGGAGCAGGCGATCGCCCATCTCCGGGAGGCCGGCCTGGCCTGAGCGCCCCGGCCCGGGGTGTCGTCCACGGGCCCGCCCACCGACTCCCGCCAGGCCCTCGAAGCCGACCGACACCCCGACCGCGGACCCTCCGTCGCCGAGGAACGAACTTCGCATCGTCATGATCGGGAGTTGAAGCGGACTCGCACGCGCGAATCGGTTCCGTTCCGACGAAGGGGATTTCCGGCTCGAGATCGACGGAGCGCTCGCCTCGTGGGCCGTCCCGAAGGGGCCCTCCGTCGAGGGGCACGACCTGACGGAACGCGAGGGAGAGATGGGCGAGACGATCGAGCTGGACGACCGCCAGATCGAGCTGTCCAACCTGGAGAAGGTGTTCTTCCCCGGCGAGGGGATCACGAAGGGCGACCTGGTCGACTACTACCGCCGCGTCGCCGAGACCCTGCTCCCCCACGTCCGGGACCGTCCCGTCAGCATGCAGCGCTTCCCCGACGGGCTCGCCGACGACGGGTTCTTCGAGAAGAACCTGCCGGATCATTTCCCGGACTGGGTCGAGAGCGCCACGCTCGAGAAGGTGGAGGGGGGCGAGATCACTCACGTCCTCTGCCAGGACGCGGCCACCCTGGTCTATCTGGCCAACCAGGCCACCTTGACGCTTCACGTCTGGCTCAGCCGCCGGGACCGGCCGCGAAGGCCGGATCGGATGATCTTCGACCTCGATCCCCCCGAGGCCGGCGAGGGGGGCTTCGAGCTCGTGAAGGAGGGCGCCCGGGAGCTCCGGGACCTGCTGGAGGAGCTAGAGCTCGCTCCCTTCGTCATGACGACGGGCTCGCGGGGCCTCCACGTCGTCGTGCCGCTCGAGCGACGGCAGGAGTTCGACCCGGCCCGCGCCTTCGCCCGGCGCGCGGCGGAGCTCGTGGCCCACCGGGAGCCGAACCGCTTCACGACCGCCCACCGGAAGGCGAAGCGGGCGGGGCGCCTCTACCTGGACGTGGGCCGGAACGCCTACGGCCAGACGGGTGTCGCTCCCTATTCGGTCCGGGGTCGGCCCGGCGCCCCCGTGGCGACGCCCCTCGAGTGGGACGAGCTGGCCGACGCCGAGCTGGGCCCTCGCAGCTACACGGTCGGCAACCTGTTCCGCCGCCTGGGGCAGCGGGATGACCCGTGGAAGGAGATCGCCCAGGCGGCGCGCCCCCTGGGCGGGGCGCGCGAAGCGCTGGAGGAGCTGCGGCAAGAGGAGATGGGCGAGGAGGACGGGGACTGACGGGCCTGCCGGGGAGCCGGGCGCGTCGAGCGAAGGTCGGACGGGCTCGTCCCCGAGTCCCGTACGGAGGAGGCCCGCCGTCTGCACCTCCGGAATGCGCGGCTCCTACGGCTCGGCGGTCGTGACGGCGGGGGTCGGCCGTCGGGGTGTGGGCGCGCCTCGCCGCCGCCTCCGAAGTCCGGGCGGGTCCACCATATTTGGAGACCCGGCGGGTCCGGCCCGTCGGCGCAGGCCGTCGAGGATCTCGCCCAGAGCCGCGAGGGCGGCGCGCGCCTCGGCGGGGGTCAGGCGCTCGGGCGAGCGGTGCAGGGCGAAGTAGAGGGAGCCGTCGGGCTCGCGGATCGCGGTGTACATCCTGGCCTCCAGGGATCCGAGCCCCGACGCGAGCCGGGGTCGGACGAGCATCGTGACCGCTGTCGTCCGCGCGCCGGAACCACGCGCGGACGGGGTGGAGGCACGATCGCAAGCTATCGTCCGCGCCCAGGACCGACAAACCCTGACTCGGAGGGCGGAGGATTCAGTCCGGATCGGGTTGGACCCCCGCGGTGCGCCGCGCCCACTCCAGATCGGTGGCGCGGGCCTCCTCCGGATGGTGCAGAATCCAGCGCGCCAGGGGCAGCCGGCTGTCGCGGTCGACTCCCGCCGCGCCATGTCGCTCGCCGACCCAGGGCGCTTCCTCCGCCGGAACCGCGAAGCGGCAACGGTCCTCGGGCGAAAGCTCGGCTCCGCAGATCGGGCAGTACATCGCGCCGTGCCTCCTCGTCCGGCCGGACGCTTCCCGCCACGCTTCGACAGGTCGGTCATCCGGCCGGATACCGCTACACGCTTTCCCGTAGGACCGTCTGCAAGATCCCCCCGTTCCGGTAGTACTCGACTTCGACCGCCGTGTCGAGGCGCACCCCGGCGGCGAACTCGATCGGCTCGCCTTCGGCGGGCGTGGCGCGGACGATCACCGTGCCACCGGGCTCCAGCCCGTCGGCGATCCCGGAGACCTCGTAGGTCTCCCTCCCGTCCAGCCCGAGGGTCTCCGCGCCCTCCCCCTCCTGGAACTGGAGCGGCAGCACGCCCATGCCGATCAGGTTGCTCCGGTGGATTCGCTCGTAGCTCTGGGCGATCACCGCCTTCACGCCCAGCAGGTAGGGACCCTTCGCGGCCCAGTCGCGCGAGGAGCCCGTACCGTACTGTTCCCCGGCGATCACGAGGAGCGGCACACTCTCCTCGGCGTAGCGCATGGCGGCGTCGTAGATCGTCATCCGCTCGCCGCTCGGCACGTGCACGGTGAAACCTCCCTCGACGCCCGGCAGCATGAGGTTCCGGAACCGGATGTTCGCGAAGGTGCCCCGCATCATCACCTCGTGGTTCCCCCGCCGGGAGCCGTAGGAGTTGAACTCCGTGGGCTCCACGCCGCGCTCGATCAGATAGCGGCCCGCGGGGGAGTCCGCCGCGATCGCCCCGGCGGGCGAGATGTGGTCGGTGGTGACCGAATCCCCGACAAGGGCGAGACAGTGCGCCTCGCGGATGTCCGACGGCTCCTCCACCTCCCGGGACATGCCGGTGAAGAAGGGGGGCTGACGGACGTACGTGGAGGCGTCGTCCCAGGCGAAGCGGTCGCCCTCGGGCACCTCGAGCGCCTTCCAGCGCTCGTCCCCCTCGAACACGTCCGCGTATTTCGCCAGGAACATCTCCCGCTTCACGGCACTCCGGACCATCGCCCGGATCTCCTCGGCCGAGGGCCAGACCTCGCGCAGGTGCACCTCCCGGCCGTCCCGGGCGTGGCCCAGCGGCTCGCTCGTGAGGTCGACGTCCATCCGCCCCGCCAGCGCGTACGCCACGACCAGCGGGGGAGAGGCCAGGTAGTTGGCCCGCGTGTCGGGGTTGATCCGGCCCTCGAAGTTGCGGTTCCCCGACAGCACGGAGCAGACGACGAGGTCGTTCTCGCGCACGGCCCGCGAGATCGGCTCGGGCAGCGGTCCGCTGTTCCCGATGCAGGTGGTGCAGCCGTAGCCCACGAGATGGAAGCCGAGCGCCTCCAGGTACGGCATCAGCCCCGCTTCCTTCAGGTATTCCGTCACCACCATCGAGCCCGGGGCGAGGCTCGTCTTCACCCAGGGCTCTCGCTCGAGGCCCGCCTCCACCGCCTTCTTCGCCAGGAGTCCCGCCCCGATCATCACCGAGGGGTTCGAGGTGTTCGTGCAGCTCGTGATCGCGGCGATCACCACGGAGCCGTCGTGAAGGTGGCACTCCACGTCCTCCTGGCCGGGCACCGTCGCGTCCACGCGGACCGCGATGCGACGCCGGGGCTCGGCCGCCACGGCCGTGCCCGCCGCGTCCCCCCCTTCGGCCTCCCAGCGACCCAGCTCCGTGGGCTCGGGCTCCTCGCCCA
>CAYMQZ010000164.1:0-6238 GCA_964392705.1 uncultured Gemmatimonadota bacterium
TAGCCCTCTTCGGGGTCGACGACGATCAGGGGCCCGAAGAGGCCGGAGGCGATCTGGGCTCCCTCGTTCGAGTGCGAGTGGTAGATGAAGGTCCCGGCCCGCGGCGGGGTGAACGCGGCCACGAACGAGTCGCCGGGGGCGATCGGGGGGGCGAGGCGGCCCGGCGTGCCGCTCCATCCGGGTACTCCGTCGGGGTAGCTGGGAAGCTCCATCCCGTGCCAGTGCATCCCTGTCGGGCTGCGGAGGCGGTTGACGACCGTGATGTTCACGGGCTCTCCACGCCGGAGCACGAGCGGCGGACTCATGGTCGGGACGGAGTCCGGGGGAGGAGCGGGTCCCTCCTCGTGGATCACGTATCCCAGGCCCTCGTCCTCCCCGTACCTGCCGGGCGCGGACTGCACGAGCAGCCGGATCCGCCGCGCCTCCTCCCCGTACACCTCCGGACGACGCTCCCCCGAACCTCCCGGCTCCACCGTGATCCCCAGGATCAGGCCCCGCATGCCTTCCACCGTGTGGTCCGGCGCCTCCGGTCCCAGGGGATCCGCGGGATCCGGGACCTTCTCGAGCGACAGGAAGTGGGAGACGTGGAAGGAGAAGTGGCAGTGGAAGAGCCAGTTGCCGGGCTCCTCCGGCACCCACTCCATCGTCATCGTGCCGCCGGGGAGCATGAGCTCCGTCACGGCGAGCCGGCTCTGCCCGGCCCGGTAGAGGGTGTCGGCGGCCCAGGTGCCGCGACTGTTCACCCGGAAGAAGAATCCGTGCAGGTGCATCGGGTGGGCGTCGACGCTCGGGTTCAGCCACCGCCAGCGGACGGTGTCCCCCGCGGTCAGGTGAATCCGCTCGGTGTGCGGCCAGGACTTCCCGTTGATCGTCATCACGTCGCGTGAGACGATCGGCGGCGGACCGGCGCTGTCGGCGGGCTCGCGCCAGGCCCCGATCACGAACACGCGGTCCCGGGGCGGACCGGTCGCGCCGGGCGGGTCCACGACGAGCGCCCCGTGGAGCTGGCTGTCCTCCTTGCGCTGGTGCTCCGGGTCGAAACCGAGGCCCGTGGTCGAGGCCCAGTAGAAGTACGTGCCCGGCTCGCCCGCGACGAAGCTGACCTGCCTCGACGCTCCGGGGTCGATGTGCAGGGTGTCGTCGGGCGATCCGGGGCGGGTGTGGAAGCCGTGGAGGGTCACGCGATCCTCGGAAAGCGCGTTGCGGACCCGAGCGCGGATCTCCGTGCCCGCGGGGACGCGGATCAGGGGGCCCGGGATGCGGGGCGGCTCGCCCTCCTCGGCGAAGGCCTGCACGACCTCGCTGGGGCCGCTGTCGGCCTCCGGATACCAGCGCGCCTCCGTGACCACGAGGGCGATCTCCAGCGCGCCGTCCCGTCGAACGCCCGCGGGCGACCGGTTGTCGTTCGCTTCCGCCCGGGGAACGGATTGGACAGGGCCGGTGGACAGGGCCGCTTCGGCGGAGTCGGTGCGGGGCCGTGGCCAGAGACTGAGGGCCAAGGCACACCCCGCGGTCAGGGCGAGCACGGGTCGATTCACCGGTGTCCTCACTCTCGCTTCTCGGCCTGTTGAACCGACGCCTCGACCTCGGCCAGAAGCCGGTCGAGGTCGGCCCGGCGGTACAGGCGACCGTCGGCGACGACCGCCCGGATCCGCCGGGTGTTCGTAATGTCCTCCAGCGGGTTGGCGTCGAGGAGGACGAGGTCGGCCAGCTTGCCTTCCTCCACGGTGCCGAGCTCGTCGGTGCGATCGAAGAACCGGGCCGGATTCAGCGTCGCGGCCCGGAGGGCCTGGAGCGGCGTCAGGCCGGCCTCGACCAGCAGCTCCAACTCGTCGTGGAGGCCGAAGCCGGGGAAGGCCCACGGGTTCGCCGTGTCGGAGCCGGCGAGGAACGGAACGCCGGCCGCGGTCATCAGGCGGACGATCTCCTTCTTCCGCTCGTAGCGCGCCTGGCGCATCGACCGCCAATCCTCCCATGGCCCTCTGGCGGTCCCGTTCGACTCGGGAAACCAGTCGTCCTCGTAGATCGACGGCGGCAGGTAGCGAAGCCGCTCGTCTCCGGCGGCGGCCAGCTGGCGCAGGTAGGCGTGCCCCCGCAGCGTGACGAGCGTGGGCACCTGCCAGGTCTCGTTCCGGATGAAACGGGCGGCGAGGTCACGGCAGCGCGCGTCGTCCTGCGTGGCGAGAGCCCGGCGGCGTCCCTCCGTGATGACCTCCCGCGGCGAACGTGTGAGCTCGCCGGCCAGGTGCGCTCTCTGCGCCCGGCGGTACCCGGCCAGGATGGCGCCTTCCTCCTCGGCGCATCCCACCAGGACGCCGTGGAGATGCTCGACCGACCGCTGCCCCGCGTCCGAGGCCTCGGCCGCGCGCACGACTAACGGGACGTGCCCCGCGAACGGCATCCCGAGCTCGCGCGACCTCTCCGCGATGGCGAGATAGGTCTCCCGCGTCAGCGACCAGTAGACCTTCACGAACGGGGCGCCCGCCGCGTGCAGGGAGTCCACGATCCGCCGGCCGTCTTCCGGGGTGAGCGCCACCTGCGAGCCCGGCAAGATGCGGGCGGGTCCGTCCACGAGATTTCCCGCCACCACGACCCGTACCGGTCCCGCCAGCTCGCCCCTTTCGACGGCCGCTCGGGCGCTGTCGGCGACCTCGAGCGAGCCCCAGGTGTCCCGGATGCCGGTGACGCCGTTGGCGAGGAAGAGCGGGAAGAACGTCTCGACCCGCCCCTCGAACGTGGCGTGGACGTGCATGTCCCACAGGCCGGGAATGAGATATGCACCTGCCCCTTCCAGGATCTCTGCAGTTGCGGGAACATCGACCTCCGCTGCCGCCCCCACGGCGCCGATCCGGTCGCCCTCGACGAGCACCGTCTGGCCGGTCCGGAGCGAGCCGTCGGTCACGTCCACGACTGTCACGTCCCGAATGGCCACCGTCGTCGACCGGGCGAGCGCGGAGGTGTATTCCTCCGGGAGCAAGGAGGAGCGGTCGATCACCTCTCCGCCGCGGATCACCACCTCGAGCGTTCGCGTGTTGCGGATGTCCTCCAGCGGGTCGGCGCCCAGGACCAGCAGGTCGGCACGCTTGCCGGGCTCGAGGGTGCCGAAGACGTCCTCCTCCCCCAGCATCTCGGCCGCGCGGCGCGTGGCGATCACCAGCGCCTCCATCGGGGTGAGGCCCGCCTCGACCATGAGTTCCAGCTCGTGGTGCATGCTGTAGCCGCTGAAGAGGTGATCGGTGCCCCCCGTCAGCTTCACACCGGCATCGTGCGCAGCCTTGAGCGCCCGCAGGGTCTCGCGCCGCCCGCGCCATTCTTCGGCGGAAGGCGACGTGGTCGGATTACGGGGCGAGGCCAGGTAGCTTTCGATGAGCCGGGGATCCACACCGCGCCACAGGAACGGATCGGTCAGGTTCTCCGACGGATCTCCCCACACGTCGGGATTAACCATCACGGAAAGCGTCGGTACGAGGTAGATGTCGCTCTGCCGCATCTCCGCCAGCACCTCAGGCCCGGGCGGCTCCGGATCGGTGACCAGGTGCACGACGGCGTGAACGCCCGCCTCGAGAGACACGTTCAGTGCATCCAAGCTGGTGGCGTGCGTGAAGACCGGGAGCCCGTGCGTTCGCGCCTCCTCGACCGCCGCCCGGACCATCTCGAGCGGCATTTTCGGTTCCTTAGCACTGACGACGACCTTGATCCCGTCCATGCCCGCGGTCGCCATCCGCGTGACCACCTCGCGTACCTCCACGGGTGTACGCACCACCCACACGGCAAACCGCGACCAGTCGTAGGTAGAAGGATCTACTCCCTCGGGCAGCCAACGCGTAAACTTGGGAATGGGGTGGCTCCCCGGAACCGTCACCAAACCCCCGGTGGCGTAGATGTGTGGCGCCAGGATCTCCCCTTCCGCCTGCCGTCGGCGCAGCTCGACGATCTCATCCGCGCGGCCGTGGTGTGACCCGAAGTTGAGAACGGTCGTCACCCCGTAGAAGAGGTACTCCCGGAGCTCGCGCTCCAGCATGTTCGAGTCGTTGGGCAGCAGCTCCCCGCGCCCGAAGTGTTGGTGCATGTCCGCGAGGCCCGGGATCACGTACTTGCCCGCCGCGTCGATGACCGCGGCCGCGTCGGGCACATCGGCGTCGGAGTCGCTCACAACCGCGGAGATGCGGCCGTCCCGGACGAGGATCGTCGTCTCGGGGCGGGGCGGCGCCCCAGTCCCGTCGATGAGGGTCGCCCCGGTGATGGCGAGGTCGGGTGGCGGAGAGGTCGGATCGGACTCGGAGGATCCACACCCCAGCGCGGCGGATGCCAGGAGAAAGGGCAGAGCCCCGCGCACCAGCCGTCGACCCTGGATCATGATCCTATATCCTGCGCTTGCTGCGCCATTCACCGATTCGAATCCACTCGCTCGCCCCCTCCGGTAGTCCGTCGGAGATGATCACCAGCTTATCCGGGCCGTCCATGAACACGCGGTTCCGAAACGTCCCGGGCACGCCCTGGGGGCTCCGCATTCTTTCCCACTGCATCACCAGCGTGTCGGCCACGAAGCGAGCCTCCCCCTCCACGGCCCCCGGAGGCTGCTGCGGCACGGTCGAGAAGCGCCACACCCGGTAACGCTGCAACCCCTCGTCCCAGGTCATGATCATGCGGAGCTGGCGATCGATCGTCTCGTAATGGGTGTTGATGACGAACTCCACGTACCAGCCCTTCACGGCCGGTCCTACCTCCAGCGTACCCGTCCACGGGCCTACGCCCTCCCAGTACTGGTCGGTGTGCGCGTAGAGGCCGACGAAGGGCTGCAGCTTCGCGAGCTGCTCCACCGGAGGTTCGGGCAGGTTCTCGGGGTCGGTCTGGGCACGCGCCTCCGCGGCGCCCACGGCCAGGGCAAGCGTGCAGACGGACAGCATGAATCGGACGAGTCTCATAGGATACCTCCAGCTCATGGGTCCCCTACGGTTGCGCGGGACGGGCCCGGCTCGGAGATTACCGATCGCACGCGGCCGCTACCCCCCGACCTCGTTCGCCGTCGGGAACGGCGGCGCCGGATAGGGGCCGAGAAACTCCTCGTAGCCGCTCCTCCAGAAGTCCGGCGGCCCCTCGCTGTCCGGGACCCGCTTCTCCACCGGCTTCACGCCGTGCTTCAGGTAGGCGGCGATGTCCCACAGCTCCTGGTCGGAGAAGTGGCGCCACGCGGGCCAGGGCATGGGCGGCGCCAGGTACTTGGGGTTCATCGGGAAGTTGCCCTCGCCGGGAGTCATGGACGTGATCTCCACGTCCGCCGTCTCGCCCGGGCGGAGCCCGTAGCGCAGGGCGTTGAAGATCTGACGCTCGCTGAACCGCCCCAGCCCCATGGTGTTGTGGGGCGTCAGGTTGCGCGGTCGGGTGGTGAACCGCTGTTCACTTGTCCGGGACTCGCGGATCTGGAACGCCAACCCCCCGCTGGTCTCTCCCGAGAGCCAGCCGTCCTGGTCCGGATGACGCGCGCCCCCGTGGCACCCGCTGCAGGTCGCGCCCGCCACCAGCTTCCGGCCGCGCAGCACCTGCGCCCTCTTCTCGGGCCTGCGGAGCTCCTCTCGCGCCGCAGGGAACGGCGGCAGCACGTGCGTGCCGATCTTCTCGACGGTGTACTCGCTCGCCCATTTGTCCGGCGGTGCGTCGCTCTTCGGCACCTCGTGTCGCACGGGCTTCAGGCCGTGCTTCAGGTAGGCAGCGATGTCCCACAGCTCCCGGTCGGACATGAAGCGGAAGTAGAACCACGGCATCGCGCGTCCCAGGTAGTCGGGGTTCTCGGGGTGGTTGCCCTCGCCAGGAATCATGGAGGTGACCTCGATGTCCGGCGTCTCCGTCGGGCGGAGCCCGTAGCGCAGCGCGTTGAAGATCTGGCGCTCGCTCACCCGGCCGAGCCCGGTCTCGTCGTCCGGCGTGAGGTTCCGGGGCCAGAACTCATCGTCCCCGAAGCCACCGACGGCCTGCTCCGAATCGCCCGCCAGCCAGCCCTCCGCGGCCGGATCCGACCCGCCGCCGTGGCAGCTCCCACAGTCGTGGTTCAGCACGAGCTGACGGCCGCGCAGCACCTGCGCCTCGGTCACGGGGCCGTCCGGAAGGCCCGAGAAGCGGGAGGCCGCCGGGGAGCCGGCCGCTTCGACGGAACTCCCCTGTGCGGCCCCGCCGGCCGAGCTGCAGCCGGCGACCGCGACCAGCGCCAGGACGGAAAGGAGACGTCGACCCCGGATCATGA
>CAYMQZ010000165.1:0-3358 GCA_964392705.1 uncultured Gemmatimonadota bacterium
GCAGGACGGCGCGGAGGCCCGCTCGAGGCCGGATCGCCGGTGTGACGCGCCCCGGGAGCGGCGGGCGACGATCCGCTACATTTTTGCGGCGCTTCGGAAAACTTTATTCAGGTCGGCCGCGACCTGGCGATGGCAAGGGATATGATCGCGGCACGGGGATCGCCCGGCGGGGTGTAAACGCGGGGTGCTGGCGACGATCAGCGACGAGAAGGACGTGCAGGGGACAGGCGAAGGAGGGTAAATGAGCGAGTCGACGACGGGACGCCGGGAGACGGCCACGCTCGGCGGCGGCTGCTTCTGGTGCCTGGAGGCGGCCTTCGAGCGGCTGCGCGGGGTGGCGCGAGTGGCCTCGGGCTACGCCGGCGGCCACCTGGCGAATCCCACCTACCGGGAGGTGTGTTCCGGGACGACGGGGCACGCCGAGGTCGTCCGGGTCGAGTTCGACCCGGAGGCCCTCGCCTACGCCGACCTGCTGCGGGTCTTCTTCACCGCGCACGATCCCACCACGCGCGACCGTCAGGGCCCCGACGTGGGTCCGCAGTACCGCTCGATCATCCTGTACGAGTCCGAGGAGCAGCGCGAGACGGCGGAGCGCGTGATGGCCGAGCTGGAGGAGGCCGGCCTGTGGGACGACCCCCTCGTCACCGAGCTCGAGCCGCTCGAGACGTTCCACCCCGCGGAGGACCACCACCAGGAGTACTACCGGCGGAACCCGAGCCAGCCTTACTGCCGGGTCGTCATCGCCCCCAAGCTGGCGGAGCTGCGGCGGAAGCACGCGGAGAAGCTCCAGGCCCCGGTCTCCTCCGGCTGAGCGCGGTCGCGGGCCCCTCCGGCGGTCGGACCGGATCTCCTCTCAGCCGCTCACCGTCGTGAAATCGATCGGCTGCGACAGCCACACGGGGGTCACCCGGTCGCGGTTCTGGGCCGGCGTGAACTCCATCTCGGTCGCCACCTCCTGCGCGGCACGGTCGAGGGCCGCGTACCCGCTGGTCTCGGCCACCCGCGTCTCCTGGACCCGACCCCGCTCGTCGACGTAGAGCCACAGCAGGACGGTGCCCCCGATCCCGGCGTCCTTGAGGCTCCGTGGATACCTCCGCTCGAGCAGCGTCAGGACCTCCGGCCGGTTCCTGAGCTTCGGCGCCACGTCGTACGGGATGAACTCGGGTCGCTCGTCGGACGTCGAGCTCACGGGCGGCGGCGGACCCAGGCGGTCGGCCGGGTTGGCCTCGAACGTAGTCGGCGCGATCGTGATGTCCTCCTCCAGCTCGACGGAGGCGACCCTCGGCGTCGCCGGGCGGGCGATCCGTTCGGGGGGCGGTGGGATCTCGACCTCCGGAGGCAGCTCGACCGCCGCGAGCGTCTCGGCCGCCATCGCCGGGGGCGTCGCGTCCAGCCGCGGGAAGAGGGCGAAGATCGCGAAATGGACGAGGACCGCGATCGAGATCCCCGCCGAGAGCCAGGTCGAAGCCCGTCGCTTGAACCGGTGGTTCGCCGTCTCGTCGACGTGCGTGAGGTGGGTCGTCATTTTCGTGCTCCGGCCTCTGGGCCGGCGCCGATGCATCGTCTCCCGTGGCGAGCTCCAACCTATAGGACGTGAGAAGCCGGCAAAGGGTTTCCCGGCATCGTCGGCCGGCGCCGGGGCGCCGGCGAGATCGGGCCCGGCTGGCCCGCGCGCGCCTCAGCCGTCCGGAGAGCCCGCCGCGCCCATCATCGAGTCCCGGATGGCCTTGAACTCGGTGCCGTCGCGCCAGTTGGGCCAGCCGTCACTCTGGGCGAGACGGTAGCCGACGCGGAACAGGAGCCGCAGGTCCTCCACCGCGCCGGAGAGGTCCCAGGAGGGGTCGAGCTCGTCGGCCGGCTTGTGGTAGCGCTCCTCCGTCCATTCCTGGCGCATCCGCTGGCCGTAGGCTTCGCCGCCTTCCAGAAAATCGATGCCCCCCTCGATGTAGAGCGCGGGGACCCCCCGCTTGGCGAACTCGAAGTGGTCGGAGCGATAGAAGAAACCTTTCTCGGGCTCGGAGTCGGGACGCAACGTGCGTCCCTGGGCCGTCGCCGCCTCGGCGAGGAGATCCTCGAGCTCCGACATGCCGCGGCCGACGACGGTGACATCGCGCGTCCGCCCCCAGAGGTCCTTCATCGCGTCCAGATTGAGGGCGCCCGCGGTCTTCGCGAGCGGATAGACGGGATTGGCCGCGTAGTGCTTGGATCCCAGGAGGCCGTCCTCCTCCGCGGTGACGGCCAGGAAGAGGACGGAGCGCGCGGGTGGGGGGTCGGCGGCCGTGAACGCCTGGGCCAGCTCGAGGAGGCCCGCCACGCCCGACGCGTTGTCGTGCGCGCCGTTGTAGATCTGGTCCCCCTCGAGCGTGGTGTCCCGTCCCAGGTGGTCCCAGTGCGCCATGTAGACCACGAGCTCGTCGGGCCGCTCGCGCCCCGGCAGGCGGGCCAGCACGTTGCGCGAGTTGGATCTCCGGATCTCGTTCTCGATCCTGAGCGAGGCGGTCACGCCCATCGGGGTCGCCTCGAAGTCCCGCGAGGCCGCCGCCCGTTTCAGCGAATCGTACTCCAGGCCGGCCATCCGGAAGAGCCGCTCGGCCGACTCGCGCGTGACCCAGCCCTCCGCCTTCACCCGGGACAGGTTGGCGTCGTCGGCCACCAGGTCCAGCTGCGGCCCGCTCCAGCTCCCGCTCACCACCTCCCACGGATAGCCCGCGGGCGCGGTCTCGTGCACGATGAGCGCCGCCTCGGCCCCCTGCCGCGCCGCCTCCTCGTATTTGTAGCTCCACCGCCCGTAGTAGGTCATGGCGTTCCCGTTGAACAGGGCGGTGTCCCCCGTCGCGTAGCCGGGGTCGTTCACCAGGAGCACGACGGTCTTCCCCTCCACGTCCAGCCCCTCGTAGTCGTTCCAGCCGTACTCGGGCGCCACGATCCCGTAGCCGGCGAAGACGAGCTCCGAGTCGATCACGTCGACCCGGTCCACGACCCGCTTCGTCCACGCCATGAACTGGGATCCGTAGGCGAACGGCTCGGCCTCGCCGTCCCGGGCCACCGTCAGCGTCATGGTCGGGTCGGCGGTCAGCGAGACCAGCGGCACCTCCTGGAACCAGCTGTCGCCGTTGCCGGGCTCCAGCCCGAGCTCCCGGAACCGGTCTCTCAGGTACTCGACGGTCTTCTGGCCGCCGGGCGTGCCCGGCTTCCGGCCGCCGAAGGAATCGGAGGCGAGCACCTGGATGTGCGCCGTCAGCTCCGACGCGTCGATCGCCTGCAGCGCTTCGTCCGGGGGTGGCCCCGGCTCTCCCCCGCCGCAGGCCGCCAGCGCGACGACGACGGCCGCGGCGGCGCCTGCCCGCGCCGTGCGTCC
>CAYMQZ010000165.1:3458-6175 GCA_964392705.1 uncultured Gemmatimonadota bacterium
GTCGCGCGAAGGGGGGGCAACAAGCGAGACGTCCTCGCCTCGTGAGGCCTCCCCGGAGGGACGCCGGCCGCGCATCCAGGCCTCCAGCTCGGCGGGAGAGAGCGGCTCGGCGATGTGGTGCCCCTGGATGAAGTCGCATCCCGATCGCTCCACCCACTCGGCCTGCTCGGGACGCTCCACATGCTCCATGACGATGCGGAAGCCCGCCGTGTGGCCCAACTGGACCAGCGTTCGAGCGAGATGGTCGCGGTCCCGGCTCCGGTCGAGGTCCCGGGTGACCGATTCCCCGAGCTTGAGCAGCTCTCCCGGGAAGCGCTCGGGGATCGCGGACCGCTCACGCTCGCGCCCGTGGTCGAAGGCCAGGCCGAAGCCGCGATCCTTCAGGGCTCGCACGTTCCCGGCGGCAGGGCTCGTGCCGTCCATCGCCGAGGGCGCGTCCACCTCGAACACGAGCCGGTGACCCGGGGGAGGGCTGGCGCCGAGCAGCCGGTCGATCCGCAGGATGAGGTCGGCGTCCCGCAGCGAGTCCGCCGAGAGGTTCACCGACATCCAGGTCGGCTCGCCGTCCGGCGACGGGCCGACGGGCCGGCCCAGGATCGATGCCAGCACCCACTCGTCCAGCGAGCGGCGCAGCTCCGCCGACCGCACCGCCGGGAGGAAGGCGCCCGCCGGCAGCAGGCCGCGGCTCGGATGTCGCCACCGGATCAGCGCCTCGAGACCGGCGAGCGTCCGCTCCGCCACGCTCAGGATCGGCTGGTAGTACAGCACGAGCTCGTCTCGCTCGAGGGCCTGGCGCAGGTCGGCCTCGAGCTCCTCCACCTCCACGTCCGTTTCCGCCCCGGCTCGCGACGAGGGCGCGAAGAGGCCGACGCCTGCCGAGCCCTCGGCCGCGTACATGGCCCGGTCGGCGGCGCTCAACAGCGTGGGGAAGTCGGTCGCGTGGTCCGGAAACAGGGCCACGCCGACGCGCGGCCGGATCCGGAGCGTCTCCTCGCCCATCTCGATCGGCAGTTCGGCCGCCTCGGCGAGCCGTCGAGCCGCCGCGATCGCGCTCTCGCGATCCTCGACCTCCGCCAGCAGCACGGCGAACTCGTCGCCCCCTATCCGGGCCGCCACGTCGCTGCCGCGCGCCTCGGCCTGGAGTCGCTCGGCCACGGTCACCAGCACGCGGTCGCCGGCCTCGTGGCCCAGGGTGTCGTTGATCCGCTTGAAGCCGGTCAGGTCGAGATAGGCGACCGCGGCCCGCGTGGCGTGTCGGTCCGCCAGGGAGAGGAGCCGTTCGGCGTGGGCTTCCAGGAACCGCCGGTTCGCCAGGCCCGTGAGCGGGTCGGTGAAGGCCATGCGAGCCAGCTCGTCCGCCAGCCGCTTCTGCTCGCTGACGTCGATCAGGGTGCCCACCACGACCGGTGTCGCCCGATCCGGATCCGCCAGCAGGGAGCAGCTCTCGAGCATCGTCACGTCGTGGCCCGCGCGGTGGCGGAGCTCCACCTCCCGGCTCGCGAGCTGCCCGAGCTTGCGGAGCGTCTCGTTGCAGTCGTCCAGGTCGGTCGGCGAGCCGTAGAGCTTCGCGATCGAGCTGCCGACCAGCCGGTCGGGCGACTCGTAGCCGAGGGCCCTCGAGAGAGCTGAATTCAGCTCGAGTAGCTCGCCCTCCACGTCGCGCAGATAGACGCCGGCCAGGCTGTTCTCGAACAGGCGCCGGTATCGCTGCTCGCTGCGCCGAAGTGAATCCTGCATCCGGCGCTGCTCGGTCACGTCGCGCGAGTTGGCGACGATGAACAGGCGGTCCTCCTCCTCGTTGCGGAACGCGGTGCCGACGGCCTCGAGCCAGACCCACGAGCCGTCCCGGTGACGGAAGCGCAGTGCGTGGCTCAGGGTCCGACCCGGCTCCCGCACCACCGCGTTGAACGCCTGCATCGCGTCGGCCCGGTCCTCCGGATGGACGTAATCGAACACGGTCTCGTCGCGGAGCTCGGCGGGATCGTAGCCGAGAACTCGTCGGACCGAGGGGCTCTCGAACCGGATGGTGCCGTCGGGACCCAGGACGGTGATCAGGTCCTGGGCGTTCTCGATCAGGAGCCGGAACCGCCGCTCGCTGTCGCGCAGCTTCCGCTCCATGTCGCGGCGGACCAGCGCGACCTCGATCGCGGCGACCAGCCCACGGGCGTCGGCCGGCTTGATCACGTAGCCGTACGGTCCCGTCACTTCCGCGCGAGCGAGGGTCTCCGGGTCGTCCATCGCGGTCAGGTAGAGGACCGGCGTGTCCCCGGCCGCGAGCTCGCGCCCCGCATCCACTCCGTCCCGCTCGCCCGGCAGCCCGATGTCGACGATCGCGAGGTCGGGACGCTCGCGGGTCGCGGCCTCGATCGCCTCCCCGGCGGTACCGGCGACGGCGACCACCTCGTAGCCGAGGTTCCGCAGGAGGGCCTCGAGCGCCTCGGCCGAGGAAGGGCTGTCCTCGACGAGCAACAGCCGGCGTCCATCCGCGCGTTCATCCGCGGGAGAGGATCGGGATCGGTCCGGCGCGAAAATCCCCCCGTCCCGCTCACCGCCGAGCAGATCGGCGATCGTCGATGCGTCCGGCTCTTCGGCGGCCATCCGCTGCTCCCGTCGCTTCCGCCTCATCCTCGGGATCGCCGCCCTGCGCGGCGTCGGCTCCCCGCGAGGCATCACCTTGCACGGAGCGGGCCAGCAGACGGGAGAGGCTCCCAAGCGAC
>CAYMQZ010000166.1:0-6144 GCA_964392705.1 uncultured Gemmatimonadota bacterium
CACGTGGAGCGGAACAACGACCGCACGCCGTTCGAGAACGTGATCGACCTGCGGGCTATCCAGGAGTTCTCGGTGAAGGGCCAGAACCTGGCCGTTACGCTGGACGTCTTCAACTTCACGAACCTGCTCAACAACGACTGGGGCCGGCGATGGTTCAATATCTTCAGCTACTCGCCGATCGAATTCCAGCGCTTCGACACGACGAACGGCAACCTGACGCCGGTCTACCAGTTCTTCGACGACGACATCAACAGCAAGTCGGACCTGTTCGACCAGTTCATCCACGACGCCGGCGTCTACAGCTCGCGCTGGCAGCTGCAGCTGGGCGTGCGCTACTCGTTCTGAGCCGGGTGGGCTGACGGGCGCTCGCGTTCGCGCGCTGCCTGCGAAACGGGCTCCTCACGAGCCCGGATGCGACGAGCCCCCGTCCCTCTTCGCGAGGGGCGGGGGCCTCGCTGTTCGGCCCGCGGCTCGCGGTCCCTATTCCGCCAGCAGCTCGCCGGCCTTCTCCACCAGCTCCGTTTCGCCCATGTAGATCGGCGTCTTCTGGTGTATGTCCGCCGGCACGACGTCACAGATGTCCTGCGACCCGTCCGTCGCCCGTCCGCCCGCCGCCTCGCAGACCATGGCGAGGGGACCGACCTCGTACATCAGGCGCAGCTTGCCGCTCGGGTTCTCCGCGTCGGCCGGATACATGAAGATCCCGCCATACAGCAGGGTGCGGTGGAAGTCGGCCACGAGCGAGCCCACGTAGCGCTGGGTGTAGAGGTCGCCGCCGTCCTCGGCCCGGAAGTGGCGGACGACGCGCTTCTGACCGTCGCTCCACAGCGAGAAATAGCCCTCGTTCACGCTGTAGATCCGCTTGCCGGGAGTCGGGATGCGGATGTCGGGATGCGAGAGGAGGAACTCGCCGATCGAGGGATCGAGCGTGAACCCGTGGACCCCGTTCCCCGTGGTATAGACCAGCATCGTGGAGGAGCCGTACAGGACGTAACCGGCGGCGACCGCACGCCGGGCCGGCTGCAGGGCGTCCTCGAGGGTCCCGTCTCGCGGACCCTCGGGCGGGCCGTCGGTGACGCGGCGATAGATGGCGAAGATCGTCCCGATCGAGATGTTGGCCTCGATGTTCGAGCTCCCGTCCAGCGGATCGAAGACCAGGATGTAGGGACCGACGGGAAACTTCTCCGGAATCGGGATCGGCTCCTCGGCCTCCTCGGACACCATGAGGCACAGATGACCCGTGTGGTCCAGGGCGTTGAAGATCACCTCCTGGGCGTACTCGTCCAGCCGCTGCACCTCGTCGCCGTGGACGTTCTCGTAGCCGGCCCGCCCCAGGATCTCGACCAGGCCAGCCTTGTTCACGGCCCGGCCGATCAGCTTGGCGGCCAGCGTCAGGTCGATCAGGATGTGCGTGAAAGCACCGGTCGCGCCGGGGTGCTTCCGCTCCTGCTCGACGATGAACCGCTCGACCGTGACCACCGACCTCTCCAACCGCTCCTCCTCGCGATCCGTGGGGTGGGAAAGGACGGTAGCATGACCGGAGCCCCGGACGCCGTCAAGCCGGCGCCGGCGCGGCGAGGGGTCGGGACCATCCCCGCGCCCTCGCGCCCGCCCCGATCCCGGCGTCAAGGATCGTCGAGACGCCAGCTGCCATCCTCTTCCACGCGCACGCACAGCGTTCCGTCGCGGTCGGTGCGCCACAACCGGGGCACCTCCGCCGAATCCAGCCGGGCCAGCGTCACGGGGTGGGGGTGTCCGTACCGGTTGCGACCCCCGACGGAGATGACCGCAAGCCGGGGCCGCACGGCCTCCAGCCACGCCACGGAGCTCGAGGTGCGGCTCCCGTGATGGCCCAGCTTGACCAGATCGGCCCCGAGCGAATCCGCCGACCAGCGCCGCAGCATCTCGGCCTCGGCCGCGGCGGGCGCGTCGCCGGTGTTCAGGTAGACGAAGGTCTCCCCGATCCGGACCCGCACCGCCACGCTCACATCGTTGGGGTCGGGCGAGTCGACGGATCGGCCCGCCGACTTCCGGGGACCCGCACCGGCGCCCGCCGCTCCGGATCCGCCCGCGGCGGTTCCGGCCTCCGGCGGTCCCAACACCAGGATCTCGACCTCGTCCATACGCACGCGGGCGCCCGCTCGGGCGGGCAACCACGTCGTCCCCTCCTCCTCGACGGTCCCGAGGTAGCGCAGGTAGGCCCCCGACGGGACGGGGGCCCCCGCGTCCAGCACCCGACGCACCCGGAACGCTTCGAACAACGCCGCGCCGCCCCCCAGGTGGTCCAGGTGGGGGTGGGAGAGCACGAACAGGTCCACGGCGCGGGCGCCTCGCTCCCGCAGGAAGGGAACCACGACTCGCGTGCCGGCGTCCCACGCGCCGACCGGCGGGCCGGGCTCCGGGGTCCGCCCGCGGCCCGCCCCCGTCGTCCGGATCCGGCCGAAGCCCGGTCCCGGCCCGGCGTCGAAGACGATCCAGTGGTTCCGCCGGGTCCGGAGGACGGCGGCATCGCCCTGCCCCACGTCGAGGGTGCACAGCAGCGCTTCCTGCCCCCGGCCGAGGGCGCGGAGACCGGGCGCGGCCGTCCAGATCGCCGCGGCGGTCACCCAGCACAGGACACCGCGCGCCCGGACCCTGCGGGCCGCTCGCGCCTCGGCGCTCCCGCCACCGGAGCCTGCCGGCCGGCCGCCTCGACGCTCCGCTCTCCCCGCGGATCGGGGCCCGCCCGCCAGAAGCAGGGCGCCCCCCACCCCGATGAGGAGCAGCGCCCCCCACGCCACGGCGTCCGGGGGCGCCGTCGAACCGTGGAGCGGGAGGGCCGCGAACCACTCGGAAAGCCGAAGCAGGCCGCGGATCGGCACCGCCGCCCCCGCCGCGAACAGCGCTCCGGCGCCGGACGGAAGAAGCACGGCCGGGATCAGCCCCGCCAGCGCGAGACCCACCAGGGGAGCGCCGGCCAGGCTGGAGAGGATCGAGGCCGGGGCCACCCGCCCGAAGTGGATCGCGGCGATCGGTGCGGTGGCCAGAAACGCCCCGAGGCTGGCTCCGAGCGCGCGAGCGGGCCCACGAAGACGGCGGCGGAGCCGACTGCCGACGCCCGGACGCCCGCCGGATGCCGAACGCCCGCCGACGAGCCTCAGCGCCGTCCGGTCTCCCGCGAGCAGCCCCGCCCACCCGGCGAAAGAGAGCTGGTACCCGGGATCCGCCAGCAGCAGCGGCGAGGCGACCAGGGTGATGCCCACCGCCCAGCCGAGCAGGTCGCCGGGGCGGCCCGGGCTCCCTCGCATCCGGGTCACCGCGACCCCCGCGAAGAGCAGCGCCGCTCGCACGGCGGGCGCCGGCGCTCCGATCACGGCCACGTAGGCGCCCGTCACGAGCGCGGCCGTCATCCACCTGGTCCGGCGGCCCAGGACGAGCCCGGCGGCCCACAGAGCCCCGCCCGCCAGGAGGCCGACGTGGAGGCCCGAGATGGCCAGCAGGTGGATCATGCCGGCGTCGGCGAAGCGCCGCGTGACCGCGGGCGTCAGGTCGGAGCGCTCGGCGGTCACCAGGGCCTTCGCCGCCGGGAGCGCGTCCGGCGGTACCCGGCTCTCGAGCCGCACGGCCATCCGGGCTCGCAACCTCCGCGGCAGCGCGGTGCCGTCGGCCTCCGCACGGGCCCCCGGCGCCAGGGTCCCGTACGCGGCCCCGTAGCGGCCGGGGGCGCGGGGCGCCCGCCGGCCGGCCGGCGCGAAGCGGCGCCACTCCCCCGCCATCCGCACGCGAGCTCCGGCCGGGACGGATTCGCTGGGCCGGAGGACGCGAACGAGCAGGCGCGGAAGCCGGCAGACCTGGGTTCCGTGCCCCAGCCTCGCCTCGAACAGCTCCAGCCGGACCCAGCGAGCGCCCGGCGCTTCACCACCGCGCGCGCCCGCCCGGACCGCGACCCCCACCTCTCCCTCGACGACCACCCCGTCGCCGCTTCGGAGGGCCGCCGTGCAGGAGGCCGCCGCCCGGGCTCCGTCGCGCGTCCCGAGCCCCAGGCCCGCGAGCCCGGTGGCGGCGGCGGCGAGCATGACGGCCACAGCGCGGCGTGGACGTCGCGGACGGCCCGCCGGCCTCCGCTTGACGCCCGCCCCTTCCGCCCCCGCCGAAGCCCGGAGCACGCACAGAGCCCTCGACGCCCCCAGCGCGCAGGCCGCCGCGCCCACCAGCGCCGCCCAGCCCGCCGCCGGCGCGGCGCCGGCGGCACCCAGACGCAGACCGATCGCCGCGCCCGCGGCGAGACAGAGGGCGGCGAACAGGATCGGCGGTATGCTGCGAAATGGCTTCAGTCGCCCACGGCGACCGGAGCCGATCGGACGCTACAGAATCAGGCGGGTCGGGTCAGGTCGGGCTCTTCGAGGCGCGTCGATCGTCCGATCGCCCCTCCTCTCGGCTGGTCTCCTCGGAGGTCACGGCCTGTGCGTGCTCGCCGGCCACCGCGCCGTACGTGCCCTCCCGGCGGGCGAGGCCTTCGCCGGCCGGGCGTTCGCCTCCGGCCACCGACGACGCCTGCCCCTCGCGCTCGATCACTTCCCGGTAGCGGGCCAGAAGCTGGCGCGTGCGGAGGTCGGCCCGCAGTCCGACCAGGAACACGGCCAGCATGCCCACGAGCATGGCCCCGAAGACGACGAGCGGCAGGGACGCGCGGACCCGAAAGAAGAACAGGTCCACGTTCACCAGCTCCCGGCTGTTCTCGGCCGTGAACCAGAAGGCGAGGATCGCCAGGGCCACGAACCCCAGGATCCGGGAGCCCAGCTTCATGCCGCCTCCCCGATGAACGTGGCCCCCGTGGTCTCCAGCAGCCGCACGTCGAGGTAGGATCCCACCAGCTCGGGCTCGCCGGGGAACGCCACGACCTTGTTGCGCCCGGTACGACCCAGCACGTCGCCTTCCGAGCGCGCTTCGCGCTCCACCAGCACCTCCTGCACGGTACCCACCTCTTCCTCGTTCAGCTCCCGCTGGATCCGCCGGTGCACGCCGATCACCCGCTCCAGCCGGTCGCCGGCGACCTCCCGGGGGACGAAGTCCTCCTCGGGAAAGCGCGTGGCGGGCGTGCCGTCCCGCTTCGAGTAGCGGTACAGATACGCGTCATCGAACCGGACATCCTCCATCAGGTCGAGCGTGGCCTGGAACTCCTCCTCGGTCTCTCCGGGGAAACCGACGATCACGTCCGTGCTGAGCGCGATCCCCGGCACCGTCCGCCGCACGCGCTCCGCCGTCGCCAGAAACGCCTCGGCCGTGTAGCGCCGCACCATGCGCTTCAGGATCCGGTTCGCGCCGGACTGGACAGGCAGGTGCAGCTGCCGGCACACCGTCGGCTCCTCGGCCATCACGTCCAGCAGCCGGGGCGTCACGTCGTTCGGATGCGGCGAGGTGAAGCGCACGCGCCGGACGCCCGGGACCCGGGCGACGGCGCGCAGCAGCCGCGCGAAGTCCCAGCCCTCGAAGGCGTAGGAGTTCACCGTCTGACCGAGCAGCGTGACCTCCGTGTACCCGCGCTCCACCGCGCGGCGCGTCTCGGAGAGGACCTCGGCCGGGGCCCGGTTCTTCTCCGGTCCCCGCACGTAGGGCACGATGCAGAAGGTGCACCGGTGGTCGCAGCCGCGCTGGACCGTGACCCATGCCGTCACGCCCTCGCCCCGGATGGACTCCACGCCCTCGTAGCTCTCCGAGGCGTCCAGCTCCAGGAGCGCCTGGCCCCGCTCCAGCGCCCCGGTCTGCATCCCCTCGACGATCCCGCCCAGCCGACGGTAGGCGTCCGGGCCCGCCACGAGGTCCACGCCGGACCGCTCCTCCAGCAGCCGGTCGCCGATGCGCTGCGCCATGCAACCCGTCACCCCCAGCAGCAGCTCCGGGTTGCGCTTCCGGTGTCGCTGGAGCTGTCCGATCCGGCCGATCACGCGCCGCTCGGCGTGCTCCCGGACCGCGCAGGTGTTCACCAGGATCACGTCGGCCTCGTCGGGCTCGTCGACCCGTACGTATCCCCGCTCCGCCAGGACGCCGGCCATCAGCTCCGTGTCGTTGATGTTCATCTGACAGCCGTACGTCTCGATGAAGACGCGCCGGCCCACCGGCCGGACAGCGCCTCCGTTCGGGCGGAGCGCGCTCCCGCGCTCGCGG
>CAYMQZ010000167.1:0-6140 GCA_964392705.1 uncultured Gemmatimonadota bacterium
TCGACTTCCCGTGGTCCACGTGCCCGATCGTCCCCACGTTCACGTGCGGCTTCGTACGCTCAAATTTCTGCTTCGCCATCCGTCCCTGTCTCCTCGACCTGACTGATTCGAGCGTTCACGAGGTAGGTCTCCGACGGCCCGCTCAGCGGCCGTTGGAGATGATCTCCTCCGCCTTCGACTTCGGCACTTCCTCGTAGTGGGAGAACTGCATCGTGTAGACGGCCCGACCCTGGCTCAGCGACCGGAGCGTCGTGGAATATCCGAACATCTCCGCCAGGGGCACGGAGGCCCCGATCACCTGGGCCGCCGAGCGCTGGGTCATCCCGCCGATCTTCCCGCGGCGGCTCGAGAGGTCGCCCATCACGTCCCCGAGGTACTCCTCGGGCGTGACGACCTCGACGGTCATGATCGGCTCCAGGAGCACGGGCCCGCCCCGCTTCACGCCCTCCTTGAGGGCCATCGAGCCGGCGATCTTGAACGCCATCTCGCTCGAGTCCACCTCGTGGTAGGAGCCGTCGATCAGCGTCGCCTTCACGTCGATGATCGGATAGCCCGCCAGCACGCCGGACTCCAGGGCCTCCCGGATCCCCTGCTCCACCGAGGGGATGTATTCGCGCGGGATCGAGCCGCCGTAGATCTCCTCCTCGAAGATGAACCCCGACCCGGGCTCGGTCGGCTCGAGGTTGATGACCACGTGCCCGTACTGGCCGCGACCCCCGGTCTGGCGAATGAACTTGCCCTCGACCTTCTCGACCGGGTTGCGGATCGTCTCGCGATAGGCCACCTGGGGCCGGCCCACGTTCGCGTTCACCTTGAACTCGCGCTGCAGGCGGTCGACGATGATCTCCAGGTGGAGCTCGCCCATCCCGCTGATCAGCGTCTGCCCGGTCTCCTCGTCCGTATGGACGCGGAACGTCGGATCCTCCTCGGCCAGCTTCTGGAGCGCCTCGGAGAGCTTGTCCTGGTCCGCCTTCGTCTTGGGCTCGATCGCCACCCGGATCACCGGCTCGGGGAAGGACATCGACTCGAGCACGATCGGGTCGTCCGCGTCGCACAGCGTATCGCCGGTCTTGGTCCCCTTGAGCCCGATCGCGGCCGCGATGTCACCCGCGAAGACTTCCTCGCGCTCCTCCCGCTTGTTCGCGTGCATCTGGAGCAAGCGCGACACCCGCTCCTTGCTGTCCTGCGTCGAGTTGAGCACGTAGGAGCCCGCCTTCAGCGAGCCCGAGTACACCCGGAAGTAGGTGAGCCGGCCTACGTAGGGATCGGTCGCGATCTTGAACGCGAGGGCCGAGAACGGGGCGTCGTCGGAGGCATCCCGCGTGGCCTCGTGCTCGTCGTGCTGCGGCAGGTGTCCCTTCACCGGCGGCACGTCGAGCGGCGACGGGAGGTAGTCGACGACCGCGTCGAGCAGCCGCTGCACTCCCTTGTTCTTGAACGCGGAGCCGCACAGCACGGGCGTGATCTCGCCCGCGACGGTGGCGGCGCGAATCGCCCGGCGCACCTCCTCCTCGGTGAGCTCCTGTCCCTCGAGATACTTCTCGAGCAGCTCCTCGTCGTGCTCGACCGCCGCCTCGATCAAATCGTGACGGAGCTCGGTCACCTGCTCCTGCATGGCGTCGGGCACGGGCCCCTCGGTCCACTCCGAGCCCAGCGTGTCATCGTCGTACACCACCTCGACCTGCCGCACGATGTCCACGATGCCGGTGAACAGCTCGCCCTCGCCGAGCGGAAGCTGGATCGGGTGGGCGTTGGCGCCCAGGCGCTTCCTCATCATGTCGATCACGTTGAGGAAGTCCGCCCCGACCCGGTCCATCTTGTTGACGAAGGCGATCCGGGGGACGCCGTAGCGATCCGCCTGCCGCCACACCGTCTCCGACTGCGGCTCCACCCCGCCCACCGCGCAGAACAGGGCGACCGCGCCGTCCAGCACGCGCAGGCTGCGCTCGACCTCCACGGTGAAGTCCACGTGCCCGGGGGTGTCGATGATGTTGATCCGGAACTGCTCGTCCAACCGGTTCCAGTAGCAGGTCGTGGCCGCCGAGGTGATCGTGATGCCCCGCTCCTGCTCCTGCTCCATCCAGTCCATCGTGGCGTCGCCATGATGCACCTCGCCCATGCGGTGCACCCGGCCCGTGTAGTACAGGATGCGCTCCGTGGTCGTCGTCTTCCCGGCATCGATGTGCGCCATGATGCCGATGTTGCGGAGCTTCTGGAGCGGTGTCCGTCTCTCTGCCATGCTGATCTATCGCCTCTCGAGGCTTCTCGCCTTCGTGTTCTCTGTGGTGTCGTGTCCTTCTCGTGTCCTTCTCGTCTCGGCGCGCCACCGCGGTACGTGCCATACGCGTCAGCCCCTCGCGGGACTTCCCGGAGCGGGCATCGGGGACGCCGATCACGCCCGCTCTCCCGATCGACCCCCGCGGCTTCCAGCACCGCCGTCTCGCGGTCTCCCCGCCAGCCCGCGAAGGGAAGCCCGCGAGGGGCGTGCGCCGCGGCCGCTACCAGCGGTAGTGCGCGAACGCCTTGTTGGCCTCCGCCATCCGGTGCACCTCATCCTTCCGGCGCACCGCGCCGCCGTCGCCCCGGCTCGCCTCCAACAGCTCGGCGGCCAGCCGATCGGCCATCGTCTTCTCCCTCCGGCCCCGGGCGAACTGGACCAACCAGCGCCGGGCCAGGGAGTCCCGCCGTCCGTGCGGAACCTCCATCGGCACCTGGTAGGTCGCGCCGCCCACGCGACGGCTCCGGACCTCCAGGTAGGGCCGGGCGTTGCTCACCGCCTGCCGGAACACGTTCAGGGCCGGCTGCCCCGTCCGCTCTTCGATCCTCCGCATCGCCTCGTAGAAGATGTCCTCGGCCAGGGACTTCTTGCCGTCCGCCATCAACGTGTTGACGAACTTCGTGACATCCGGGCTCCCGTAGCGGGGATCCGCCGGCACTTCCCGTCGGTCTGCTCGCTGTCTTCTCGGCATCGCGCTCCGCTTCCTTCGTGACTCCCGATACACCGGCTCCGTCCGCCCCCACATGCCGCGCCTCGCGACTTCGGGCCGTGGGGGCAACGCGTGGGCCCGGCCGCATCTCGCCGCCGGGCCCGCGTTCCGCCCCCACCATCCAACCGCCGCGCGCCGGCCTCGCACATGGGGGCGCTCCCGTCGCGCCGCGCGCAGGCGCCACGGGTCGGCCGTCCGCTACCTGGGCTTCTTGGCGCCGTACTTCGAGCGTCCCTGCCGCCGATCCGAGACCCCGGAGGCGTCCAGCGTCCCCCGAATGATGTGATAGCGCACGCCCGGAAGGTCCTTCACGCGCCCTCCGCGGATCAGCACGATGCTGTGCTCCTGGAGGTTGTGCCCCTCGCCGGGGATGTAGGCGGTCACCTCGTAACCGTTCGTCAGCCGGACGCGCGCCACCTTGCGGAGCGCCGAGTTCGGCTTCTTCGGCGTCGTGGTGTACACGCGCGTGCACACCCCCCGCTTCTGCGGGTTGCCCTCCAGCGCCGGGGCCTTCCGCTTCTTCTCGACCTTTTGCCGGCCCTTCCGGACCAGCTGGTTGATCGTCGGCATGCCGTCTTTCGGTTACGCTGCGCCTCGTGTCCGCACCACCGCCCGGTGGCAGGACTTCTCGGGTTCCGGTCGCGGCTCCCGCGGGATCCGGCGAAAAAAGACGCGGACCCGAAGTCGGCCCCGCGTCGGCTGCGACCGATTGAACGACAGACCATACAGCATATCCCGGCTGTCCTGGACTGTCAAGAAAAGGTGGCGTTGTGAAACGGCGGCCCCCGAGCGGGTCGCGCGCTCCGTCGGTGCCGCCGGACCCCGACCACCTCGGGACCTCCGGTCCTCTCCGTGCGGTGCCCGTCTACACGCCGGATCGGAGGGCGTTCCGCGCGACCCGGAGCCCCCTACGTCACCACGGCGGGCGACGCGGTCGGGACCCCGGGGAACGGGGTCAGCCGACGACCTCTTCGGCCTCCTGCTCCACGACCTCGGCCTCCTCGGCCTCGGCTTCCGTCTGCTCTCGCAGCTCGGCGAAGAGGCTCTTCCCGGGCTCCTCGGCCGGCGTCGTCCGACGCATCGCGTCGAGCTCCTTCTGCAGGGGCTCGCCGACCACGAAGTCGACGTCATGGTAACGGTGGACTCCCGTCCCCGCCGGCACCAGGTGGCCGATGATGATGTTCTCCTTGAGCCCCAGGAGGCGGTCCTTCGCTCCCCGTACCGTGGCGTCCGTCAGCACGCGGGTGGTCTCCTGGAAGGAGGCCGCGCTGATGAAGGACTCCGTCGTCAGGCTCGCCTTCGTGATCCCGAGCAGGATAGGCTCGGCCCTCGGCGGCTTCCCGCCGTGGGAGAGGATCTCCCGGGTCGTCTCCCGGAACTCCACCCGGTCCACGTGCTCGCCCTCGAGATACTCCGTGTCGCCGGGATCGGTGATCCGGACCTTCTGCAGCATCTGGCGCACGATCACACCGATGTGCTTGTCGTTGATCCGTACGCCCTGCAGCCGGTAGACCTCCTGGATCTCGTTCAGCAGGTACTCCTGCACGGTCCGCGGGCCCTTGACCCTCAGGATGTCGTGCGGATTCACGGGGCCCTCCGAGAGCCGGTCGCCGGCACGCACCAGGTCGCCCTCGTGCACCCGCAGGTGCTTCCCGACCGCGACCTTGTAGATCTTCTCCTCGTCCTCCTCCGTGGTGACGAGGATCTCGCGCTTCCCGCGCTTGATCCCGCCGAAGGAGACCCGGCCATCCACCTCGGTGATCGTTGCCGGGTCCTTCGGACGTCGCGCCTCGAACAGCTCGGCCACCCTGGGCAGGCCGCCCGTGATGTCGCGGGTCTTGTAGGCCTCGCGGCTGATCTTGGCCAGCGTGTCGCCGGCGCTCACGCTCTGGTCGTCCCGGACGAGCAGCTGCGCGCCGACCGGGACGATGAACTCCCGGAGCTTCTCGCCCTTCCCGTCCACGATGTCGATCCGCGGGTGCAGCTTCTTCTCGCGGTCCTCGATGATCACGAGCTGGCGGCGACCGGTCGCCTCGTCCAGCTCCTCGCGCACGGTCTCCTCCGGCACGATGTCGGTGAACTTCACCACGCCCGAATGGTCGGCCACGATCGGCTCGGAGTAAGGGTCCCAGCTGAACAGCAGATCGCCGGGGTCCACCTCCTGACCATCCTCGACGTGCAGGGTGGCGCCGTACGGCACCGCGAGCCGCGAGCGGACGCGGTCGCTCTCGCCGGTCCGCATCAGGATCTGTCCCTCGCGGCTGGTGACGACGTGCCGACCGTCCTCCGTCTCGACGAACGTGATGCGGTCGAACCCGACCGTCCCCTTCAGCTTGGACTTCCGCTGCGTCTGGGCCGCGATCCGGGCCGCCGTGCCACCGATGTGGAAGGTTCGCAGCGTGAGCTGCGTGCCCGGCTCGCCGATCGACTGCGCGGCGAGGATCCCCACGGCCTCCCCGATGTCCACGAGGTCCATGATGGCCAGGTTGCGCCCGTAGCAGCGCTGGCAGATTCCCTGCCGCGCCTCGCAGGTCAGCACGGAGCGGATCTTCGCGGCCTGGACGCCGCTGTCCTCGATCGCTTGCGCCAGGTCCTCGTCGATCATCTCGCCGGCCTCGACGATCACCTCGTCATCGATCGGATCGATGATGTCCTCGGCGGCGAAGTTCCCGACCACCCGGTCCTTGAGCGGCTCGATGATGTCCTCGCCCTCCTTCAGCGCGGTGACCTCGAGCCCCAGCACCGTGCCGCAGTCCTCCTCCGTGATCGTGACGTCCTGGGCCACGTCCACCAGCCGCCGCGTCAGGTAACCGGCGTCGGCGGTCTTGAGAGCCGTGTCGGCCAGGCCCTTCCGCGCGCCGTGGGTCGAGATGAAGTACTCCAGCACGCTGAGGCCCTCGCGGAAGTTCGACCGGATCGGGCTCTCGATGATCTCGCCGATGCCGCCGGTCAGCTTCTTCTGGGGCTTCGCCATGAGCCCCCGCATCCCGGCCAGCTGCCGGATCTGGTCGCGCGAGCCCCGGGCCCCGGAGTCGAACATCATGTAGATCGGGTTGAAGCCGTCCCGCGCCGTCTCGAGACCGCGCACCATGGCGTCGGCCACGTCGTTGTTCGCGTGGGTCCAGGCGTCGATCACCTTGTTGTAGCGCTCGC
>CAYMQZ010000168.1:0-6136 GCA_964392705.1 uncultured Gemmatimonadota bacterium
AGCTCGATCCCGATCAACTTCTCGGCGTGGGCGATCGTCTCGGTGGTGATCTCCGGAGGCTCCTGCGCTCGAGGTCCGGGCCCGGCCGCCCCGGTCGGCTCGAGCTCCGGGACCCGGGTCGCGAGGCTCGAGTTCCGCTCGCCGGACTCCGCGGCACGTGCGCCCTCCGCTCGGAGGAGCTCGGGCAGGATGGCCCCCGCGATGGCGATCGCGGTCGAGGATTCGAGGAACCGGCGGCGGTCCAGGCTCATCGTTTCACTCCGTCGGAGGGTTGAAGGAGCCGCTCCGGAGCGCGACGGCTTCCATCCGTCGGGAGGTCCCGACGGCGGCATCCGCTGCCCCGGACGAGCTCGCCCCAATAGGAGCCGAGGGTGGTCGTTTTCGCCAGGGCGGTGACGATTCCCGGCGCCGCTTCGTCATTCGCAGGGAAGGCGGCGTCGATGCGCCCGCGGGAGCCGACGACGCCGGATCATCTCGAGACCGCAGCACACCGGAGGCAACGATGGTCGGTCAAGCCGGACGCGGCTCACACCGCACCCTTCGCCGCGTGGCGATCCTGTCGCTGATCGGCGGGTCCGTCCTCTGGACGACGGCCTGCGCGGGCAAGCGGGTCTCCCGCATCGAGCCCACCGCGGTCACGGACCTCTCCGGACGCTGGAACGACACCGACTCGCGCCTGGTCGCCGGGGCCCTGATCGAACAGAGCCTGCACGACCCCTGGGCCCGGAGTCACGCGTCGCGCTCCGGCGGACTGCGACCCGCGGTCATCGTGGGCGACTTCCGGAACCGCACCCTGGAGCACATTCCCGTGAACACCTTCCTCAACGACCTGGAGAGCGCGCTCCTGCGCTCGGGCCGGGTGCAGGTGGTGGCCCGACCGGGCACCGAGCGGGAGGAGATCCGCGCCGAGCGGGACGACCAGCAGGTCTACGCGCGCTCGGACACGCGGGCGCGGCCGGCGCGCGAGATCGGGGCGGACTACATGCTCCAGGGCGAGATCCTGGCGATCGAGGACGAGGAGGGCCGGGAGAAGGTCGTCTATTACCAGGTGGACGCGATGCTCATCGACCTCGAGTCGAACCTGAAGGTCTGGTCGGGGACGCACCGGATCAAGAAGCTGATCGAGCGCCGGCGTTTCGGACTCTGAGCTCGGATCTCCCCGGGGGGCCGAGCGTTGACCGGGGGCCGAGCGTTGCCCGGAGCGTGGGGCCCGGGGGGCTCGGGCCGTAGCCGCGCCCACGCAACGGAAGAGAGGTGACGGATGAGGAGGATCGCGAGAGTCGCTCTCCTGGCGGCCGTCGGCGCGAGCGCCGCCTGTGCCGCGAACCGGGTCGACGAGCGGCCGATCATGCGGAACGGGGATCGCGTCGCGCCGCCAGAGGCCGTCGTGGAGGACGAGGCCCGGCGAGCGGAGGCCGAGGACGCGGAGTGGGCGGAGCGTCGGGCCCGCCTGGAGGCCGAGGCGCTCGAGACCTGCGCCGGCGAGGTGTGCGATGCGCTGACCCGGGGCGAGGTGGCGCTCGGGATGAGCGAGACGCAGGTGCTGGCCGCCACGGGCACCACCGAGGAAGCGTGGAGCGTGCGCCGCCGCGGCGACGCGAGCGTGATGACGCCGCGCTGGCTGGACCGGCGGCCCCGGGATGCGGCCGGCGACCTGGAGCTCGTGCGCCTGCGGCAGGGCCGGGTCGCCAGCTACGCCTACCGCGAGGGATCGGGCATCCGGCTCGTGAGCGAGCCGGACGCTGCCACGACCGAGGGCCGTGCGGAGGCGTTGGGCGAGCTGCTGCTTCGCGAAGGTGACGAGCTCGCGGCGGCGGGCCGCCTGGACCTCGCCCTGGAGCGGTACGACCGGGCCCAGGTCCTCCGGCCGGCCGATCCGCTGGTGGACTACCGGATCGCGACGGTGCTGGACAAGCAACTGCGACCGATCGAGGCGCTGATCCAGTACCGGCTGTTCCTGCACCGGCTGGAGCTGGAGCGGATCGAGGCCCGGGGCATCGCGGCCGGGCGTCTGGCCGACGCGATCGCCCAGGCGCGGCAGCGGGTGATCGTCCTCGAGCGGGAGGGCCGGTAGGGCCGGGGAGGATGAGGTGCGGCCCTCCCGCCCGCTCCGCCCGATTCGGCTCGCGCGGTCCGTCGTCGCGCCGCCGCTCCTGGCGGCGCTCGTCGGATGCGCGGGCCTCGTCGGGGCGCCGGCCACGGGCCCCGATGGGCTGGCTCTACGGGACCTTCATCTGCGGGAGCTCCTCAACGAGGGTCGCTACGACATCGCGTACGAGTCGGTCGCAGAGGGACGGGCGCGCCCCGACGACCGACTGCTGCGCCTCCAGTACGAGGGCCTGCTGGCCCACCACGCGGGCCGCTGGGGCCGCAGCAACGCCTCGCTCCAGGCCGCGGCCGACCTGGCCGAGAGGCGCTACACGCGCAGCCTGACGAAGTCGGCCCTCTCCATGGTCACGAACGACCGGATCCTCGCCTACCGTCCGCCGCCGCCCGAGCGACTCCTGGTCCACTATTACGGCATCCTCAACTACCTGGGCATGGGCGATCCCGAGGGAGCGGGGGTGGAAGCCCGTCGGCTGGCGCACCTGCTGGATCTGTACGCGGACCGGGGCGACCTGGAAGGCGCCGGAGGACGACGGCTCCACGCGGCCCTGCGCTACGTGACGGGCGCGGCGTTCGAGGCGATCGGGGAGGAGAACGACGCGGCCGTGGCGTACCGGCTGGCGCGGGGGCTGGACGAGCAGGGGCGGCTGCCCGTGGCGTCGGTTCCGGGTGAAGCCTCCGAGGACGGATCGGGGGAGGTGCTGGTGATCGTGGAGCGCGGGTTCGCGCCACACCGGGTGGAGCGGGCGTCGACGCTGTTCCTGTGGCCCGGGGAGCTCCGGACCCTGCGCGGCGGCGGCGCTCCCGCGACCGAGCGTGCGGAGGCGGGCGCCGAGGAGCTCGCGCTCGAGTTGGCCGGACGGGCGCTGGCGGGAGGGTCGCGGCGCGCCCGGACGTCGAGCGGGCCGTTCTACGCGGCCGATCGTCCGGAGGACGGGGAAGCCGATGGCGCGGAGCGCGATAACCTGCGCGTTCCGCGCCCGGTCCGGATCGCGTGGCCCGTGTATCGGGCGGAAGGCCGCCGATCCCGTGACGAGCACGGCGTGATCCGGCTCCTGGCCGTCGGGCTCGCCCCGAGGCTCGAGCGGGGAGCCGCGACCCCGCCGGCCGCCCCGAGCGCGGTCCCGGAGGCGGGCTCTCGGCGAGGAGGCCCCTCCCACCCCGGCCTCGACGCTCGAGGTCCCTCGGGACGCGTGGCGGGAGACCCGAGCGTGGCCGAGCCGGTCGTGGCGTGGCTCGGCGACGTGGCGGACGCCCTGCTCGAGCAGGGGCGCCGCGAGGAGCCGCGGATCGTGGCGCGGGCGATCGTGCGGGCGGCGGCCAAGCTGGCGATAGCGAGGGGGATCGAGGACGAGCTGCAGGAGGAGGACGAGGCCCTGGGCGAGATCGCGGGCTCGCTGCTCGGCGCGGCCGGCGCGCTCACCGAACGCGCGGACACGCGATCCTGGAACCTGCTGCCCGCCCGGATCGGATTCACCCGCCTGCGCCTGCCCGCGGGCCGTCACCGCCTGACCCTGGACGCCGCGGCCGGCGAGGGCGCCGCCTCGATCGAGCTCGGGGAGGTATCGGTGCGTGCCGGCCGCCTCGTCGTGGTGAAGGTCCGGGACCGGCTCTGAGGTCGCGGGGCTCCGTCCCGCCGCTTGGCGCTCGTCCGCGCCCCGCGTAGCTTGCAAGGCTTCGCGGCCGACGAGCGACAGGGAGGCGGATGAAAGGCATAGAGCGGCAGCGCGTGGGCCCCCTTCCGGTCTGGGGCTGGGGGGTCCTCTCGGGGCTTCTCCTCTGGGGCCTCTACGTCTTCACGCTCGCCCCCACCACGGCGTTCTGGGACACCTCCGAATACATCGCCACGGCCCACATCCTCGGCATCCCGCATCCCCCGGGGAACCCGCTGTTCGTGATCGTGGGCCGGGTGTGGGACGTGCTCCTCGAGCCCACCGGCCTGCCGGTGGCGGTCCGGATCAACCTCCTGAGCGCCACGGCGTCCGCCGCGGCCGCCGTCTTCTGGTTCCTCGCCGTGGTCCGCATCTGGGCGCACTTCACGGAGGACCGTCGGCACCTCGTCGTGGCCGGCCTGGTGGCGGTCTTCGTCGGCGGGACGGCCTTCACCGTGTGGGCGCAGTCGAACGTGAACGAGAAGGTGTACACGGTCTCGCTCTTCGTGGTGGCGCTCGTCACCTACCTGGCGATGCTCTGGGAAGACGAGTCGGGGGCCGCGCGGGGCGACCGGATCGTGATCCTGGTCGCCTTCCTGCTGGGGCTCGGGGCGACCAACCACCAGATGTCGCTCCTTCCCCTTCCGGCGCTGGGCCTCTTCGTCCTGTGGCACGACTGGCGGACGCTGCTCCGCTGGAAGCTGGTGGGGGTCGCGCTCCTGTTCGCGGTCATCGGCTTCACGGTGCAGCTACTCTTCGTACCGATCCGGTCCGCCCAGAACCCGGTGATCGACGAGGCGAACCCGGAGTGCGAGAGCCTGTGGGACGCCGTCACGCCGAGCGTCTACGAGAACGCGGTCGGGGAGACGAAGCTCGGCGTGGAGTGCCGTCCGCTCTCCGATGCCCTGAATCGCGAGCAGTACGGCAAGCCGCCGCTCAGCGAGCGGCAGGCCCCGCTGCACGCGCAGTACGTGAACTGGTGGCAGTACTTCGACTGGCAGTGGGCGCGCACGCTCACGCGCCTCCCGCGCGCGATCGCAACGATGTGCTTCCTCTTCTTCGGGCTGGTCGGCCTGTGGCGACACTGGCAGGGCGATCGCGACAGCTTCGTCTATTTCGCCACGCTGCTGTTCACGGTGACGGTGGTCCTCGTGTTCTACCTGAACTTCCGCTACGGCTATTCGCTGTACCCGGATGTCCCGGTGGACGAGCACGAGGTTCGCGAGCGCGACTACTTCTACATCGTGGGCTTCAACCTCTGGGGGCTGTACGCCGGCCTCGGCCTCGTCGCGCTCTGGACGGAGCTGGCCCGGCGCCTCCGCGGTGAAGAAGGCGCCGCGGGGTGGGCCGTCGGGTCCGTGGGTGGGCTCCAGGCCTCGCCGCTGCTCCTGTTCGCGCTCGTGCCGCTGGTCTTCAACCTCGGGCTGGCCGACCGCCGGGGCGACTACGCGGCCCGGGACTGGGCCTACAACCTGCTGCAGTCCGTGGAGCCCTACGGGATCCTGTTCACGAACGGCGACAACGACACCTTCCCCCTCTGGTACCTGCAGGAGGTGGAGGGCATCCGGAAGGACGTGACGGTGCTCGTGCACTCCTATCTGGGAACCCCCTGGTACCCGAAGCAGGCGCGCGCGCTCACGGAACCGTGCTCCGAGGGAGTGGACCCCTCGGAGAGTCCCACGGTGATCGTGTGCCAGAGACCGTTCGATGCCGGGAACGCGGTCGGGCCGTACCGGGAGCTGGAGCCGACGGCTCCCACGCGCTCCATCCTGGGGCTCACGAACGCGCAGATCGACAACCTCCCGCCGGGCATCATCATGCCCGAGGACACCACGCTCCGAATCTCGGAGTGGGTGGACGCCTCGGCCCGGGCGAACGACCTCGTGACCTACGCCGACCTCATGGTCTTCCTGATGGCGCGCCAGGCGCTCGGGGACCGACCCGTCTACTTCGCCTCGACGGCGCCGCCCGTGTACAGCCGCTGGCGGCTCGCCCCTCACCTGCTCAGGCAGGGGCTGGCGCACGCGCTGGTGAACGGGCCCCTCGAGTCGACGGCCGACACGGTGTTCGTGGGCGATGCGCTGGACATTCCGTGGGTGGACCGGGTCCGGAGCGAGGCCCTCCTGTGGGACGTCTTCCAGGTCGCCTACCTGCTGGACTGGGACGTCTGGCCGGAGCCCTCGACCCGGTCGAGCATCCCGTCGCAGTACTACCTGGCCTACGCGGCGGTGGGGCTGGCCAACGAGATGCGGGACATGCCGGCGGAGGCGGAGCGGGCGTTCCGGCGCGGGGAACGTCTCCTGATGCTCGCACAGCCGGAGGAGTAGGGAGGCCGAGGTCTCCGCGGATGGGGAGGAGGACTCCGGGGAAGCGCTCGC
>CAYMQZ010000169.1:0-2249 GCA_964392705.1 uncultured Gemmatimonadota bacterium
ACGTGCTGGTCTACGGCCCGGACGCCGAGGTGCTGGGGCCGCCGGAGATTCGCGAGCTGGTAAGGGAGGAGGCCGAGGGGGTCGCCGCCGCACACGGGTGAACGAAAGGAGGCGCCCGATGACCCGCTGGATCTTCGAACCCGGCCACACGAGCGCCGAGTTCAGGGCCCGCCACATGATGGTGACGAACGTGCGCGGCCTGATCACCGGCGTGCGGGGCTGGCTGGAGTTCGATCCGGATGACCCGACCCGGGGAAGCGTCGAAGCGCGGCTGGACGCCCGGAGGCTGTGGTCGGGCGAAGAGGCGCGGGACGCTCACCTGAGAGCGGAGGACTTCCTCCACGTGGAGGAGCACCCGGAGATCACGTTTCGCGGGCACGAGGTCGAGCCGCTGGGCTGCCACGAGCTCCGGGTGACGGGCGAGCTCACGATCCGGGGCGTGACCCGCGAGACCTCGCTGGACGCCCGCTACCTGGGGATGTGGAGCACGTCCTACTGGGACGGCGGCGAGGACAGGGGGCCGGTGCGCCGCATCGGCTTCACGGCGAAGACGGTGATCGACCGGCACGACTTCGGGGTGAGCTGGAACAACACGCTCGACCGTGGCGGCGTCGTCGTGGGGGACGATGTGTGGATCCGCATCGACGTCGAGGCGCTGGAGGCGGAGTTCCTGGAGGGTCTCGAGGGTTGATCTCCCGCGCCGGCGTCACCGCGACAGCCGGAAGGCACCCAGGGAGCATCGCGGCGCTCACCGCCGAACGGATTCGGCCGGGACGGCCTCGCCCCGACGCAGCGTCTCGACCACCAGGTTCGACATCGCCCGGATCCCGACCGGGATCGCCCCGTCGTCGGCGCGGAAGTCGGGGGTGTGGAGCGAGCCCGAGCCGATCTCCGGCGCGGTGGTCCCCAGCCGGAAATAGAACCCCGGCACCTCGCGCGCGAACCAGGCGAAGTCCTCCGCCCCCATCACCGGCTCGACCTCGACGACGGCGTCGGCCCCCAGCGCGTCCTCCAGCACGTCCCGCGCGAACGCGGCCAGCCCGGCGTCGTTCACGGTCGGCGGGGCGTAGGGGTGGTACTCGAGCTCGTACTCGGCTCCGGCGGCCGCGGTCACGCCGGCCAGGATCTCGTCGATCCGGCGCTTGATCGCGCTCCGGACGGAGTCGTCGTAGGTGCGGATCGTCCCCTCGAGCCGCACCGACTCCGGGATGATGTTCATCCGCTCGCCGCCGCGGACGATCCCGACCGTCACCACGCCGGGCTCGGTGGGGTCGAGGTTCCGCGCGCGGATCGTCTGGAGCGCCAGGATCGCCTGGGCGGCCGTCACGATGGGATCGACCGAGAGGTGGGGATAGGCGCCGTGCGCCTGCTCGCCGCGGATCGTCACCACGAAGTGGTCGCTCGAGGCGTAGGTCGGCCCCGAGACCCACCCCACCCGGCCGACCGGCAGGTCCGGGAAGGAGTGGAGGGCGAAGATCGCGTCGGGGCGCGGGTCCTCGAGCGCCCCCTCCTCGATCATCAGCGAGGCCCCGCCTTCCTCGCCCGGCGGCGGCCCCTCCTCGGCCGGCTGGAAGAGGAACTTGACCGTCCCCGGGAGCGCGTCGCGCATCGGCGCCAGCACGGCGGCGACGCCGAGCGCGACCGCGGTGTGGACGTCGTGGCCGCAGGCGTGCGCGACGCCCACCTCCTGGCCCAGGTAGGTGGTCCGCTTCGTGGAGCGGAAGGGGAGGTCCGTCCGCTCGGTGACCGGCAGGGCGTCCATGTCGGCGCGGACGGCCACCACGGGGCCGGGCCGGCCGCCGCGCAGGATGGCGACGACCCCGGTCTTCGCCACCCCCTCCTCGACCGCCAGGCCGAGGGCCCGGAGCCGCTCGGCCACGAGCGCGGCGGTCTCCGTCTCCCGGTTCGAGAGCTCGGGATTCTGATGGATCTGGTGCCGGATCCCGACGATCTCCGGCGCGACCCGCTCGACGGCGGAGACCGAGACGGCCTCCTGGGCCGCCAGCGGCGCCGCGACCGCGACGGCGGCGAAGGTGGCGGACGCGACGGAGGTCGGGCGGGCCGCGGCCGGGCCGATCGGGCGGACGGGGCCGATCCGACGGGTAGCGCGGCGAAATCGATGGCGCATGGTGCGTCTCCCTGGTCGAAGGCGAGGGACGGGCTGATGGATACGGGTCGGGGGCCGGCGGCGGTAGTCCTACGCGAGCTCGCCGGGCGTGGCGGGCTGTGGAGGCGCCGGCCGCCCGGGC
>CAYMQZ010000169.1:2349-6099 GCA_964392705.1 uncultured Gemmatimonadota bacterium
GTCCTACGCGAGCTCGCCGGGCGTGGCGGGCTGTGGAGGCGCCGGCCGCCCGGGCGGAACCGAGTGTGGCGGGCGTCGGCCGACGGGTTAGAATCATGCGGGGAGGAAGCCTTGTCGACCAGCGCTCTCGGGGGAGACTCGTCGTCGCGCCTATGCGGGGGAGCTCGACCGCGCTCGCACTTCCGGGCTGGAGCGTGGCCGCGCTCGTCCTGATCCTGTTGCCGCTCCTGGATGCTTGCGCCGGCGGGCAGGAACCCGGCGCGCCGGGGCCTGCCGGAAAGCATCAGTCTGGCGGCGATCGGCAGCCAGCCGGCCCACAGGAGCCCCCGCTCACCCTCATCCCCTATCCCGCGCACGTGGAGCGTGCCGGTCCTACCCATGCGTTCGCGGGACCGCCCGCCGTCCGCGTCGCGGATCCGGGAGACGCGGAGCTCGTCCGCGTCGCGCGCCACGCCGCGCGGCGACTGGCGGAGCGGCTCGGGACGTCCGTGGGGGCGGAGCCGGAGCCGGCGGAGAGGGCGCAGGCGGGCCCGTCGGCCCGGGACGCCACCGAGGCGGGCCCGTCGGCTCCCGAGGGCGCGGAATCGGAGCCCCCGGATCCGGACAGGGCCGGCACCATCCGGCTCGAGCTCGACCCCGCGTTTCCCGACCCCTCCCCCGAGGCGTACGCCCTGGAGACCGACGCGGACGGGGTGCGCGTCAGCGCCCGTGGAGGCGCCGGGCTGTTCTACGGCGTGGAGACCGTGGCGCAGCTCGTGCGGCCCGCTCCCCCCGACGGCTGGATCGTGCCGGAGGTGCGGATCGCCGACCGGCCGCGGTTCCCCTACCGCGGGCTGCACCTGGACGTCGCGCGGCACTTCTTCCCGCCCGAGGTCGTCAAGCGGGTGATCGACCTGGCCGCGCGCTACAAGCTCAACCGGTTCCACTGGCACCTGACCGACGACCAGGGCTGGCGGATCGAGATCGAGCGGTATCCGCGGCTCACCGAGGTCGGCGCCTTCCGGGACGAGACCGTGGTGGGGCGGAACCTCGATCCGTACGTGGGGGACGGGGTCCCCCACGGCGGGTTCTACACGCAGGAGGAGATCCGCGAGGTCGTCGCCTACGCGGCCGAGCGGTTCGTGACGGTGGTCCCCGAGATCGAGATGCCGGGCCACGCGCGGGCCGCGCTGGCGGCCTACCCGGAGCTGGCCTGCACGCCCGGCCCGTTCGAGGTCGCCACGAGCTGGGGCGTGTTCGAGGACGTCTTCTGTCCGAGCGAGCGCACCTTCGCGTTCCTGGAGGGCGTCCTGACCGAGGTGATGGACCTGTTCCCGGGACCCTACGTCCACGTAGGCGGCGATGAGGTGCCCAAGGTTCGCTGGCGGGAGAGCGAGCTGGCGCAGGAGGTGATGCGCCGGGAGGGCCTGGCCGACGAGGACGAGCTCCAGAGCTGGTTCATGGGCCGGATCGAGCGGTTCCTTCACCGGCACGGGAGAAGCCTGATCGGCTGGGACGAGATCCTGGAGGGCGGCCTGCCCGAGCGGGCCGTCGTGATGTCGTGGCGCGGGACGGCGGGCGGGATCGAGGCCGCCCGGCAGGGCCACGACGTGATCATGACCCCCACGGACCACATGTACTTCGACTACTACCAGGGGGACCCCGCGACGGAGCCGCTCGCCAACGGCGGCCAGGTTCCCCTGGAGCGGGTCTACGGGTTCGAGCCGGTGCCGGAGGAGTTGACGCCCGAGGAGACGGGGCGCGTGCTCGGGCCCCAGGCCAACCTGTGGACGGAGTACGTGAAGACGCCCGAGCACCTGGAGTACATGCTCTTCCCGCGGCTGCTCGCGCTGGCCGAGGTGGCGTGGTCGCCTCGCGAGACCCGCGACTGGGCGGGGTTCGAGGCCCGTCTTCCCGCGGCCCTCGAGACGCTCGACCGCCTGGGCGTGCGCTACCGGATTCCCGAGGTTCGCGGCCTGGACGGCGAGCGACTCTTCCTGGATTCCGCCGTCACCCTGACCCTCGCCGGCCCGCACCCTCGGGCGGCGATCCGCTACACGACCGACGGCTCCGAGCCCGGGCCGGACTCGCCGCGCTACGAGGCGCCCCTCACGCTGAGCCTGGACGGGCCCGTGCACGTGAGGGCACGTCTGGTGCTTCCCGACGGGCGGGCCGGCCCCGTGAGCGCGGGCATCTTTCGGCGCACCACGCTCCGGCCCGCCGCGGCCCTGGAGGAGAGCCGCTTCGCCGAGGGCGTCCGGGTCGCCTATTTCGAGACCCGGATCGAGAGCGTCCACGACCTGCTCGATCCGGAACCCCCGGCCGAAGTGCCGGACGCCGAGCCCCGAGCCGGGGCCGCGATCGCTCCGGAGATCTCGCTTCTGGGACGGGAACGGGACGAGGACTTCGCGCTCCGGTTCACGGGCTACCTTCGGGCTCCCGCCGACGGGGTGTACCGCTTCACGCTGCTTTCCGACGACGGCTCGGCGCTGTGGATCGGCGACGAGATCGTGGTGGACCACGACGGGCTCCACGGCCCGAGCGAGAAGGCGGGGGAGGTGGCGCTGGCGGCGGGCCACCACCCGGTCACGGTGATCTACTTCCAGGCGGGCGGGGGGAAGGCGCTGGATCTGTTCGTCACGCCCCCGGGAGGGGAGCGGATGTCGGTTCCGCGGGGGTGGTTGCGGTACGCGCGGGGTGAGGGCGCGTCTCGGTAGGCGATCGCGCCGGAACCCGCTCCCGGCCCCGGGGCCTCGAGGTGATCGGACCTGGCGGCGAGGAACCCGTCCGCACGGACAGGCGCGCGAGTCCCTGCCTGGCCGCGGGTCGAGCCTGGAGGTAGTGTAGCTCGTGCCGCTCGATCCCCGAGCTCGATCCCCCGGAAGGAGGACATCCGCATGATCCGCTCGAAGGCTGGAAAGCTCTCGATCGCCGGCGTCGGCCTGTCCGTCGCGACGCTCGCCGCCCTGCTCGGCACCCCGGGCACGCCCGAGGCGCAGGAGGCCCAGGAGGAGCCCGAGCTCGGCTTCTTCATCACCAGCGTCGGCACCGGGAACGGCGCGAACCTCGGAGGCCTGGAGGGGGCCGATGCCCACTGCCAGGCGCTGGCCGAGGCGGTGGGGGCCGGCGACCGGGTCTGGCGGGCCTACCTGAGCACCCAGGCCGGCGGCGACCAGCCCGCCGTGAACGCGCGGGACCGGATCGGCGAGGGCCCGTGGCACAACGCCGAGGGCCTCCAGATCGCCGCGGACGTGGACGACCTCCACTACAACAACGCCGCGATCAACTACGAGCACGCCCTGGACGAGAACGGCGGGACGGTCGCCTCGGGCGCCATGGGGGACTCCGTCACCCACCACGACATTCTGACGGGCACGCGGCTGGACGGGACCGCCTTTCCGGCGGGCGAGGACCGCACCTGCTCGAACTGGACGAGCGAGGGCGAGGGGAGCGCCATGGTGGGCCACCACGACCGCTACCGCTTCCAGACGTTCGGGAGCCCGTGGAACGCGGCCCACCCCTCCCGCGGCTGCAGCCAGGAGGCGCTGGAGGGCACCGGGGGCGCCGGCCTCTTCTACTGCTTCGCGGCGCGGTAGGCGGCAATCCGCGACACTTCGAGCGCGTTCCCGGGCTGGGGCGGCCGTCATCCGGTTCGGGCCGGACCTCCTGCGTCTCGCCGGTGACTGGATGGTGGCCGGCGCGAAACTTCGCTCCTACGGCGCCTGAGGGGGCCCGGGCTCACCAGCTCCCCCACTCGCCCCGGCGCTGGAT
>CAYMQZ010000170.1:0-6076 GCA_964392705.1 uncultured Gemmatimonadota bacterium
GCTTCTCCTCGCACCGATGTCCGTTTCGCTCGTCCGCTCGCCTCGCCCCTCCTCGAGCGCCGCGAACGGGCGCACGCGACGTCTCGACCTTCCGGCGTGGAGGATCGGCCGTACCGGCCGTCGCGTCAAGCTTTCTTTCCCACGGCGCCGGGACCGGGCGCGAACCTCGGACGGCCCCTGGGGTAATGGAATGGTCCCGCGGGATCACCTCGTCGCCCGTGGCCGTTCGCGCCGTATTCATTCTGGGCTTTCGAGCCTGCAGGGGAAGTCCGTCGATGAGTGGCCGCCCCGCAGTTCGGTCACCCCGACCGGCCCGTAGGAGGGCCGGCGTCGGCGTCCTGTGTCTCTCGGCCGCGCTCCTCCTCCCTCCGAGCCTGCCCGCGCAGGAGCCCTCCACCCCCGCGCTGGCTTCCTGTCCCGAGGTCCCGACCGACGGGACGAGCCTCTACGGGCACGTGTACGATCGGGACTCGGGCCTCGTCCTTCCGGGCTCCTACGTCCGCCTCGTATGGAAGCAGGCGAGAGGGGTCGCCGACACGGTTCGGGGCCAGCTCGAAGCGACCTCCGACGACCGGGGGGTCTACCGGTTCTGCCGGGTTCCGTCGGACGTCCTCCTGAACGTCTGGGCGTCCGCGCTCGGCAAGACCGGCTCGCCCGCCACGGTGTTCCTCTCGGCGGGCGATCGGCACCGCCAGGACCTCGAGCTGCGGCTCACCGCCGCGGTCCGCGGCGCCCTGGTCGGCACGCTCATCGACACCGAGACGGGCGACCCGCTGCGGGCCGCTCAGGTCTGGATCGAGCGCCTGGACGCGAGCGCCGTGGCCGACGCCGGGGGGAGGTTCGAGCTCCACGAGATCCCGGCCGGACCGCACGAGCTGACGATCCGGCACGTGGGCCACGGAGAGCAGCGCGTGGAAGTGGAGATCGTTCCCCACCGCACCCGCCACATGCAGATCGCGCTCGCTCCGGACCCCGTCGAGCTCGAGCCGATCACGGTGACGGTGGACGTGCGCCCCGTATGGCTCGAGGAGGCCGGCTTCTACGAGCGACGGGCGAAGAGCCTGGGTCAGTTCATGGGTCCGGAATGGATGGAGCGCCGCAAGCCGTACCGCTTCAGCCAGGTGTTCGAGAGCGTCCACGGGGTCCGTCTCGCCCCGGTGTGCAGGCCCCACTGCTCCTACCTGCTCCGCTCCACGACCCAGGCCACCTCCTGCCCGTTCACCTTCTACATCGACGGGAAGCGGCTGAGGCTGGGCTCGGTGGTGGACCTCGACGCCCTGGTTCCGGCCAGCGATGTGGCGGCCGTAGAGGTGTACCGCGGCATCTCGCAGACGCCGGCGCAGTACTACGGCAGGTGCGGATCCGTGGTCATCTGGACGAAACGGGGCTGAGAAGCAGGAAGAGGGCCTGAAGAAACGAAGCGGCCCCCCCGCGCCGAAACCGTGAGGGATTCAGCCGGTGCGCGCGCCGGTCTCCAGCAGCAAGCCCGCCAGATCCACGTGCGCCCCGGGGCGAAGCGCGGTGTCCTGCGGGTCGTCCTGGTCTCGCGGCGAGTTGGCCGTGTCCCCCTGGAAGGTCGGCTCCGTCACGCCGAAGCCGCAGCCCGCCACCGCGGCGCCCAACCCGAGGGTCGCGACGAACGCCATCGCGGCCAGCGTGGACAGACTTTTCTTCATCATCTTCGCCTCCGTGCTCCAAAGAGGCACTTCGCCTCGTGTATCGGTCTTCCCCTACCCCCCTTGGCGCCGGCCGTTCCCGGACTCCCGGGGCGCGATCGTCCTCCGGGTACCACCAGAGAGTCGGAAAGGCCGCCGCGAGACTCCGCGGCGGCCTTTCCGAGCTACCTTCGGCTTCGAAGCCGTCGGCTCCGGTCTTTACGCTGCCTAATGCTTCCGGATCGTCGGCTTCAGCTGTCTCTGTCGCTCCTCCTGGCGCGCTTGGAAAGCGTCCAGCGAGTAGCTGACCCGCTCCAGCGCGAAGGTCGGGTCTCGCAGGTTCGAGACCGACGGGAGCGGCGGCGCCGACCCGGGCGCTCCGGGATCGCCGCCGAAGGTGTAGATGTCCATCTGCAGCGTCTCCAGCTCCTTCGCCGGGATCGGCAGGTGCAGCGGCCGTCCGGGGAAGAGCTCCCCGTGGCCCCGGGTGAAGAAGTAGGAGTCGGCCGCGTAGACGACGTTGATCTCCATGTAGTGCTCGTACTGGAGAGCGTCCATCAAGTCGCCGCAGGTGCCGGCCGGGTCGAACCGCTTGCGCGGCACGCACCCGCCGCCGGGCTCCGTGGGCACGGTTCCCTCCCCCGTCAGGGCCGTCAGCCCACCGTTCCCGACCCGCGTCTGGTTCAGGAGGGCCGCTCCGCCGGCCGCGTCGCCGGTCCGGATCAACCCCTCGGCCTTGATGATGTCCATCTCCTGGGGGAGCATCTCGGCCACATCCCCGAACCAGCAGAACGCACAGCTCTCCTGGTACGACCGCCAGCGGTGATCCGAGTACCACGAGTTGCGGTACGTGCCCCGGTCCGCCGGGAAGGGGCAGCAGGTGGCCTGGAAGTCCAGGTACAGGCCGGCGCTGCCCGGCTCGTTCGCGGGCGGCATCCGCTGGTCCGGCGTGGTGACGGTCACCGGCTGCCGCTGGCTGAACGGCGTGTTCAGCCACGCCTGGTAGTTGCCGGACTGGTCGGCCTGGCCGACCCAGTCGAGGTGGGCGCGGCCCCAGGTGGCCGGCTCGGGCCAGAGGCCCTTCATGCCGTCCCACCAGACCTCGGAGCTGGCGTCCGTGTCGGTCGCGATCAGCTCGTTCAGCCCCGCGTCCACGTCGGCGACGATGCTGGGCCAGTCGAGCCCCGCCCGCTCCGAAGGCGTCCGGGCCACGATCGACTTGCAGCGCGCCATGTACGAGCGCGCCAGCCCCGCGAACTCGGTGCTCGTGAGCGGCACCTTCGCCAGCCAGCCCTGCGCGGGCAGCGTGAAGCTGTTCGACGAGGCGATCTGGGCCGCCTCGGACAGCTTGCCGACGTAGAAGTCCATCATCTCGTCGTACGAGACGAGCGGGATCTCCCCGAAGTCCGTGTTCTCATCGACGATGAACGCCTGGTCGAACAGGGCCGCGATCATGCAGCCGTTCACGCCCTGGTTGAACTTGGCGAACGCCAGGGCGCGCGGGTTCCGCTCGCCGCCCTCCCCGATGTCGATTTCCGCCTGCTCGATGGCCCGGATCCCGTCGGAGGCGGCCGAGATGCCCGAGTACCAGGCCTCCCATCCGTCCTCGATGAACCCGCGATACGTGTAGTTGGAGGTGTTCTCGACGGCCAGGGCGGGCATCTTGCCGCTGTCGTCCATCCCCCAGTTGCCCCAGGAGGCGCTCATGTGGTCGGCCGCCACCTGGATGGCCATCCCGGGCTCCCAGTAGTGCGCTCCCTCCCAGTAGGAGGAGTAGCTGCCCGCGATGAGCGCCTCGACGTCGTCGCCGGAGGCGAGGGCCCGGGAGCGGTCCGGATTGTTCGTGTTCTCCACGTCCAGATTGCACGCTCCGAGCCCGACGACGAGAGCGGCCACCAGCGGTAGCGCTAACGTCTTTGCTCTCATTGGATTCACCTTGTCGAAGGTTCCAGGGTCACGTTTCTGCACCTCTACCGTTCGAGGCGCTTCCGCCCGCTCGCGAAGCTCGCGGAGGCGGGGGGGCGGAGACCGGAGCCCCGCTGAGGGGGCCCGGCCTCCTCCCGGCCTCGGCTCAGAAGACCACCTCCACGGAGGCGGTGACGTTCCGGAAGTTGGGGTAGCCGAAGAAGTCGCCGCGGTTGAGCGCCTGCGTTCCCAGCTGCCCGCCGAACGCCGTCTCCGGGTCGTAGCCCGGGTAGTCGGTGAACGTGAACAGGTTGCGACCGATCATGGTGAACGTGACGCGATCGAGCGCACCGCCGAACGCCCGCTGCAGGATCCCGTCCGGCAGCGAGTAGCCCAGCGCCAGCTCGCGGATCTTCAGGAACGTGCCGTCGTGCACGAAGAACGAGTTGACGGCGTTCACGTTGTAGATGATCCGCGTGTACTGGACGTTCTTCATGAGCTCGTCCGGCTTGGTCATCTGGTCGTTGAACTCGGCGTGGTGGTCGCGAAGCGGCCACTGCAGCGTGTTGTTGTACTGCTCGAAGCCCACCACCGCGTCCAGCAGCACGTTCGCCGAGAAGCCCTTGTAGCGGCCGTTCGTGGCGAACGAGAGGCTGAAGTCGGGCGTCGTGTTGCCGAGCGGCAGGAAGTCGGTGATGGCGCACTCCTCGACCGGCTTCTCGCCCTGGTCGACGCACACCGGGTCCCGATCCCACACCTTGACCGGCAGGCCCCACCCGAAGGTGTTCTCGTCGCCGAGCAGGCCGCCGGGCGTGCTCACGGTGCCCGTGGTGCCCCACAGCTTCTTGGACAGCCCCTCGGTGAAGGCGTTGCCGTCGCCGACGAACACCAGCAGGCCCTCGTCGTTCACCTGGAACTGCGACTGGCAGGCGGACGCGTCGACGCCGAGCGGCGCCACGTCCGCGCAGCTACCGGCCCACTTGTGGCCCCAGGTCTCGCCCAGGGGCCGGCCGGGGGCGACCCAGAACAGGCCGTTCTGCTTGTAGGAGGGAACGTCCAGCTCCAGGATCTCCTGGCGCGTCCGGTCGAAGTTCACCCGCAGGTTCAGGCCCGTGTTGCGCGTGTCGACCGGCGCCCACGTCATGCTGGCCTCGAACGTCTTCGACTCGATCTTGCCGGCGTTCTCCCAGCGGGTCTGGAAGCCGACGAACGCGGGCTGCGGGACGGCCAGCAGCTGCTCGTCCGTCGTCGCCCACGCGTAGGTGACGTCGATGCCGAGGTTGTCGAACAGCACCAGGTTGGCGCCCGCCTCGCGCTCGATCGTGAACTCGGGCTCCAGCGCCTCGTTCCCCAGGTTGACCGGCTGCACGATGCCCTGGGTGACGGCGAAGGTCTCGAACTGGCAGGAGAAGCAGGGGCGCCCGCCGGCCGTGCCGTACGAGAACCGGAACTTCAGCTCATCCCACCAGTCGATGTTCCAGAAGCCCTCCTGGGCGACGCGCCACGCGGCGCTGCCCCGGAAGTACCAGTGCCAGCGCTCGTCGGGACCGAAGAGCGAGCTCCCGTCCCGGCGCGCCAGGCCGTCCAGGATGTACTTGCCCCGGTAGTCCAGGCCGCCGATGAACATGTAGCCCTGGGACTTGGTGTCCTCGATCGTGTTGTCGATGTCGTAGGTGGACGCCTCGAGGGCCTGGAAGCTCCGGACGCCCTCCACCGTGAAGCGGGAGCCCTCGGAGTCGACCAGCTCGAAGTTGCTGTCCTCGACCACGTAGCGGGCCTTGAAGCGCGAGGTCAGGTCGCCCTCCATGAAGGCCCGGGCCAGGCTGAGCGTGGCGCTCGCGTTCACCGCCTGGTCCGTGAACAGGACTTCCTGCAGGCTGCCGAAGGTCGGCGTGTTGTTGCCGCCCTCCGAGTCCACCTCGTTCTTCGGATGGAAGCTGTTCGAGTTGAACTCCGTCCGGTCGAAGCTCCCGGTCCCCTCCAGCGTGAGCCACTCCGTGATCCCGTAGGCGGCGTCGACGCTGCCGCTGGTCCGGGTCCGGTCGTCCCACTCGTCGGCGATCGCGAGCAGGTAGAGGGGGTTCACCTGCAGCGACAGCGGGTCGATGTCCGGCTTGGGATAGCCGTCCTCGCCCAGCGTCGTGAGGTCCAGGTTCGCGCCCATGAAGAGGAGCGAGAAGAAGCCTCCGCTGGTGACCGCGATGTCGTCCTGGTAGGACTTGGAGTAGAAGCCGCTCACGGAAAGGTCGATCTCGCCGAGCCGCGAGTCGACGTTGAGCCGCGCGTTCTGCCGCTCGAAGCCGTCGTCCTGCGGCAGCCGGGGCTCGACCTCGAACGGCTCGAGGCCGTTGCTGATCCGCTGGGCGTTCACCGACTCGAGCTGGCCGCGGCACTCGGAGCAGCCGATCACGCCCTCCTCGATGAACTCCTCGAAGGAGGCCCGGAAGCTCGACTCGCCGAACCGGCCGCTGATCGCGGCGTAGCCCAGGATCGTCTCGCCCGGGTCGAAGAACCGC
>CAYMQZ010000171.1:0-4544 GCA_964392705.1 uncultured Gemmatimonadota bacterium
CGCTGCATGATGCGTTGGAGGTGGAAGGCCTGACCCACCTCGCCGCCGATGACGAAGAGCAGCGAGGTGTAGTACACCGAGAGCACAAGGAGCACGATCACCGTGAAGCCGAAGAAGATGCTCGTGTAGTCGGCGTAGTTGGCCACGAACCAGCTGAACGCGTACTTCACCGCCTCGAACCCGAGGGCGGCGAACAGGGACGACACGGCCGCGGTGCGCGCGGTGATCCGCTTGGCCGGCAGGAAGCGGTAGATGAGGAAGAACATGGCGTAGATGGTGACGAACGGGGTGAGGAAGGCGATGAGGCGTCGGAGGAGGCGGCCCCCGAAGCCCAGCACCTCGGGCCAGTCCGGCCCCCAGACGCCGAGGAAGGCCGTAGCCGCGATGTTGGCGGAGAGCAGCACCGTGCTGGCCAGGACCAGCTGGAGGTCCCACCACTTCCCCTCGAGGACCCCGCGCGGGTCCTCGATGTCGAACACCTCGTCCAGGGCCGTGCGAAGGGAGCCGAACAGCCGGGTCGAGAACCAGGCGAAGGCCACCGCGCTGATCAGCCCGATCGAGCCGGCGCTCTCGGTGATCGGACGCAGCTGCTCCGCCAGCTCCCGTTGCACCTGGGGAGCGGTCACGGGGATGATGCGCCACAGCCAGCGCAGCGTCTCCTCGCGGAACGGCGCCCCTCCACCCCCGAGCACGAAGCTCGGAAGGGAGAGGACGAGGAGGAGGAACGGGATCGCCGCCAGGACGACGCCGAACGTGACGCCGGAGGCCAGGAACAGGACGTTGTCGTCCGCCGAACGGTCGTAGACCCGTCGGACTAACGTGCGGAGCGGGTGGGGGCCGCTCACCCGCTCATCGGGCGGCCCCGGACCCCGGCCCCGTCGCGGACGGCGCGATCCTTCAGGAGGCTTCGGTCGCCTCGGACGTCTCCTTCTCGCGGGCCTCTTCCCCGGCGCCCGCCTTGTAGGCCGCCTTCGTCTCGGACACCCGCTTCTCCAGGTCGGCGCGCGCCTTCTGGGCGGCTTCCTTGCCGGCCCGGAGCGCCTCCTCGGCGTGACGCTTCCGCTCGCCGAGCTCCTCGCGGGCCTGACCGACCCGCTCGCCCACGTCCGTGCGCACGCGCTCGTAGCCCTCTTCCACGTTGTGGCGGAGCTCGGAGAGCTTCTCCTCGGCCTGGCTTCTCAACCGCTTCGCGCCCTCCTTCAGCTCCTCCTGCGTCTCCGCCCCGCTCTTCGGCGCGAAGAGGAGGGCCGTCGCGGCGCCGATCAGGGCGCCCCACAGGAACGTGCCGAGGCCTCCCCCTTCCTTCTCGATGATGATGTACGGGACTTCCTGCTTCTCGGACATCGGTCGCCTTCCCTTGCTCGTTGACCCCGTGACGCCCGTCGCGCTCCGCTCCGGGCTAGTGCACCCCCTCGCAAGTACGATCGCATTCCAGCGGCCGCACTAGGATACCTCCTCCAACACCTCGCGCAATTTCTCTTCCAGCGCATCCTCCTCGATCCCGAGGATGGCCGCCGCGCGCGCCCGGTCCCCGTCGGTCGACGCGAAGGTCTGTAGCACAATCCGGCGCTCCGCCTCGGCCAGGGACTCGCCGACCGGGATCCGGACCTCCTTCGGGGTACGCTCCAGCGCGTGGCGCGGGCGGATCGCCTCGAGCGAGATCTCCTCGCCCTTCCCCGTCATGATCACGGCCCGTTCCACCGCGTTCTTGAGCTCCCGCACGTTCCCGGGCCAGTCGTAGGAGACCAGGAAGTCGCGGGCCTCCTCGGAGAGCCCGGCGATCTCGCGCTCGTGCTCCTCCGAGAAGCGCTCGAGGAACTCCTTGGCCAGGAGCTCGATGTCGCCCGCGCGCTCCCGCAGGGGCGGAAGCGCGATTTCCACGACCGCCAGCCGGTAGTAGAGGTCCTCGCGGAGATCCCCGTCCTCGACGGCCCGGTGGACGTCCCGGTTGGTGGCGGACACCACGCGGATGTCCACCTCGATCTCCTTCTTCCCCCCCAGCCGGCGGAAGCTCCGGTTCTCGAGCGCGCGGAGGAACTTCACCTGGGTGTCGGGGCTCATCTCCGCGACCTCGTCCAGGAAGAGCGTGCCCCCGTCGGCCAGCTCGAAGCAGCCGGCCTTCTCGCCCACGCTCCCGGTGAACGCGCCCTTCTCGTGCCCGAACAGCTCGTTCTCGAGGATGTCCTTCGGGAGCGCGGCGCAGTTCACGGCCACGAACGGCCCGTTGGCCCGCGCCGACTTCGCGTGGAGGGTACCGGCGACCAGCTCCTTCCCGGTCCCGGACGCCCCGTACACCAGCACGCTCGCGTTGGTGGGAGCCACGGCCTCGATCACCGCGTAGCAGGCCTTCATCTCGTCGGACCGGCCGGTCAGCTCGCCGAACTTCTCCTGCTCGGCCAGCTGGCGCTCCAGCGCGTGGAGGCGCTCCCGGGTGTCGTACTTCTCCAGCGCCTTGGGGACCACCGCCTTCAGGCGGTCCATCTCCAGGGGCTTCAGGAGGTAGTCGTACGCCCCCTCCTTCATCGCCTCGACCGCGGAGGAGACGGTCCCCTCTCCCGTGATGATGATCACCTCGGAGGAGATGCCGTTCGAGCGGAGCCGACGGACCAGCTCCATGCCGTCCAGCTCGGGCAGATTCAGGTCGACCAGGGCGAGCCCGTACCGCTTCTCCTGCAGCTTCTCCCACGCCTCCTCGCCGCTGCTCACGGCATCCACGTCGAACCCCTCGGAGGAGAGGACGGCCTGGAGGCCCTCGACGATCGTCTCCTCGTCGTCGACGATCAGGACGGGCGCGGACGGACTGGCGCCGTTGCCGGCGGCCGCGCCCGCTTCGGCTCCCGAGGACCGGGACTTCTTCTTCGTCTGGCTCGCCATGTACGCCTCTGTGGTGATGGTGCTACCGGCCCGCGCCCTCGACCACTCGCCGATAGGCTTCCGGATCCCAACGCGGCCGCTCCTCGGCCTCGGCCACCTCGCTCCCGAGATGGTACATCAGCCGCCCTATCCGAGCCATCTTATCATACTTCAGCCTGCCGGGCTCGTCCGAGGGGCGGTGGTAGTCCTCGTGGACCCCGCTGAAGAAGAAGAGGATCGGCACCCCGTTCCGCGCGAAGTTGTAGTGGTCGGACCGGTAGTAGAAGCGCTCCTGCGGCCAGGGGTCGTCGATCACGGTGAGGCCCAGCTCCGGGTGCTCGGCGGCCACGCGCTCGACCAGCGGGCCCAGGCTCGACGCGTTCTTCCCGATCGCCACCACGGTGTCCTCCCAGTTCCGGCCGATCATGTCCACGTTCAGGTTGGCCACGGTGCGTCCGATCGGGAACAGCGGGTTCTCGGCGTACCAGCGGGAGCCCCACAACCCCTTCTCCTCGCCGCTGAGGGTCATGAACACCAGGGAGCGGCGCGGACTGGTCCCGCGCTCGACGAACGCCTGCGCCAGCTCGACGATCGTGGCCGTGCCCGACGCGTTGTCGTCGGCTCCGTTGTAGATCGAGTCGCCCGCCACGGGACGCCCCGTCCCCAGCCCGTCCATGTGCGCCGTGAAGACCACGTACTCGTAACGCAGCACGGGATCCGATCCTTCGATCCAGCCCACCGTGTTCAGGCCCTCGGCGAGCTCGACCTGCGACTCCGTGTGCAGCCGCGCCCACCAGCCGGAAAGGTCTCCCGCATCCAGCGCCGCCGAGAAGGGCTCCGGGAGGGCCGCGGCGGAGACGACCGCCAGCGGTGCCGGAAACTCCCAGGGCTCGCCCAGGGAGACCCGCTCGGATCCGAACAAGGAGCGGAGGCCGTCCACGTAGGAGCGCGAGCCGCGCACGACCAGGATCACGCCGCTGGCTCCACGGTCGGTCAGCAGGTCCCGCGCCTTGCCGAGCAGATCCCCGAGCTCGCGCTGCGAAATCCGGACCACGACCACTCGACCGCGCACGTCGCTCCGCTCGTCGCCCGACGCGAGGGGGATCAGCCGCCCCTCGCCGCGCGCCTGATCGGCCACGGGCACCGCGAGGAACTCCGTCCTCGGATCCAGGGACCACTCGCCGTCCGGGCCCCGGAGCCGGAGGGACTGCGCCGCCGGAGGTCCAGGTCGGATCACCGTGATCGGATAGCGCTGCTGGAAGGAGCTGTCCCCGTCGCCCGGCCGGAGGCCGAACGTGCGGAACTTCGATGCGACGTAGCGGGCGGCTCGCTCGAGGCCGGGGCTCGGCGTTCCGCGGCCACCCATCGAATCGTGCGCCAGCGCTTCCACGCGGGCCCGAAGCTCCGGGGCCGTGATCGTCGCCGCTCCTCCCTCGTCGACCGGCGGCGCGCTCTGCGCACAGGCCGGGGCGGCGGCGGCGATCGGCAGCAGGCCGAGGATCGCGATCCTGGAGTTCCTGGGGAACGACGCGCTCACGGACTCCTACTCCCGGCTGTCGGGTGATCGGATGGTGGAATTCGAACGACTGCGCTCGCACATCTCGCCAGCGAGCGCCCGGGTCGGTGCGCGGGGTGCGATACCCGGAATCTCGCCCCGTGTGCCTGACCCTTCGTCGAGCGGCCGGGCGCCC
>CAYMQZ010000171.1:4644-6020 GCA_964392705.1 uncultured Gemmatimonadota bacterium
CGAGCGGCCGGGCGCCCCTCGCCGACCGGGGAGCCGGTCGCTACTCTTCGGCATGCCCCGCCTCGACCTCATGGACCCCCGCGAGCTGGAGCGCCTCGGCGACCTCGAGCTGCTCGCGCGCGGCGTGGTGGACGGATTCCTCTACGGCCTCCACCGTTCCCCCGCACGCGGACCTTCGGTCGAGTTCGCCGACCATCGTCTCTACAACCCGGGCGACGACACGCGCTTCGTGGATTGGAAGGTCTACGCGCGCACGGACCGCATCTACATCCAGCAGTTCGAGAAGGAGACCCACCTCCGGGCGCACCTCCTGCTCGACGCGAGCGGATCCATGGGCTGGTGCTCGGAGCCCGCGAAGCTTCCCTCCAAGCTGGCCTACGCGAAGGCGCTGGCGGCCTCGCTCGGGCTGCTTCTCCTCCGGCAGGGCGATGCGCCCGGCCTCGTCGTCTTCGACGCCGCCGTCCGGACCCAGCTGCCGCCGCGGTCGACCCGGGGGGCGTGGTGGCGGATCGTCCGGGCGCTCGAGACGGAGGAGCCGGAGGGCGGCACGGACGCGGGGGACGCGGCGGCGGATCTGGCCGCGCGGGTGCGCCATCGGGGGATGGTGATCCTGATCTCCGACCTTCTCCTCGAGCCCGAGCCGACGCGCCGGGCGCTCCGTCGGCTGCGGGCCGCGGGCCACCACGTCCTGGTCTTTCACATCATGGACCCGGGGGAACGCGACCTGCCCCCGGCCGGCGAGGCGATCTTCTTCGACCCGGAGACGGGCGAGGAGGTGCGCGGGAACTCCGCGACGCTCCGGGGAAAGTACCGCGCCGCGGTGGAGCGCGGCCTGGCCGACTGGCGGCGCGCCTGTCTCGGGATGGGCGCGGAGTACGTCCGCCTGACCACCGACACGCCGCTCGGCGCCGCGCTCCGGCGCTTCCTGGGGGCCCGCTCCGGGGCGTGGTAGCCGACGGCTCGGGGGCCCGGTGAGCTTTCTCGCCCCGTGGGCGCTGCTGTTCGGCGCCCTCGTGGCCGTGCCGCTGCTGGTTCATCTGCGCCGGCGCGAGGCGACGCGGCGCGTCGCGTTCCCCGCCATCCGCTACCTGAGCTCCGCGCGCGAGGCGACGGTCCGCTCGCTCCGGACCTCCGACCTGCGGCTCCTGGCGGTGCGACTCGCCCTGCTCCTGACCCTGGTCCTGGCGGCCGCCGGGCCGCTGGTGGGCCGCGGCGAGCCGGCGGACCACGGACCCACGGACGTGGCGCTGGTCGTCGACAACACGGCGAGCACCGGCCGGGTCGCGGGGGAGTCGACGCTGCTGGAGCTGCTCGTGGAGCGTGCGCGGCAGGTCGTGGCCGCCGCCGGCCCGGGCGACCGCTTCTGGGTGCTCCCG
>CAYMQZ010000172.1:0-2674 GCA_964392705.1 uncultured Gemmatimonadota bacterium
CGGACGGACCGGCGGCCGCGGACGCGGACCTCGAGTGGCTCCAGGGCGATCGGCTGCGCGGCCACCCGCAGCTCGACATCGACGGAGGCGCCGGCCGGAACCTCCAGCGGCCTCCGCTGATCGCCGTAGCCGACGTGATGCAGCTCCAGGGTGACCGTCCCGGCGGGCACCTCGCGCAGCGCGAAGCTGCCGTCGGCTCCTGTCAGAGTCTGGTATCCCGCCCCCTCGATCCCCACCAGCGCGCTGACGACCGGGCGCAGCGTCTCGGCGTCGCGCACCGTCCCCACGACGCCCCCCGCCTCCGCCGCCAGCACGGTCAGGTCGAACGAGAGATCCAGGGCGCGGGTCTCGCCGGTCGCCAGCTGCACGCGCGACGTCGGTCCCCGCGTGGGCGGCAGGTCCGCGCGCACCAGGATCGCGGTCTCGTGGGGCAAGCCACACAGCCCGTAGAGGCCCTCTTCCCCAGCCTGCGTCGCGAGCTCGCCTCCCTCCCACTCGGCGACCACCCGGGCGCCGGGAAGGGGAACCGAGGAGCCGGCATCCCGGACCACGCCCACGAGCGCCGGATGCGTGGCCACCCGGGCTTCATCGAGGCACCGGCGGGAGGCCTGCGCGGAGCTCTCCGAGGCCGACAGGAGGAGGGCCGCCGCAGCGACGAGGCCCGAGGCGGAGATCGCGAACGCCCGGGCGAGACGGCGGTGGACTACCGGAAAGCTCCCTGCTCGTGGCACGCGTCACCGATCCTGCTCGTGCGGTTTGGAGCGCGACCCCTGAGGGAAGATAGCCTACGCCGGGTCCTGCCGCGACACGGGAGTCGCGCCGGTGATGGGGCTCGCCGCGGCGTCGACCGCGGGCTGCGACGTCGACCGCGCGCCGCGGCACTGCGCGCCGCCGGCATCGACTGCGCGCCGCCAGGCCCGACGTTATCATGGTCACGCCGCACCGACCGCCGCGACCGAGGAGGCCCTATGGAGGAGACCGCGACGACGGAGCAGGAGCCCGACGCCGACCGGTCGCTGTTCGTCGGCGTGGCCGGCGGCAGCGGCTCGGGCAAGACGACCGTCGTCGAGCGAATCATGCAGGGGCTCGCTCCCCATCCCGTCAGCCTGATCCACCACGACTCCTATTACCGCGACTACAGCGAGCTCACGCTGGAGGAGCGGTCCCGCATCAACTTCGACCACCCGGACGCGCTGGAGACCGAGCTGCTCGTCCGCCACATGGACGACCTGCGCGAGGGCCGGACCGTGGAGGTGCCGGTCTACGACTTCACCACGCACGAGCGGACCGAGCGAACGCGACCCGCCGCGCCGACCCCGGTCGTGATCGTGGACGGGATCCTGGTGCTGGCCGAACGGGCGATTCGGGAGCGGCTCGACATCCGCATCTTCGTCGACACCGATCCCGACATCCGCTTCATCCGCAGGCTCCAGCGGGACATCGAGCACCGGGGGCGCACCCTCGAGTCCGTGATCGAGCAGTACCGGGGGACCGTACGACCCATGCATCTCGAGTTCGTGGAGCCCAGCAAGCGGTACGCGGACGTGATCGTGCCCGTGGGAGGCTCGAACGAGGTCGCGATCGACATGGTCGTGTCGAAGCTCCGAGAGGTGCTGGGGTCGCGCTCCGGTGAATGACGGCCCGACCCGGCCGCGGCCGGCCGAGTCGCCCGTCAGGTAGAGGGAGAGAGCTTCAGCCGGCTCGCCTCCGACCGGCGCCTGCCGCCCTCCACGCAACTCTCCTCCGGCGGATCGTGTCTACGAGGCGAATCCGGAAGGGTGCCTTGCCACGAAACGGCGACCGGGTGGACGAGCGAGAGCTGATCCAGGGGGTCATCGACGGGGACGGACGGGCGGCCCGGGCGCTGTACGACGCCCACGTAGACCGCATCTACCGCCTCTGCTACCGGATGGCCGGCGAGGACCACCTGGCCCAGGATTTCACCCAGGACGCGTTCGTCCGCGCGTTCACCCGCATCGAGGAATTCCGGGGCGAGGCGGCGTTCGGGACGTGGCTGGGCAGCATCGCCTGCTCGGTCTGCCTGAACGGGCTCCGGAAGCTGAAGCGGATCCGGAAGCGGGAGACGAGCGAGCTGCGCGAGGACCTTCGGGCCGGACCCGGTCGACGGCGCCTGGAGCCGGACCTTCGCGGGCGCCTGGAGACGGCGATCGACGAGCTGCCGGAGGGATACCGGACGGTGTTCATCATGCACGACCTGGAAGGCTATACGCACGAGGAGATCGGCTACGCGCTCGGGGTGCACCCCGGGACGTCCAAGTCCCAGCTGTTCCGGGCCCGGGCCCGGCTCCGCGAGGAGCTGGCCGATTTCGCCGACGAGTGGGCCTCCTGAGCCGGTCCGAGCGATGCCGGGGCCGAGGGATCCGATGACCGACGAGCGCGGAAAGGGGCGAGCCGAGGGACGCGGGCGCGAAGGGCGTCGAGCGCAGGCGTACGAGCCCGACGCGCGCTTCGTCGCCTTCCTGCGGCGCGAGGCCGCGGGCTACCACGCGCCGCCCGAGACCCCGGCCGATGCCCTGTGGCCGGCCGTGGAGGCCGGGTGGCGGCTCGCAGCGGACGGCGGGCCGGTGGAAGTAGCGGACGGTGGGCGGGTCGACGACCTCGGACTCGCCCCGGATGCCGTCCGCTCCGGGGATCCGGAGCTCGACCGGTCCGC
>CAYMQZ010000172.1:2774-6013 GCA_964392705.1 uncultured Gemmatimonadota bacterium
GCTCGCCTCGCCCCGGCTGCTCTGGCCCGCCGGGATCGCGGCGGCGCTCGCGCTGGGCGCCCTGATCGGCCGCGGGACGATCCCCGGTCCAAGGGAGGACGGGGGACGCATGGCGACGGAAACGGGCACCGAGGCCATCGCCGAGGCCGTCGAGGCGGCCGAGCAGGGTGGCGAAGCGCCGCCCGCGGCGGGCGGTGACGAGGGACGACCAAACCGCTCCGGGACCACCGGCGAGCGCGAGGAGCCGCGGCCCGACGCGCCTCCCGCCGGCCGCGAGGGCCTCGTCGTCGGCGAGCGGATGGCCGCCGCGGACCCGGGGCGCGCGGCCGGACCGCGGCGACCGGAGATCGACGAGCGCGCCCGGGGGCCGTCGGTCCCGGCACGCGGGGAGCCCGAGGTCGGAAACGCCGTGGGACGGATGGCGGCCACCCGTCACCTCAGCCGGGTGGAGACGTTCCTCACCGCCTTCCGCCTCGACGGGCCGGATGCCGACGCCGAGACGGGGACCGGACGCTGGGCCCGGGAGCTGCTGACCGAGACCCGCCTGCTGCTCGACTGGTCGGCGAGCGAGGATCCGCGCCTCGGGCCCCTGCTCGAGGAGCTGGAGCTGGTCCTCGTCCAGATCGTTCGCCTGGGGGAGGGGACGGAGGAACGGGAGTGGGTCGTGGACGCCATGGAGCGCCGCAACGTGCTGTCGCGGCTCCGGGCGACCTCGCCGGAACGGCCGGTGGGCGTGACCGGGACCTGATCGCGGTGGCGAGAGCCGTGTCGCCCGGCCATGGCGGCCGGGAGATTGGAACCAGGGCCCGCCCTTCACGCGCGGGCTTCGGAAAAGGGAAATGGGAAATGAGAGATCATAGAACCGCACGGAGCGCGTCGGGAGCGATCCTCGCTCGGGTTTCCCTGGGCCTGGCCCTGATCCTCGCGCCGACCGGGGCCGAGCCCCTCGCGGCGGCGAGCGGCCCGTTCGCCACCGCCGGGGCCCGGCCACTCCAGGAGGATCCCGCGGCCGAGCTCTACCGGCGGGGTCGAGAGGCTCTGAACAGCGGCCGCTACACGGAGGCCGCCGAGCTGCTGGCGCGGGTGGCCCGGGAGCATCCGACCTGGGACCGGGCCGGCGACGCGCTCTACTGGAACGCGTACGCCCTCTACCGGACGGAGAGCTACGAGCGCGCGCTCGGGGCGCTCGAGCGGGTGCTCGAGGAGTTTCCGGTCGCGGCCGAGCGGGGCGACGCCGCCGCCCTGCGCATGAGGATCGAGGGAGCCCTGGCCCGGAGCGGGGATGCGGAGGCCGCCGCGAGCGTGGCCCGGCAGGCGATGCTGGCCACGGCGCCGATACAGCAAGCCCGATCGCAGGCCCAGGTGTCGGGAATACAGACGCAGGCCACCCTGATGCAGGCCGAGGCCGCGATGCACCAGGCCCGTCTCCAGGAGGCCGCCGCGGGCCTCGAGGGCGCCCGAGTTCCCGGCGTGGCGGGCGTGCCGGGTCGGGTGACCGGCCGATTCGGGCGCGGCTTCCAGGAGGGATGCGAGGAGGCCGAGGTCCAGACCGCGGCGCTCAACGCGCTCCTCATGATGGACGCCGAGCGGGCCCTGCCCGTGCTCGAGAAGGTCATCGCCCGTCGGGACGAATGCTCGGAGCCCCTGCGCGCCCAGGCCACCTGGCTGATCGGACAGAAGGCGGGCGAGCGGGCCGAGGGCCTGCTGCTCCAGGTGGTCCGCGAGGACCCCAGCTCCGAGGTGCGCGGACAGGCGGTCTTCTGGCTGTCGCGGGTGGAGGGCGAGGGCGCAGTCGCGGCGCTCGAGGAGATCCTGGCGAGCGAGGCGGATCCGGAGCTCCACAACAACGCCCTGTTCGCCCTCTCTCGGCACCCGAGCGAGCGAGCGCTCGAGGTCCTGCGGGCCTACGCTCTCGATGAGTCGAAGCCGGAGGCCGGCCGGGCGCAGGCCGTGTTCTGGCTGAGCCGTCACGACGCCTTCGACGACATCGAAGCCCTGGCCCAGCTGTACGGACGGCTCTCCTCCGCGGATCTCAAGTCGCAGGTGCTCCACGCGGCCGCGCAGAACGCGGACGATCCCGCCGCGATCGACTGGCTGGTGGGCCGCGTTCTGGACGAGAGCGAGTCCACGGAGGTGCGGAAGCAGGCGCTCTTCTGGGCCGGCCAGGCCGGTGTGGGGATCGACCGGCTGGACGGGCTCTACGAGTCGCTCACTGACCGGGAGATGAAGGTCCAGCTCGTCTTCGTCTACTCACGCTCCGAGGACGAGGCGGCGGTCGATCGCCTTCTCGAGATCGCCCGTACCGAGGGCGATCCCGAGATCCGCAAGCAGGCCATCTTCTGGCTGGGCCGCTCGGACGATCCACGGGCCGCGGATTTCCTGATCCAGCTCCTGGAGTCTCCGTGAGCCCCGTGCGACGTGACCGGCCGCGGCGGGCTCGCCGGCGGCGGGCCCGGCCACGGCGACCCGCCCTCGGGGGCGTCGTCCTCGCGACCCTGGCCGCCACGGCCCTGGCGGTCGTGGCCGTGGACGCGGCTCCCGCCTCCGCGCAGACGCTCGAGCGACGCGTCGCGGAGGCCCCGGACGGCTGGGTCCGCTTCGCCTTCGAGGTCCGGGAGGGCGTCTGCGGTCGGCGGGGAGGGATCCATGTCTCCGGCCACGACGGGCGCTGCGACTGCGACTGCGAGCCCGGGCCGATGTGGGTGGACCTGGAGGTCGTCGGAGGCGAGGTCGAGCGGCTCGAGGCCTCCGTCGGTCCGGAGCCGGAGCCCCGGGAGGGGAGGATCACCGACGTGGGACGGGTGGAGCCGACCGAGGCAACGGCGTTCCTGCTCGATCTGGCCGAGCGCGCCCGGGGGAAGGTGGGGGAGGACGCCATCTTCCCCGCCGTCGTCGCGCGCGACGTCGTCACCTGGCCCCGGCTGCTCGAGATCGCGCGCCAGGCGCGGATCCCCCGGAGCACCCGCGAGGCCGCGGTCTTCTGGGTCGGCCAGGCGGCGAGCGAGAAGGCCGTCGAGGGGCTGGAGTCCGTGATCCGCGACGAGGGCGAGCTCGAGGTTCGGAAGCACGCGGTCTTCGCGCTCTCGCGGCACGAGAGCGGCCGGGCGCTCGACGCGCTGCTCGAGGTGGCCCGCACCAGCCCCGAGCCCGAGCTCCGGAAGAGCGCCCTCTTCTGGCTGGGGCGGCGGGCCGACGAGGATCCTCGCGTCCTGGCCCTGTTCGAGGAGATCCTGGGCGGC
>CAYMQZ010000173.1:0-2443 GCA_964392705.1 uncultured Gemmatimonadota bacterium
GCAGCCCGGCCCGACAGGAGGACGGCTCGCAGGATTCCGACCTGGCGGACGTCGCGCTGGCGGCCGAGGGGGACCCGCAGGCGTTCGAGCGCCTGTACCATCGCCACGCGGCGCGCGTGTACTCGCTCGCCCGCCGCATGACGTCGGACCAGGAGGCGGAGGAGCTGACGCAGGACGTATTCGTCCGCACGTGGCAGAAGCTGCACACGTTCCGGGGCGAGGCGCAGTTCAGCTCCTGGCTCCACCGGCTGGCGGTTAACGTGATCTACGGCCGTCAGCGCACGAAGTCAGTCCGCCGCGGGCGGCTCGCCTCGGACGAGCGGGCGCTGGACCGGGCGGCGACGCGGATCGGCGGCCACGGATCGCCGGAGATCCGGATCGACTTCGAGTCGGCGATCCGGCACCTGCCGGACGGAGCGAAGCAGATCTTCGTCCTGCACGACGTGGAGGGGTACAAGCACCGGGAGATCGCCGACATGCTGGAGATCTCCGAAGGCACCTCGAAGTCGCAGCTGCACCGGGCGCGGCTGATCCTACGGGAGCACCTGTACCGGTGAGGAGACGCGAACCGAGAGTGAAGAGACGGGAACCGAGATGACGAAGCCGACGGACGGACCGGATCGCTGGGCGGATCGGCTGTCCGACTATCTGGACGGCGAGCTGCCGGCGGCCGAGGCCGAGTCGCTGGAGCGGCACCTGGCGGGGTGCGAGGCGTGTGCCCGCGCGCTGGAGGAGCTGCGCGCCGTCGTGGCCCGGGCCCGTGACCTCGAGCCCGCCGAGCCTCCCCGCGACCTGTGGCCGGAGATCGCCGCCCGGATCGCCCGCGCCGGACGCTCCGCCGAGGCGGGCGAGGCCGACGGCGCGGCGGGGGCGTTGTCGCTCTCCGGGGCGCGTCGCCGGCGCGAGAGGCGAGCGGGACGGCGCTTCACGCTGTCGCTGCCCCAGCTCGCCGCGGCCGCGATCGCGCTCGTGGCGCTGTCCGGAGGCGGCGTGTGGCTGGCGACCTCCGCCGGGTCGGAGGGCGCCGTACCCGGCGCCGCCGCGGGCGGCTTCGAACCGGCGACCGGCGTCACGCTGGCCACCGCGGCGGAGCGCCCGGGACCCGAGAGCTCGACGCTGGCCCGCTACCAGGCGGCGATCGCCGAGCTCGAGACGGCCATCTTCCAGGAGGGGGAGCGGCTCGACACGGCGACGGTGCAAAGGATTCGCGAGAGCCTACGAACCATCGACCGCGCCATCGCGGAGGCGCGTCGCGCGCTGCGCGAGGATCCCGCCGACGCGTACGTGAACCAGCATCTGGCGGAGACCATGCGGCGCAAGGTGGAGTTCCTGCAGCAGACGGCCGTCCTGGCGGTCGCGCGCGAGTAGGCGTCAGGACGCCCAGGCACGAGGAAACGGCGAACCGAACGATGGGCGACCCGGCCACGAGACGTCGCCGGGCACGAACGATAAAGGAGAGAGAGTGAGCATGCTGGCGAGCATTCTGGCCCTGGCGATGACGGGAGCGGGCCTCGGGGGTCCCGTGAACGCCTCGAACCCCACGACCCTCGTGGATCCCGCCAACCTCGGGCTCGCGATCTTCGCGACCGCGACCCCGTCGGAGCCCGCGGTCGAGGCGCTCGGGAGCGACACGCTGGTCCGGGTCGATCCGGGGACGCGCGTGGTGATCCAGCTCCACGAGGGCACGGTCGTCGTCCGCGGCTGGGATCGCGACGCCGTGGAGGTGGTCGGGGGCGGCGAGGACGAGGAGACCCGCGTGCGGGTCTCGCGCTCCTCGGGCACGCTCACGCTGCACGCCGGCGGCCGCTGGGGCGAGCCCGTGGACGGCGACCTGATCGTGAACGTGCCGGCGAGCAGCCCGCTCAAGGTGCACGCGCCCTTCGCGGACGTGCAGATCGAGGGCGTCCGACGGGGAGTCACCGTGGAGACGGTGGAAGGGGACATCCGGCTGGCGGGCGGCTCCGAGGTCGTCACCCTCCACACCGTCGAGGGCGACATCGAGGTCCGGGACGCCTCGGGCCGGATCGAGCTGCACAGCATGGACGGGGACACCCGGCTCGCCGGCGTGTCCGGGGACATCTCCGTGAACACGGTGGACGGCGATGTCCGGCTCGAGGGGGTGGCCTCCTCGAACGTGAAGGCCCAGACCGTCGACGGCGACATCCTGTTCGCGGGCGAGCTGCGCCCGAGCGGGGTGTACCGGCTCTCGACCCACGACGGGGACCTGTACGTGGCGGTTCCGGAGAACGCGGGAGCTGTCGTGTCGATCGCCACCTGGGCCGGCGAGTTCGGCGCCTCCTTCCCGATCGCGTGGGAAGGGCGCCGGGATGGGAAGCGGATGGAGTTCACGATCGGGCACGGCGGGGCGCGGCTCGAGCTCCAGTCGTTCGACGGCGAGATCCGTCTCATCCGGCCCGGCCAGCGAATTCCCGAGGACCGGTAG
>CAYMQZ010000173.1:2543-4394 GCA_964392705.1 uncultured Gemmatimonadota bacterium
CCGGCCAGCGAATTCCCGAGGACCGGTAGTTGGCGGAACCCTACGGACCACACACCGACACACGGGAGAGAGGCACGATGCGCGAGATCCGGACCGGACGTTCCTTCGCCCACGCCACGGCGCTCGTCCCGCTCCTCCTGCTCGCGAGCCCGTCGGCGGCGCAGGAGACCTGGAGCTGGGAAGGCGAGCTCGGGCGCGGCGAGCAGGTCGAGATCAAGGGCGTGAACGGCAACGTGACGGCGGAGCCGGCCTCCGGAGCCCGCGTCGTCGTGGAAGCCACCAAGGACGCGAAGCGCGGGGATCCCTCGGAGGTGACGATCGAGGTGGTCGAGCACGCGGGCGGCGTGACGATCTGCGCGGTCTATCCCACTCCCGCGGGCCGGCAGCCCAACCAGTGCCGGCCCGGGGACGAGGGCCGCATGAACGTGCGGAACAACGACACCTTCGTGAACTTCCGAGTGCGGGTGCCGGCCGGCGTCGAGCTGCGCGCCCGGGCCGTGAACGGGAACGTGGCGGCCACGGGCCTGCGCGGCGACGTGCACGCCACGACCGTGAACGGGAACGTCGAGGTGAGCACCTCCGGCTCGGCCCGTGCCAACACGGTGAACGGCTCGATCGAGGCCAGCCTGGGTCGGGTGGGAAGCGGCGACCTCTCCTTCCACACCGTGAACGGGGGCATCGAGGTGGCCCTCCCGGAAGGGGCCGGCGCCCACGTGCGCGCCGAGACCGTGAACGGCGACTTCGACACCGACTTCGCGCTCACGATCCAGGGAAACGTCACCACGCGCCGCTGGGGCCCGAAGAAGATCCAGGGGACGATCGGCGACGGCGGGCCCGAGATCGAGCTGAAGACGGTCAACGGCTCGATCCGCTTGCGAAAGAGTTGAGATGACACGAGCCGCCCTTCGGCCGCGGGCAGGAGCGGCGTTGCGGTGGCCCGGCCTCTAGCTGTACAGGTGTACGTCTAGAGGCCGGGCCGCGGGAAGCTAGAGGGGAGGCCGGGGGAAGCGGCCGCGTTTCGGCGACTGAACCTCAGCGGCGCGGCACCAGCGCGATCGCCCGGAGCGGGCCGCCGCTCCCTCCCTCGATCTTCATCGGCAGCGCCACGACGATCGCGCCCGTGACCGGGAGCTCGCCCAGGTTCGCCAGGTTCTCGAAGCCGGGCACGTCGCGGGCGGCCGCGATCCGGTGGACCTGGAACTCGGTCGATTGGCCGTAGTCGATCGACGCCACGTCGGTGCCTAGCGCCGCCACCCCCCTCTCTTCCACCAGCAACCGGGCGGCGTCCGGCCCGTAGCTCGGGAAGTGCAGGTTCGACGCGTCGCCCGGGGCGTCGTCTCCCAGGTAGGCCAGCCGGTCGGGCCAGCGGTCTCCCCACCCCGTGCGCAGGAGGACGATCGCCCCGGCCGGGATCCGACCGTGCCGCCCCTCCCAGCCGCGCACGTCCTCGGCCGACAGACGGTAGTCCGGGTTCTCGGCCGCCCGGGCCGAGACATCGATGACCACGGCCCCGCCCACGAGCCGCTCGAGCGGGATCTCGTGCGCCGCCTGGCCCTCCTCCGCGAAGTGGACCGGCGCGTCCAGGTGCGTGCCCCCGTGCTCCGGCGCCGCGAAGGCGTACGCCGAGTAGTACCAGCCCCCTTCCGTCACCCCCTCGCTCAGCGTCTCGCGCTCGAACCCCGAGGGTGCGGTCGGCCAGTAGACCGTCTCCTCGCCGAACGCGTGGGTCAGGTCGACCAGCCGGTAGGCGGAGAGGTCCAGGGGCGCGGCGCGGTCCCGCCCCCCTTGCTCGGAGGGGGGCGTCGCGGGACCGCAGGCGAACGCCGACAGAAGGGCGGCTGCCGCGGCCGC